>CAOJXO010000004.1 GCA_948465545.1 uncultured Bacillota bacterium
CGTCAAGCGTTTTTGCTTTAAATCTACTCATTAATTGGGTAATCGCAAATTTACCCCTCCTTCATTTATATAAATAAAAAAGCCCGCTTTCCGTGGGGCTTATTCTAATATACCAAATAAAAAGAGTGCAAAAATTGCACTCCATTTGTTATTTATATCAAACTTAAAATATTTAAAAACATATTTGCATCAAGGCTTGCACCACCTATCAATGCACCATCAACCCCTTTTGCCTTTATAATTGAAGCAACATTCTTATTTGTTACACTTCCGCCATAAAGCACACAAATTTCTTTTGATGCTTTGGTTGAAAAGTCATCCTCAACCACCTTTCTGATTACCTTAACGGCATATTCAATCTCTCTTGGTGTGGCATTCTTACCAGTGCCAATCGCCCAAATAGGCTCATAAGCGATAGTAATGCTTTCAAGTTCATTTTCGTAAAGCCCTTTCAAAGCCTCTTCAATCTGCTCTCTAAGGGTGTCTAGGGTTTTAAGAGTATTTTTCTCTGCAAGGCTTTCGCCAACACATAAAATAACATTAAGCCTATTTTTAAGGGCAATTTTAATCTTTTTGTTGATAATTTTGCTATTTTCTTTAAATCTACTGCGTCTTTCGCTATGTCCGATGATAACGCTATCAACACCAACATCTTTCAGCATTGCACCACTTATTTCGCCAGTATTGCCACCAGCCTCACATTCGCTAAGGTTTTGTGCACCAAGTTTAACTGGGTAGCCTTTTAAAAGATACTTTGCCTCACTAAGAGATGTGTAAGGTAAGCACAAGCACAAATCTATATTCTCCGCTTTATCAAAACGGGGAACTAGTGTCATTAAGTACTGTTTTACCTCTGAAGGTGTTTTATTCATTTTAAAATTTGCAACAATTTTTTTCATCTAATTTTCTCCTGAATAACATCAATGCAAGGAAGTGAACCGTCCTCAATAAATTTTAGTGTTGCCCCACCACCAGTTGACAAGAAATTGATTTTATCTTCACACTTGCAGGCTTTGATAGCACTCACGCTATCTCCACCGCCCACAATAGAGAATGCCTTTGATTGTGCCACAGCCTGTGCGATTTTCAAAGTACCCTCCCTAAACTTATCATCTTCAAACTTACCTACAGGGCCATTCCAAATAATCTGTTGAGCCTTTTTAATTTCCTCAGCATAAAGTTTAACTGTTTTAGGACCAATATCCATGCCAACCATGCCTTCCGCCAAGTTTTCGGTTACGATTTTCTTTTGGCGTTTATCATTTTTTCTTACCACAACATGGTCGATAGGAAGCAGGATTTTTTTACCTTTTTCTTGTGCAAGTTGCAACACTTCCTTTGCAACACTTACTGAGTCAAGATAGGTAACAGAGTCACCAACAGTAACCCCATTAGCAAGAAGGAAGGTATATGCCATTGCCCCGCCAATTAAAATTGTATCCGCTTTATCAATAAAGCGTTTAAGAATTTTAATTTTATCTGGCACTTTTGCACCGCCAATAATAGCAACGAAAGGTCTTTTAGGTTCTTCCATAGCCCCACCAATCACCGATACTTCCTTTTCAGTCAAAAGCCCGATAGCGTTAGGCAGAACACGTGCAAGCCCATAGGTTGAAGCATGTTTTCTATGTGCACAACCAAAAGCATCATTAACATAAATATCAGCCATACCTGCAAGTTCACGGCAGAAAGCCATATCACATGCACGTTCTTCCTTAAAGAATCGGAAGTTTTCAAGTAAAAGGACGTCTCCATTATTCATAGAGCGGATTCTTTCCCTAACTTCTGGCCCAATCACCTTATTACTGAAATAAACCTTAGAATTAAGTTTTTGCATAAGGATAAGTGACACAGTCCAAAGCGACATACGCACTTCATATCCGTCAGGACGACCAAGGTGTGACATAATTACCACCTTTGCCCCCTGCTTAATTAAATATTTAATTGTTGGCAACGCTTCTATTATTCTGGTATAGTCAGTCACCCTTCCAAGAGTATCAACAGGGCAATTAAAATCCACCCTAAGAAGTACCACTTTACCTTTCAGATTAACTAAATCTTTTACTGTACGCTTCATAACAACTCCTTTTGTTTTAGGATACTATATTTTAATAAAATATCAAAATTATTTTAATATCTGCTTCAAGATTTTCAAACTTTCATCTATGCTAGGGCTGGTGGCAATAAGCGGACGGAATTCCCTTGCATTTGGAATATCTGCGGTATACCATAAAAGATGTTTACGCATATACAGGGTAAGCCACTCCTCATTATAATATTTTCGTAGGATTTGAATATGCTCTTCTATAACCTTATATATATTGTTAGGTTTTTGCCCGTTTTTTAAAAGTGAAAATATCCAAGGCTTACCTTGTGCCCCACGACCAATCATAACGCCGTCAACCCCAGTTGCAAGCATTTCTTTGTAACTTTCAGAATCTACCACATCACCATTTCCAATTACAGGAATCTTTACTGACGCTTTAAGTTTTGCAATGGCCTCCAAGTTTGCCTTGCCGCTGTACCCCTGCTCCGTCGTCCTTGCATGCAAGGTTATAAACTTTGCACCGCACTCTTCACACATGCGCCCAAAGTCCACACTTATATCCTTATCATAACCAAGCCTAAACTTTACAGACACTGGCCTTGCACTTGCTTTTACACATGACAAAATCACCTCTCTTGCAAGAGGTGGATTTTTCATCAACGCACTTCCTTCGCCGTTTTTAACAATCTTTGGCGCAGGACAGCCCATATTTATGTCAATAACATCATAATCTTCAAGAAGAGGATTGTTTATTGCTTTTGCCATAACATCAGGCTCATGCCCAAAAATTTGCCCTACTTTAATCCTTTCTTCGGGTGCAACAACAGCCATAAGTTCAGTTTTCCTAGGATTATGAAGCATAGCACGTGCTGAAAGCATCTCACTCCAAGTGGCATCTGCACCAAAGTCAGAACAAAGTTTTCTAAAACCTATATCGCTTACGCCTGCCATAGGTGCAAGACAAATGGTTTCTTTAAAATCAAGGTCACCAATTTTCATACACCTATTTTAGCAAATATGGCGTTAAAAAGAAAATTATTTTAAACAATATTTAAAGTTTTTATATCCCTTAAACACGGTAATCTTTTTAGGCTTTGACATATAAAAACGCTTGGTAACAGGGTTTACACATTTTCTTTCTTTGCGTTCCACCACTTGAAACTTTCCGAAATTACGGATAGAAACTTCATCTCCCTTTTTAAGCACCTCTGTTATAGTCTTTTGCATTTCAGAAAGCACTTTTTCACACTTGCTTTTTGAAATCTCTGCCCTTTTGGCTAAAATATTGATAAATTCTGTTTTATTCATTTTCTTCCTCCCTGCCATGATTTTTGCCAAAAAGTTGCGAATACAAACCTTTTATTATAGGAAAGTTGAGAAAAAGATAAATTATACCACCAACAAAAATTGAAATCACGACAACAAGAATTGAAGGAAGTTTTATTGCCTTGATTATAATTTGCACCACCATAAACATAATAAACGCAGATAAGAGAGGGGTAAAAAAATTAAAAAAGTGAATCTTTATTAAACCACCTAGTTTAACAAGAGCCATAAGGCATATAACTATACATAAAAAGATGTTTGAAAGCGGAATTGCATAAATGTTTATCGCAGGAATTGACGCAGTAAAAATAACAATCAAAACCTTGACAACACCGCCTAAAAAAGTGGCTAGAAAGGAAAATGTATAATAGCCTTTCGCCTGCAAGATTGAAAGCATAAATTGCATAATCGCACTTAGGATTATGCTTAATCCGCCGATATAGGTAAGATTAACCGCTTCTTTTAAAAATCCATTAATTGCGGTGGGATATATTATCGGATAGATAAGTCTTGCCTCTGCCATAAGTCCAACGGCAAGTGGAAGCAATAAAAACCACATAAGAGAAAATGAGGTGGATATCGCGTGTTTTTGGGCGGAGAGGTCACCCCTGCTGGATAAATATGATATCTTAGGCAAAATTGCCATTGCAACAGATAGCGATATTATAAGTGGAAAATTTAAAATTGCCCCAACAACACCAGTTTGAAGTCCAAAAAGTGAAGTGGCAAGTTCCGCACTTATTCCTGCAAAAGCAAGCCTTGAAACGATAATCATAGAGTCTATTGCATGGGTAAGTGGAAGCACTGCCCCGCCAAGAGAAAGTGGAACAACCGCATGTAAAAAAGGCTTTATTACCTCTCCACCTTGATATGCTGGCAATTTAACCTTCCTCATCATATATAAAAGAAGGTATGCAGCAGCAACCAACTCACTTATTGTAATTCCAATAAAAGCACCAAACACGCCCCGTTCTGGGCTACCTTTTCCGAGCCAAAAAGCAAAAAATAAACCAAAAGCAAATTTGATAATCTGCTCTAAAATCTGACTGATTGCGGTGGGCGTCATATTCTCATAGCCTTGAATAATCCCCCTAAATACACCTATTAACGCCCCTAATGGTAGTAAGATAATAAGAAGTCTATACGAAAAGTAACCCTCTGCGATTCCTTGCACGGAAGAGATATTTCTTGCAAGCAGAAAAAAAACTAGTCCTAAAACAACACTAATGCTAATGGTAATATACAGTGCAATGCGTAAAAATCCGCTTATTTTCTCATAATCCCCCCTAGCACGGGCAGAAGAAACCAGCCTTGAAAGAGATGTCGTCACCCCGCCAGTAACTAAAACCAGCATAAGCGAATAAAGGGACATCACCATTTGAAATGCCCCAATCCCCTCAATTCCAATGATATTTGTGAGGGGTAAGCGGAAGAAAGCACCAAAAAGTTTGCAGACAAAACCGCTTACAATTAAGACAAAAGCCCCCTTAACTGCACCATTTTTCATACAAATATGGTGCTAATAATTAATATTTTTATGTAAGATAGGCAAAAATATATAAAATGAAAAAATATCAAAAAGGGTATTTACATTTTAAAAGTTTTGTGCTATCATATATCCACAAGGAGCGAAAATACTATGGAAAAAAGCAAGTATATTATTCAAGATAATCCTAATTCAAGACAAACAAGAAGCACTTGGCAGAGAGAAAATGATATGCAAGCATTAACTTGTCTCACATTCTTATATACTGCAGATGGCAAAATTGAAAAAACAAGAGTAAAACAAATGATCGACTTTTTTAACGGCAACAAGAAATTGAAACAATGCCCTTTCTCTAAAGATATTCAAGACAGCCTTATTAAAATAAAAAACAATTGGGCAAGTGTTGAAAAAAATGGCATTATAAAAACAATTCATGATTATGTTAAAAATAGACTTGATACAACTGTAAGCGAAACAAATTTTGACAGTATGTTCAAAGCATTTAAAACATACTACACAAGCGACAGGAACTTTAAGTACATTTCTGTTGAAAAATTACTTTCTGATATTGCAAACCAAAAAGTAGATGAAAATCAAGCAATTGAAGAATTTGAATTCTTCTATCAAGCAGTTGAAAAAGATGCAAGACTTTCAACTGAAGGCGAAGCAGAATAAAAAAATCCCTAAGTTTAGGGATTTTTTTATTTAAGATTCAAACTCTTCTTCAACAATAACAGTTTCAACAACCTCTGTAACAACAACAGTTTCTCCAACAACTTCCGTTAAGTCTGTTGTTTCAACCAATATTTCATCAGAATTTTGATTAAGTTCATCGCTCTCAAATGCAGCCTCTCCATCACCAACTATAAAATCTAAAACAGAGTCATCAAATGCATCAACTTCATCACTCGTTTCTTCATTAGTAGGCATTTCCCTTGCAGGAGGCTCTGTGGCAAGTGTGCCTGCAATTTTTGTTTTAGGTGCACCTTTCCCTTCAAGCCCTGCCGACTTATAGGTGGTGACAACATCTCGGGAGTAAGTACTTACAGGTTTCTTTTTGTCATCTTTTTTCTTGTCGTCCTTCTTTTTATCGTCTTTCTTTTTCTTATCATCCTTCTTCTTGTCAGCCTTTTTCGCTGCTGGTTTCTTTTCGGCAGGCTTACTTGAACCGCCGCCACCGCTTGGTTTACCTACCTCTACCTCTTCTAATGTCTTAACGTCAACGGCTGTCTTTTTAAGTTTCGCATTATCAATCTTGCGGATAGAATCGGTATATTCCTTTCTTGGCTTTAAAAGCACTTCTCTATCAAGAGGAATGGCATCAAGCCCACCATTTTTCTCAATAACTTCATCAAGAATCCTATGAAGTTTGGTGTAAGAACCTTTTTTATTTACATCAAGTTTATTTTTCTCAACCTCTTTTTTATATTGCTCGACAATCTCTTCGCCAACTTTTTCACCTTTTGAAAGCACTTTAAGCATTCTCATGATATATATTTGAGAGCCTAAATCAGAAACTTCATCTAAAAGAAGTTCTTTATCTAATTGCTCCTGCATTTGCACTGCTAGGAATGGCACATCTGTATCTTTCACATTTCTTACTGTTTTTGAAATATTAAAGGCTTCAAAGATTTTATCTTGAAGATTATTATCCACTGGCAGTACCACTTTCGCAACAAAACTGCGTAGCGATTTAATAGGCGGATAATCTGAAACCGCCTCATTAAGATAAAGTGACGCAGTTGCAATATCATCTTCGGAATACTCAATATCCACAACAAAGTTGAATGTCTTTTTCATATACACGGCCATTGCAAGATAATAACTAGGGCAGGTATCTACCTCTTCCTTTGGCATTTTAACGAGGTCACGTTTAACCCTGTCTTTCAAATTATAGTTACCGCTGTCACTTACACTTCCAACAAGTTTATTTTTAATCAATACTTGTTTTATGTACTCATGATAATAGTCAATTTCATCTTGGGAGGTTAAAACACGCTCTTCCCCCCAAACAGAACAACTTTTTTGTTTTACCGCCTGCTCTTGTTCAGCAGTCATCCCTTGAATATGTTTTTTAGATTGTCTTACCATACTCTTTTCCTCTTGCAAGTAGTATACTATATTTTTATTGTTTTAGCAAGCACTATAATATTAATAACAAAATAAAAAGGGCTCAAGGCCCTTCAAGAAAACTTACACAAAATGGTTTTTCCGAAATAGAGTTTACCGTTATTCCGTTAGAAACGCACACTCCATCTTTATTAAACAAACATTTTGCATCACATAATATTTTTAAAGTCTTGCTATCACGTTGCGGTGCATATTGTGGAGGATCGCCTTCAAACATATGCTTGGTAACATCCATTTCTGGCTTATCCCCTTTTTCAAAGGTAGAACATAACACCTTCTTATCAACCTTAATACCTTTGGCCTTGCAAGTATATCTATCATTATATACACACTTAGTTTTGCGACATCTAATATCCATACCTATCTCCCTATCAGAAATTGTTTCCTTTTGGTTGACTTTTTAAACGCAATTAAAGTAGAATTGTTAAAAGAGGTAAAATAATGAAAGTAGTATTATTAAAAGATGTTAAAGGCACTGGTAAAAAAGGTGACATCAAAGAAGTTGCTGACGGATATGCAAAAAATTTCTTATTAAAACAAGGGCTTGCCAAAGAGGCAAATAAAACAGCAATGGCGGAAAATGAATTTCAGAAAAATGCCACTGCTTATCATAAAGAGGTAGAGCGTCAAGAGGCACTTAAACTTGCAAAGCAGATTGAAGGGAAAGTCGTTAACCTTAAAATAAAATGTGGTGAAAATGGAAAGACTTTTGGTTCTGTAACATCAAAAGAAATCGCAGACGCCATCAATAATAGTTTTGGTTTTAATCTTGATAAACGCAAAATTGAATTGAAAGAGCCCCTTAAAACCATTGGTACATACACAATCACCGCAAAGGTTTATCCAGAGATATCAGCGAAATTCACGCTAAACATTATATCACAATAGCAAAAGGAGCAAAAAATATGAGGGCACTTATATTTACCATGACCTGCGGAGAAGGCCATAATATGATGGCAAAATCTCTTGCAGGTCAGTTTGAAAATAAAGGCGTAGAAACTAAAATCATACAAGTGTTTGGTTATGATGAAAAGAAAGTGGTAAATGAAAACAAATCATTTCTTTGGGCTTGCAAACATATTCCTCATATTTATGATTATATATGGACAAAACTTTGCAAAAAAACCAGCAAAGATGTTTCAAAAAGATTAAAAGAAGCAATCCCTTATATGCTTGAAAATATCGAAGAGTTCAAGCCAGACATAATCGTCTGCACTCACCTTTATGCAAGCAACAATATTACTTATATGCGAAAACATAACATGATAGATAAAAACATACTTGTAGGAACAATCTTACAAGACTTTTGTCTTTGCCCTTATTGGGAACTTTCAACAGGTGTTGACTATGTTTTCCAACCTTATGAAAATACAACTGACGACCTTTTGAATAAAGGATTTAAACGTGAGCAGATTATAACCACTGGACTTCCTATTCGTGCCGAATTTGCCGACATAATCGGGGGGGGGAATAAACATGATGATTTACGACTCCACTTAAACCTTCCAGACAAATTCACGATTCTTATCGTAGGCGGTGGGAATGGGCTTGGCAACACCCTAAAACTTTTAAAAAGTATTCTCAAAAAGAATTTGGATATCACAATTGTAATAATTAATGGTAAAAACAAAAAGAATTACGATAAAATTCAGAAATACATTGAAAAACACAATATTTCAAATGTTGTGAACCTTGGTTTTGTTAATAACATTATTGAGTATATGTCTTGCGTTGACGCAACAATTACAAGATGCGGAAGTAGCGTAATAAGCGAAACACTAACAAGAGGAAAACCTTTTATCACCCGTGAAAAGATGATTCTAAATGAAAAAATCACAAAGAAAATTTTTATAGATGAAGGTTGCTCATTAGGACTCAATAAAATTACAGACGCTGGGGATAAAGTGGAAGAACTGTTAAACAATCCTGAACTTTACAAATCAATGTGTGAGAATATTAAAAAATTTGCACGACCTAATGCCTCTAAAGATATCGTTGAATTTTTGATAAAAGGAGTAAAAAACAAATAAAATGAGGAAAATTCAATGCAAAAACTTAAAATCGCTGTTTTTACTGACAGCTTTTTCCCTGCTAGTGGAGGCACAGAGCAGGCAACTTATAACCTGTGTAAAAACCTAAAAGAACTAGGACATGAGATACTATTATTCGCTCCAGACTATCATAGAGCACAAGATTTCAATGAGTTTGAAGTTATAAGAATTAAAAGCATAAAACTCAGCAAAAATGATATGGCCGTTTTATGCAAACTTGAATATAAAAAAATATTAAAAATATCCAAAAATTTCAACCCAGATATTATCTACTATTGCACCGCGTCAGGAATGGCAAAATGTGCTATAAAGGTTGCAAAAAAACTAAATAAGCCTATTGTTGCAACAATACATACTAAATTTAAAGAAGCATTCTATAATTCAAGCCATAGTAAATTAATAACAAACCTTCTAATTGGATCATTAGTTAGAAAACTTAATCGTACAAACAAAATTATCACTGTATCTAATGATATGGCAAATCAATTACATGAATATGGATATAAGAAAGAAGTCCTTGTTATTAAAAATGGAACTGACCATATTAAGAGTTTATCCAAAACTACAAATGTAAACAAAAATCCAAATATATTCACCTTTTTGTTTTGTGGTCATATTATTAAAATTAAAAACATTCAATTTTCAATTAAAAGTCTTGGAATCTTGAAAAAAGAATTAGGGTTTTACAATTTTAAATTCTACATAGTTGGCGAAGGCAATTATAAGAAAAAATTAGAAAAACTTATTAAAAAAGAAAATCTATATGACAATGTGATTTTTACTGGTTTTATTTCAGATAGAATTGAAATTAGCAAAATTTACTCCAAAGCAGATTTATTTCTATTCCCATCTATATTTGACACTGATGGACTTGTAATATGTGAAGCAGCAAGCGCTGGCACACCTACATTAACAATAAACGGTTATGGTGCAAGCGAACGAATAACTGACAATAAAAATGGCTTTCTATCAAATTATAATGTAAAAGATTTTTCAAATAGAATTTATCAAATAATACAAGACAAAACACTTTATAATAATGTTTGTCAAAATGTACACACAATTTATGGGGAAGGCTGGAAGCAAGTTGCAGAAAAATATGAAAGACTATTTATAGACCTAATTAAAAACAAACAATAAAAAAGTGGCATCGCCACTTTTTTATTGTTTACGCATTTGCAAGTTTCTCTGCCCTATCCTTTACGATAAGCGCTTCAATAAACTGCTCTATATCACCGTTTAAAACTCCATCAAGATTATAAGATGTTACATTTACCCTATGGTCTGTTACACGACCTTGTGGATAGTTGTAGGTACGCACACGTTCACTACGGTCGCCAGTGCCGACCTGACTTTTTCTATTTTCCTTATACTCACTATCACGTTGTTGTTTATAGAAGTCATAAAGTTTTGACCTCAAAATAGACATTGCACGCTCTTTATTTTTTATCTGGCTACGTTCGTCTTGGCAGTTTACAACCATACCTGTAGGAAGGTGTGTAATTCTTATCGCTGATTCTGTTTTATTGATATGCTGTCCGCCCGCACCAGAGGCACGATATGTATCAATTTGCAAATCCTTATCATCAATCTCAACATCAATATCTTCAATTTCAGGAAGCACTGCTACTGTTGCGGTTGATGTATGAATACGCCCCTGTGATTCGGTTTCAGGCACACGTTGCACCCTATGCACCCCACTTTCATATTTAAGGCGACTATACGCCCCCTTACCTTTCACCATAAAGGTAACTTCTTTAATTCCACCAAGTTCGGTTTCATTCAAATCCATTATTTCACTTTTCCAATGTTTGCTTTCAGCATAATATTGATACATTCTCATAAGCACGCTTGCAAACAAGGCAGACTCCTCTCCGCCTGCCGCAGCACGAATTTCAATAATAACATTGTTGTCATCATTTTCATCTTTTGGAAGAAGTAGGATTTTTATCTCTTCCACTTTCTCTTCAATTTGAACCTTTAAACTGCCAATTTCTTCATAAAACATATCACGAAGGTCGGAGTCTTTTTCACTGCTATAATCCTCTTGTGCAGACTTGTAATCTTTAACAAGTCTTTCAAGATTATCATGTGCAGCAGCAATCTCTTCAAGGTTAGAACGTTCCTTAACCAGACCTTTCCAAAGTTTATTGTCTGAAATTATTTCTGGTTTTGAAATCATCTCTGTAAGTTCTTCAAAGCGATTCTTAGCCTTTTGCGTTTTAGTTAAAATATCATTTGCTATATTTTCCATATACTATCCTTTCTATATTATTATAATCCTTGATTACCCGTGTGTCAATAAATCCCGCATCTTTTAAAAGTTCCCGCACCGCCTTTGCTTGCCCCTTGCCAACCTCAAAGATTAACTGCCCTTCCTTTTCAAGATGAAGAGGTGCTTCTTTTACAATTCTTCGATAAAACTCCAGCCCGTCCGCTCCGCCGTCTAATGCAAGTTTAGGGTCATACTTTTTAACCTCTATTGAAAGTTTGGCAATCTCCTTAGTTTCAATGTAAGGAGGATTTGACACTATTATATCAAATTTCTTATGTTTTTTAATTCCAGCAAAAATGTCAGATTCAATAAAGTCGATTTTAACATCATGTTTTTTTGCATTTTGCTCCGCCACCTGCAACGCTGATTTAGAAACATCTATTGCGGTGATTTTTGCATCACAATTTTTTGCAAGCGACACCGCTATTGCCCCACTTCCCGTGCAAAGGTCGCAAATGGTTGGATTCTTCATCGGGCTTGCAAGTTTAATCACCTCTTCCACCAAGAGTTCGGTTTCCATACGTGGAGAGAGCACTTTTTTGTTAACATCGAACCTAAGTCCATAGAAATCCACAAAGCCAAATATATTTGAAAGTGGCTCTCCCTTTGCCCTCCTATCCGTAGCCCTTAAAATTTCACGTTCTTCCTTTTTTGTAATTGAGCGTATAAGTTTAATCTCCGCCCTGTTCTTGTTAAGCACGGTGGCAATTATCCATTCCAAATCACTTTTTTCGTACCTATCTGCACTGATAAGTTTTGTTTGCATTTGTGAGATTACTGCCGACATAGGCACTTTATCATCTTCCACTTTATCAAGCCCCTTTACATCATTAGAGTTTTCAATAAGTGCAGTGCGAACAATCTCTTCCTCAGTGAGACTTGGCTTTATGGCTACAAGTGGCGAAGTCAGTAAAACGAAATCTTTTAGCCATTTCGATTTTGTCACAGCAATCGCCCATAAAAGTTCATAACCAACCATAATACAGCCTATCACAATCAAAAAGTTGTAAATTATATTTAGGTATACGCTTTCACTTATTGCAACTAATGATACCACAAAAGATGATAACATTAAAGCAAAAACAATAAAATTTAAATAATTTAACGCATAATGATGTGAAGTTTTGCGAAGTTCAGTGATTTTTTCGTTACAATTTACCACTTGATTGCAAGCACCATTAAGACGATACAACCCTTGCATAAAAGGCATGAAACGTAAAAAAAGAAAGACAAGATAAACAATTATCATTCTAATCAATCCAACAATAAGCCCTCTTAAATGTATGTCAGAAAACTCATCTACAATATAAAGTGAAAGCCTTGATGGCAAAAGGTCAAAAACAAAAAATGAAAATATGAAAGCAAGAATAACGCAGGTAAAAATTTGAATATATTTTGTTGCAATATTAAGTTTGATAGACATTTTATCAAAAAAGTTTTTCCCCTTTTCTTTATCCACTTGAAGATTATCACAAAACGTGAACGCCGAAAATTGTGCTATAAGACCAAATATAAAAAACTGTAAACCTCTTAAAAGAAAGATATTCCAAAAAATTATCTTGTTTTTAGAAGGTTCACTGCCAACCCGCTTATTTCCATGCTTATCCACAATGGCAGAGGTAACCTGTCCCTCAAAAAAGGAACTTACGCCATTATAACTAGGAAAAAAATATTTTTTCATAAGGGCATTATGCCCTTTTTTTAGCATTTTCTTTCAAAATTTTAGTATTGACATTGTCCTGCTTATGTTTTATAATATTTTCAACAAACCAAGGAGGGAAAAATGAATATAAAAATCAAAATGCACTCAGAACTTGACTGCCCATTAAAGCCAGATATGAACCTGATTCAACAAGCGGTAAAAGATATGGTAAATAGCGATAGATTTGATAATCAAAGATTATCTACGCTTTGCTGGCACGCAGGAACACTTTGCGGTATGCATGACAAACTTGAAACAATCAAAACTGAAATCAAAAATACCACATTGCCAAAAGCAAAACAGGCTTTAATTGAAAGAAAGAATGCTTTAATTGATGAATTTGATAAAAAACTTGAATGGACTCTTGCTTACATAGTAGACTGCGGGGGTGGAAGTTACTACCACTATAAGTTTGATATGCACTTCAATCGCATAGTTGCAGGTCTTATGGGAAGCACTTGCTATATGAAGGAAACCTTTGACGAACTTCAAAACAAAGGCATTGACAATATACTTGCTATTGCTAAAACCGTAGAAAAGAACGGACATCACTCTTGCTTCGGACATGCTCACCTTACACTTGAACTTTCTGGCATTCCAAAAGCCCTTGCAATGGTACTCAACAACGAAAGCGAATATAACACAAGTGAAAAGTCTGCCCGCTACACTGTAATGACAGATATTGACCCAGAAGAAAATGAACTGTTTGAAAAATGGAAATCAATTTTATCACAAGAGATTGATGAAAAATATGGTAAATGCCAACCATTCTTTGACGCAAAAGGCATTAAAGTAGGAAAACTTGCACAAGAAAATGCAAGATATATGATTTCAGTATTCACCCCTTCTAACATGGTTTACACAACCAGCTTAAGACAACTTAACTATCTTGCAAAGTGGTTTGAAGATGTAATTGCTGATGAAAACGCAAACGTTTTCTATCAAGGAATCAAAAACGAAATGCAAGAGTTTGTTGACTTCGTAAAAAATAACAACCTTTATAGCGAAGCCTTAACTGACAGCAAAGATAGAAAACTTTCTTTGTTTGGCACTGGTATTCTTAAAGAAGTTATTTCAAACCCTGTTTACGCTTTTAAATATAATGCATCATTTGCTTGCCTTGCTCAACTTCAAAGACATAGAACAATCAACTACAATATAAACGAAGCTGTTTTTATGGACAACTTCTTAAACAATACCGACTGTTACATTCCTCCTATACTTAAATCTGATTCACGCTTAACTAGCGCTTGGCGTATTGATATGCTAAAGGTTAAAACCCACCTTCCACAAGGAATGCTTATCCCTATTATAGAAAACGGACAAATCGAAGATTTCCGCTTAAAAGCAATGGAAAGAAACTGCTCTTGTGCTCAAAAAGAGATTAGAGATTTAACCAAAGCATATTCAGGCAGAATATCTGGTTCACTTTTCCAAGACTTAATGGAAGTTGATTTAAATCTTAAAAAACACCCTGGTAACCCTGACCTATTAAGTATTAAAGAAAACACTCAGGCACTTTACGACCAGTTTTCAATACTTAAACAAAGAGCAAGATGTAATGCTGGATACGATTGTAAATCACCTTGCGGATTTAAAGATGGAATTCGTCTTGAAAGTGAGGTATAAAAAATTAAACACAAAAAAATCACGCAATTTGCGTGATTTTTTTTATTATACGTTATATTTTTTCTTAAATTTCTCAACATTACCGCTGGCATCAACAACCTTCTTCTTTCCTGTGAAGAATGGGTGGCACTTATTGCAAATATCAATGCTAAGTGTTTCGCCTTTAACATTTGCCTTTGTTTTAAAAGTGTTTCCACAAGCACAAACTACGGTAACTTCATGATAATCTGGATGAATGTCCTTTTTCATAATTTTTACCCCTTTTATTTATTAATCTCCAACATATGGAAGAAGTGCAACGTTTCTTGCTCTCTTAATAGCGGTTGTGAGTTCTCTTTGATGTATTGCACATACTCCTGTTTGACGTCTTGGAAGAATCTTACCCTTTTCAGTGATATACTTCTTGATTTTAGCAACGTCTTTATAGTCAATAGACTTTTCGCCAGCCACACAGAAAGCACATACTTTCTTCTTTGCAGGCTTACGGAATTTCTTTACTGGTCTTTCCTCAGTCTTAACTGCTTCGCTCATAATAATCTCCTTTTTAGATTTTTGTTTTAATTTTCGCACCATTTAGAAAGTGCCTTAGGCACTTAGAATGGTAAACTATCATCATCAATAGGTTCAAGTTCGGTTGTTTCTACCTTAGGTGCATTTGCAGGTCTTGCAGGAGCGTCGCTTCCGTCAGAATTACGTGTACCTAAAAATTCAACATCATCAGCAACAACATCGGTAACAGTTCTCTTAGTACCATCTTGTGCTTCATAAGTAGAGTTTTGCAATCTTCCGATTACCGCACATTTTGAACCTTTCTTTAAAAATTTGTGGCAGTTTTCACCTTTGGCACGCCATACAACAATATTGAAGAAATCAACATCACGTTCTCCCTCATTGTTTTGGAAGTTTCTTTGTACCGCGATACCAAATCTGCAAACACTAACACCACTGTTTGTAGTTGATAGTTCTGGGTCACGGGTTAAGTTCCCGATTAAAATAACTTTATTCATATATTTTCTCCTTATTTTCTTACGAACATTTGTCTAATAACGCCTTCAGTGATGTTCATAAGTTTTGCCATTGCGTCAACTTCTTCTGCTGAAAGAGTTAAGTTCATAAGAACATAGAATCCTTCATTTTTGAAGTTGATTGGATAAGCAAGTTTTCTCATTCCCCACTTATCAATTCCGTCAACAACGCCACCCTTAGATTCAACGTAAGAAGAGAACTTTTTAATAAGTTCTTCACGTTTTTCCTCAGCGACATCGCTGGAAATGATATAAAGAAGTTCATACTTATTCATACATTTACCTCCTTTTGGACTAATTGGCCCTTCTTCCGAAAGGCAAGGACAGTATTTTTACTGCGACTTTGATTATATATTATATAAATAGCATTGTCAAGTAAAAAAACAAAAAGAGCCAAATTTTTGACTCTTTTCAAAAATCAATCTTCCAATCCTAACAAATAATCTGCACTTACTTGAAAGTAAATTGCAATGTTTTTTAATATTAGGCAACTAGGACTCATTTTATCAGTTTCGTATTTTGCTATTGTGGATTTATCAAGATGTAGTTCTTTCGCAAGTTGTGCTTGCGTTAAACCTTTTTCTAATCTTAAATCTTTTAATATTCTTCCAAATGTATACATAATAATTGCCTTTTTACTTTCCACAACATTGTTTATATTTCTTTCCACTTCCGCAAGGACATAAGTCGTTACGCCCTACTTTCGCTTCGGTATTAACTACCGTTTTTTGCACTTGTGGCTTTTTACGTTGTTTTGCACGCTCTTCTGGCGACAGTTCCTTTCCAGTAATTACCACCTTAAATTGTGGCTGCTCTGGTTGTGGCTCTGGTGCACGCTCAAGATGGTTGTTAAGAAGAATGTAGCAAGTCATCTCTTTAATTTGGTCAATCATTTTATCAAACATCTCAAAGCCGTCTTTCTTATATGCAAGCACTGGGTCTTGGTTACCAAATCCACGGGAGAAGATTTCGTTCTTCATAATCTGCATATCTTCAATATGATTCATCCAGTTAACATCAACCATACGCAAAAGAACAAGTCTTTCAAGCCTGCCAAAGTCAAAATCAAGGTCTTTGGCTTCTTTTTCACGATCTTTATATCTTTTCTCTACAAGTTTGAGTACTTTTTCTTCAATATCTTTTACATCACAACCTTCAACAAACTCTTCTGTAATAAGATTGCTTCCACGCTCTAAAAGCCCTTTTTCAAGTTCGGATTGAAGTTTTGCAATATCCCATTCATAGTAAGGTTTATCATCGCTAATCGCTTTTCCAACCACCCTTGAAATGAGTTCTGGGAACATCCCCATAATTTGGTCATGCACAGGTGCACCATCAAGCACGCTGTTACGTTGATCGTAGATAATCTCTCTTTGCTTATTAAGCACATCATCAAAACGAAGAACCGTTTTACGTTGACTAAAGTTTTGAAGTTCGATTTTGCGTTGAGCCCCTTCAATCTGCCTTGCCAGCATTTTAAGTTGGATAGGAGTTGAATCGTCAAGTTTAAACATAGTTGCCATACGCTTCATTCTATCTCCACCAAAACGACGGATAAGGTCGTCTTCAAGTGAAAGGAAGAATACACTTGAACCTGGATCGCCTTGACGGCCAGCACGACCACGCAACTGGTTATCAATACGTCTTGATTCGTGACGCTCTGTACCTACAATGTGAAGTCCGCCAAGGGCAATAACTTCCGCTTTTTCTTTATCAGTAACCGACTTATACTGCTTATATAATTCGGTGTAACGCTCACGTGCCTTATTCAATTTTTCATCATCAACAGTATTGAACGCAGTAGCATAAGAAATTTCCTCATCGGTAAAGTTTTCCTCTTTCATACGCTTCTTTGCCATAAATTCAGCGTTTCCACCTAAAAGAATGTCTGTACCACGACCAGCCATGTTGGTTGCAATAGTTACAGCCCCCTTTCTACCTGCCTGAGCAACAATATCACTTTCCATTTCGTTGTTCTTTGCATTAAGCACAGTATGCTTAATTTTTGCATGTTTAAGTGCCTTGGAAAGAAGTTCACTTTTATCAATATTGATTGTACCAATAAGTACTGGTTGTCCGCTTTCACTGCACGCCTTGATTTCCTCAATTATTGCTTCAATCTTACCCTGCTCGGTAACATAAACAATATCTGGCTCGTCACGTCTTTGATTTGGTCTGTTTGATGGGATGGTAACAACATCAAGGTTGTAGATTGTTCTAAATTCACCCTCTTCTGTCTTGGCAGTACCAGTCATACCAGAAAGTTTTTTATACAAGCGGAAGTAGTTTTGGAAGGTAATTGTTGCAAGAGTTTGGTTTTCATCTTTGATTTGCACCCCCTCTTTCGCCTCAATCGCTTGATGAAGTCCTGCACTGAATCTTCGCCCTGGTGTAAGACGACCAGTAAACTCATCAACAATGATAATCTCTCCATTCTTAACAATATAGTTTTCGTCACGATGCATTGTATAATTTGCTTTGAGTGCATTGTTGATATAGTGGTTAAGTTCGATATTATCAATATCTGAAAGGCTTTCCACCTTAAAGAATTTTTCTGCCTTTTCAATACCGCTTTCAGTAAGGTTCATCGCCTTAGTTTTTTCATCAATTTCAACATCTTCGTCTTTCTTTAATGTCTTAACAAACTTTTCCGCATTTATATATCCTTCGCTAGATTTGTTGCCACGGCCACTTATGATAAGCGGAGTCCTTGCCTCATCAATAAGAATACTATCCACCTCATCAACAATAGCAAAGTTAAGCCCACGTTGAACACGTTGCCCCGCTTGTGCCGCCATATTATCACGAAGATAATCAAAGCCAAGTTCATTATTAGTACAATAGGTAACATCAGCGTCATATGCTTTTTTCTTTTGGTCTGGTTTTTGGCCGTTTAAAGTAACCCCCACATTAAGCCCCAAAAATCTAAACACCTTACCCATCCACTCAGCGTCACGCTTTGCAAGGTATTCGTTGACAGTAACAACATGCACGCCATTTCCAGTCAAAGCATTAAGGTAGGCTGGCAAAGTTGCCATAAGGGTTTTACCTTCACCAGTTGCCATCTCTGCAATACGTCCTTGATGAAGTGCAATACCACCCAAAATTTGCACATAAAAGTGCCTCATGTTAAGCACTCTTGAAGAAGCCTCTCTCATAACAGCAAAAGCCTCAGGAAGCAAATCGTTTAAACTTTCCCCCACTTTAATCCTATCTTTAAATTCTTGGGTACATGCTTGCAGTTGCTCGTTTGAATACTCTTTATATTTATCCTCAAGAGCAATCACTTTATCTGCAATTTTCTTCAACTTTTTTACCTGTGTTTTGTTTTCATTTCCAAATAATCCCATTTCATCTCCTAATCTTTTCCATGATATTTTAGCAAAAATCAAATAAAAATTCAACCTTTTTGCTTGTTCTGAATATAATATTTAATATTTTTACCAAAAAGGATTGACAAATATCAACAAATAATTATTTTTAAGATAAATTTGTTAATTTTGGGGTATTGACTTTAAGGGTAAAACAAAGTATAATTGGCTTATCAAAAATAAAAGGTGGGATTATTTATGTTTGAGAAATTTAAAGAAAAATTAAAAAATATTGCAAAATTTGTATTTGCTGCAAATACAGGTGAACTTCCAGCAGAACTTTCTGCACCTGCAAGTTATCAAAAAAGATCTAAATTTAAAAATTTGGACGAATTTTGTGCTTTCGTAAACGATGAAAACAACTTTAATCGTGAAAGTGCTGACAAAGAATCTATTGCAACAGCAACCGCTCAGTTTATTGCAGATCATATGGACGACATTGTTGAACTTCTTTCTTTTGAGCCTCTTTATTATAATCTTCAAGGAAAATTAGCCCCAGCAATGGAAAGGATTGTTAACGCTAAAGGTTCAAGCGGATTAAATGTGGAAAAAATCAAGCCAGTTAATGTTACCAAACAAGAGGCTGTATATTTTCTTTCAGAACGCCAAACAGAAGAAGTTGAAAGAATTAAAAACTTTGCACTTCTTAGAGAGCAACTTGAAAAATGGAACGAATTAGTAGAAACCATTGAAGAAACTGCAACTGCAATTAACGCATCTAAAGAAAATGCTGAAAATATAAAAACAATAAATAAAGAAATCGTCAAACAAATTGAATATTGTACTTCTAAAATTGCAGAACTTGGAGAAAGCAAAATTCTTGATTCTTATACCCCTTGGAAAGTAGAAGGACTTGAAGAATTGGATTGTTTAGCAGAACAAGCAAAGTTCATCAAAGCAATAGACAATTTTATGGAAGAATACACCCTCTTAGAAGAATCAAACGAAAACGCCTACACCTTCTGTAAAAATGGAATTAATGATTTTTCAGCACACACCTTACTTGAAGCAATCGCATCTTCTGACAATTTCATCTCAATAAATATTGATGCAATGTCTGAAATTAACAAGGCTACCGACTTTGAATCTTTACACAAGGTACACCTTTTCATGACAAAAGCTCAAGTAGCACAACTTTCTAAAAAATATAAACAGACTCACCCAACATCTACTTTTGCAAATCTTCCTCGTGGAGAACAATTAAAACTCTACAACGAAACACTTGAAAGTTGCAACAATACAGACAGGTTCTATATTGACCACTGCTTAACAAAATACATCGTTGAGCACGTTGCAGATTTTAAAAAGGCTCTTGAAATTGTCGCGTTTGAGAATACAAAAACTAAACTTGAAAAGATGAAATTCAATAACCTTGTTGAAAGTGATACAGAACGCAACAATGTTGATACAAAGATATCAAAATACACAAAACTTATCAGCAGTGCTAAAAAAACACAAAACAATATACGCTGCTACAATAACAATAGTAATTTTATTGATGCATACACCGACATAAATTATTATGGTATAGTAACATATTCAGACCTTGACCACACCACAATGATTTACGAATTAACAAAATTCAATATACCAAAGGATTTTGAAAGCAAAGTTGCCAAATTCCCAACTGCGGATATGGATATGTATAATAAATTTATTAACGAAACATATAAAACAAAAGTAACAGATGTTCTTAAAAAACTAATGCAAGAAGTGGAAGGTTATCCTGATTTTGGTAACATTGAAGCATCTATTGAACTATTATCTAAAGATGTTAAGCCTGAATTTAACCTTGCAAACAAAATTGAAAAACACAACAAAATCATATCTGATTTTACAACAGAAATAAACAAAAACTTAGACGCAACAACAGAAGTATTGCCAGATTAATTAAAAACAGCCGAAACACGGCTGTTTTTTAAAAAGTATAAGATTGTATTCCTCTAGTCTTGACTTTGGTTTTATAAAATGATATTATTTATATATATAGATACTCTATTATGTAGACAGGAGGGCTTATATGGCAACTGCAAAAATAGACAACAAAATTACTCTTACTAAAACACTTTCCTCTGGTGAGGTTATAACCTATGCAGGACAAACCCAAACTTTTTCAATGATAAGTGGAGCGGACAAACCTCTTATTGATTTTTCCAATGGGGAAAAAAGCATAGCAAAAGTAACACAAAATGAAGGAAAACTGTTCCTTACTCTTGATAATGATGTTGTTGCAGGGCTTCCTGACGAAGTGAAAGAAAGCATATCTTTTGCTGGTACAAATATTCTTGAAATTAATCCTCTGGCAGATGGAACAACACCTATTGAAATCGACGGGGCAAAAAACGAGGTTAAAGTATCGGTTAAGGCAAGAGATGGCTCTACCCAATATACCTGCGTAATCAACGCTCTTGGTGTGCAACTACAATATGGGGAACATAAAAGCACATATTTCTCTGAAGATGCAGAACACAGCCCAAAGATTTTGCACCCTACCATGAGCACTAAGTGCTTTGAAGAAATGGTTTTTAATGCAAAAAACAGAATTAAACTTGCAGGCGTAAGAAGTGAAACCTTGATTGCAAACCCAACAAAAATACCTCCTTTCATGATTGGAGCATACCTGCAGGCAACAAACCCTAACTCTGACAAGGTGAGAGATGACGAATTTGTGCCAGAGAGTGAAATAGACTCACACAAAACTTTCACATCAGAAGATGGCAAATGTCAAATTTTTACTGCCACAGTGCCTAGTACAGAAAAGCCAGGATTTAAAAGTTATTACTTCTGGAAAACTCTTGATGCTGAACATCCTGAAAACAATAAAGTCTTTGCATACCATGTTGCAGGAAGCAGTGGCAATGTATTTACTTCAGAAGTAGAAAGTAGCACAATAACCTTTAATGAAGGCGAAAACCCCTATGTAATTTTAAACCGCCATACTGGAAAACCTCTTGATTTTATGTTGCCATTAGAATCAGATAGCCCTTATGTGCCAGAAAAATATTTGACAATGCTGGAAGAGTTTTCTGGTTTCACAGGAAAAACTTTTGAAAGATCTGGCACAAGTGATACAAAAAGTCTCGCGAGAGAAGGCTCTAGATTTTCATTTGTTGCAGACCATGAAGATAAAACAGAAACCTCCGATATGAAAACTCGAGTAAGAGGAAGTTCATTAACCGCCGATATGGAAGATAGTTCAGAAATTGAACCACCACCTCCTCCTGAAAAGGTTGATGAAATACCTTTTGTTTCAACCCCTAAAAAGGTTGTTAAGGCAAAAGACCTTAAAATCAATTTTGACTGGGGCGTAAACATAATGGCTCTTGGCATTATATTAATGCTTATCGCTATGCCTTTTGCCCCTGCCATTGCCGCAATACTTGCAGGAGTGGGACTTACAGTAGCCACAGGTGGAGCACTCCTTGCACTTAACGCTGACAGACTTTCTAATCCACTTCTTAAACTTGAAAAGTACATTATCGACCCTCTTACAAAACATGAAAGAGAACTTGAAAACGAACAACAAGCATTTTGGGAAAACAGTTCAGAACTCAACAAAGCACAAAACAAGTTTGTTGTAAACGAAGCTCTTATGAATAATGATGAGAATCCTGCTGTTCAATATTTAAAAAACATATTTGGTGAAGAATATGAGGGCTTTATTGGTGAAGGAGGCTTTGAGAATCGTCAAGCCTTCATAGAAGAATTAAACGCCCTTCCTGCAGACAAACAAGAAGAATTTATTAAAAAATATTTTGGTGCTGATGGTGTTTATGGTAAAGCAGGCGTAGAACTCTCTCCAGAGCAAATTGCCGAACTTAAAACCAAAATATTTACAGAAAGAGCGACTATTGATGACGCTGTTAAACAAGTACGCGCCTTAAATGCGGCACAAGAAGCGAAAGATAAACTTCAAAAGAAACAAGATTCTTTCTTAGAAGACGCGACTGATGAAGTTATGGAAAAAATCATTCGTAAAAACTTATACAGCGCAGAAGCTATGAATAAGTTTGTTGAAGGCAATGCCCTTGCACTTGCAAGATACCTTGCTTACCATGATTACAGCGACACCAAAATCAATGAACTTACTAAAAACCTATCTGCAGAGTCATTAGAAGCCCTTGAAAATGCAGCAGCAAAAATTGAAGAGGCTCAAACAAACTTAGAAGAAGCCGTAAACCAAGATGTTAAAAATAGACGTTCACTTGTTGGTCTTACCCAATATATTGAAACTGTTAGATTGACAAGAGAGGCAAAAGGCTCCGCTACAGAATTTATTTCTGATGCTCAAATGTCCCTTGCAGTACAAAGCATGTATACAGCAACCGAATTAAGTGCAACCCCAGGTGCATCAACAGAGGCAACAGCGGCGGCTGACATGTTAATAATTCCACCAGAAAACGCAATAAAAACTGCTGTGCAAGCACGTGATGCGGCTCTTACAGCAGCAGGCTTCTATAGAGATACCGCTGACGACTATATGAATGGTGGACCTCTTGCAAAACACACAATTGAAACCACCCCTCTCTCTACTCAAATTGCAGGAAGCCTTAAACAAGCTTTAATGGCAGAAAACCCAACAAAAGTGAGCGAAATTGAAGGTAAAACAACAGAGGAACTTCTTACTGCTATTGCAACCGGCACTCTTACAGGCGAAAAGTCAGCCCTTCTTGCAAAAGCCTATGAACAAAATAAGCAAGTTGATGATGAAATTGCCAATGAAACAACTTCATTTACCAAACTTGCTAAGCGATTAGACCCATCAGATACATTCACTATTTCTGAGGCCGATATCAATACAAAGATAGCCGAACTTGAAACAAACTCTGACTTTACTGGACGTAGCGCTGCAGATAAAAAGTCAATAGCGAAACTCGCACTTATTATGGAAGAACGTGGAGTTGCAAAAGAAAAAGCAATCACTATGATTCTTGACGGCTCTCTTGGTGTGGCAGCAGCACATAAATATATGAAACAGGCACACCCTGAAGTAACCACTGAAACAAGCGTAGAAGAAGCAAGAAAGAAATTGACAAAAACAGCCTCTGTATATATTGAAAAAACATATCCTTTATATCAAGTGCTTTCTAACAAACAAAAGAAAGTTGTGCGCGACTTAAACCCTAAAACTCTTGACGAATTTGAAAGAGCAATACATGAAGTTGTTGGCAGTCGAGTTTTACCAAATGGCAAAACTTTCAAGGAGGTAACTGGACTTAACTCTGAAGGCGGAACAACTATTGCCGTTGCAGAAGGCAAGATGGCTACCCTTAAGAAAGGATACCGTAACGAATTAGAAAACGCACAAAATAAAGCGACTGTTGTTCTCGGAGAAAAGAAGACAAAACAAATTACTAGCGAAACCGCTGCACGAGCCATAGAAAAAGGTAAACCTCTTGAGGCTGGTGCTGAATTACACCCTGGTGAGGGAGAAGTCGCTAACGATGAAGCAAAGAGTACAGATGGTACTGCTAAAAAATACATTACTGAGAAAAAGAAGATTAAGGTTCTTGAAGATAAATCTAAACGCTTACTTAAAGAGTATACAAGAATCATGACATCTGACCTTGCAGACGACACAAAAAGACGTCAACTTGAGGCTCTTAGAGGTGAACTTTTAGATGTTGATGATGCTGTAAGAGATACTGGACTTAAAGAAAAAACTTTAAAGAAAGTGGTTAAAGTGTTTGACTTCCCTCTTCCAGATATTACCGATCCTAAATTCGATTGGGCAAAATATGGAAAAGATTTAACTGCTAAACTTGAAAAGATTCAAAAGGACAACAAAGGTAAAATTAAAGCAAACGAATTTTTACTCTTTGGCGATAAAACTCCTAAAGCACCAAAAACTGCAAAACAGACTAGAAAGAATTCTAGAAAATTAAAAACTAAATTTGCAGAAAAGGCAGCAGCTAAACGTGCCGCAGAAAGACCTGCACCTGAGTCCGCAGATCCTGCATTAGAAACACCTGCCCCACGCCACGAAACCGAAGGTGAAGGTGCTTAAAAAACAAATTAATAAGGCAAAAATGGAAGTAGACCTATCCCCTAATGGAGATTTGACTACTTCCTTATGCCGTTTTAATAGAAGATAAAAAAGGAAATATAAATATGAAAATCGGAGTAGTAGGACTTCCAAACGTAGGGAAAAGTACCCTTTTTAATGCAATTACAGAGGCTGGTGCAGAAAGTGCAAACTACCCTTTCTGTACCATTGAACCTAATGTTGGCATAGTTGATGTGCCAGATGAGCGTCTAGGAAAACTTGGCGAACTTTATCATACCCAAAAAATCATCCCTGCATCAATAGAGTTTGTTGACATTGCAGGGCTTGTTGCAGGGGCAAGCCATGGCGAAGGTCTTGGCAACAAGTTTTTAAGCCATATTCGTGAGGTAGACGCAATAGTACATGTTGTACGCTGTTTTGACAATGAAAACATTATCCATGTAAGTGGCACAGTAGACCCTATTCGAGATATTGAAATTATTACCCTAGAACTTATCCTTGCCGATTTGGAGGTGGTAAGCAAGAAACTTGAAAAAGACGGCAAACTTTCAAGAAACGATAAAAGCCTTGTGCCAAGCGTAAATCTTCTCACAAGGATAAAAGAGGCACTTGAAAACAACAAAGAGGTAAGATCCCTCACCTATTCAGAGGAGGAACAAGAACTTCTTAAAGGACTTCAACTTCTCACTGCAAAGCCAGTGATATATGTTACCAACATCAGTGAAAGATTTACATTCTCAGAAAAAGAACGTGTTGAAAAAGTAAAAGCCTATGTTAATGGCGACAAAGTAATTCCACTTTGTGCTAAAATTGAAGAGGAACTTGTTTCACTTCCACAAGAAGACCGTGAACTTTTTAAAGCGGAACTTGGCATAACAGAAAGCGGACTTGAAAAACTTGTTACTGCAAGTTATGATATTTTAGGACTTATGAGTTATCTTACTGCTGGTGAAAAAGAAGTGCGTGCTTGGACAATTAAAAAGGGTACAAAAGCACCACAGGCGGCAGGCAAAATCCACTCTGACTTTGAAAAAGGTTTTATTAAAGCCGAAATCGTTTCTTATGACGACCTTATGGAAGCAGGCAATTTTGTTAAAGCCAAAGAAAAAGGAAAGGTACGCATTGAAGGTAAAGAATATGTCGTTCAAGATGGCGATATTGTACTGTTTAGGTTTAACGTATAATGAAAAAACAAGAACTCCTTAAAAAACTAATTCAAGGCAACCTACTCTCCCTTGCCTTTATAGGCGACAGCGTACACACCCTTTTCGTTCGTGAAAAGGTGCTTGAAAACAGCCAAGGAAAAATGCAAAACTATCACACCCTTTCCGCAAAATATTGCAAAGCAGACACCCAAGCAAAGGCTCTTGAAAAAATAAAACCCATGCTAACCGAAGAGGAAAATGAAATAGTACGCCGTGCAAGAAATGCAAAGCCAAAACATCAAGCAAAAAATGCAAGCCATGCCTCTTACACCGAAGCAACAAGTTTTGAGGCACTTATCGGATTTTTGTACTTAAACGAAGACCAAGAAAGGCTAACCCAAATATTACAAATATCAATAGAGGATTAAAACAATGTTAATTGAAGGAAAAAATGCTGTTAGACAGGCGCTTGACAGCGAAATAACAATAAATAAACTTATGGTGGATAGAAACTTAGAGCATCGCCACGACGAAATCATAAGTGCCGCCTATAAGAAAAAAATCCGTGTTGAATTTTTACCTAAAATGGTGTTAGATAAAAAATCACAAACGGGACATCATCAAGGATTCATTGCTGAGGCTGTTGAATTTCAATACAGCGAACTTGAGGATATTCTTGCAAAAGCAAAGGAAAAAGATGAACCACCTTTTATCGTTCTTCTTGACGGTATTGAAGACCCACACAACTTTGGTGCAATAATTCGTTCTTGTGAGTGTGCTGGCGTGCATGGAATCATAATTCCAAAAAATCGTGCCTGCCTTGTAAATGAAACGGTAATCCGTACAAGCACTGGTGCAATATCAAATATGCTTATTGCAAAAGTAACCAACCTTAAAGATGCTATTGACGACCTTAAAGATAATAACGTTTGGGTTTATGTTGCCGAAACTGGCGGAGAAGATATTTACAAGAAAAAACTTAATGGTGCTGTTGCCGTTGTTATAGGCTCAGAAGGTAATGGTGTAAAACAATCTATCCGCTCATATTGCGACGGAATTATTACCCTTCCGCTTAAAGGCAAGGTTAACTCTCTCAATGCAAGCGTTGCCTGCGGAATTGTTGTATTTGAAATTTTAAGACAAAAATTACAATAGAAAATTAAAAAGTGCTTAAAGCACAGGAGGTGCTTACATGACAGATGAAATACTCGCATTAAAAGCAAAAGATGGCGATGAAAATGCCATGAACGAACTTTTAACAAATTATAAAAGCATAGTAAACCGCATTGCAAGAAGTTACTTTCTTGTTGGTGGCGATATGGAAGATATTGTCCAAGAAGGCATGATTGGATTATATAAAGCGGTAGTCAGTTTTAATCCAGCACGCAATGCTTCATTTAAAACATTTGCGACAGTGTGTATCAAACATCAAATACAAACAGCAATAAAGATTGCAAGTTCGGAAAAAAACAAAATATTATCTTCAGCCCTTCCCATCTGGGAACAAAGTGAAAGTGAAGATGATTATGAGTCCCGAATTGAAATCATCATTCCATCCAACCTACCGTCTCCCGACGATAAAGTAATCGCCTCCGAAAATATCAAAGAATTAAAAACAAAAATCAAAAAAACGCTTTCACCACTTGAGGTAAAAGTGCTAAACTTATACTTGAAAGGCTATAACTATAGCGAAATTTCCAACCTAGGCGAAATTTCCAAGAAAAGTATAGACAATGCCTTAACAAGAATTAAAAATAAACTAACTTTCTTAAAGAAAGCAGAATAAGGAGTTTTTATGAACAATTTTGAGCGTCCAAGACCAATCTTCCCAAAACGTGCTGTAATTACAGGCGGTATGCCTTATGGTAATAAATCTTTGCACTTTGGTCACCTTGCACTTATGGTAAGGGCTGATACTTTTGCACGCTTTATGAGGGACAGAATCGGAAAAGATAATGTTATTTTTGTCTCTGGTACAGATTGTTATGGCTCTCCTGCTGTAGAATCTTTCAGAAAACTTAAAGAGGCTGGTGGTAAAGATAAAACCATAACCGACTTTGTTATGAGAAACCACATTGACCAAAAAGAAACTTTTGACCTTTACAACATTTCATTCAATCTCTTCTCTGCTTCCGCACTTGGTGCAAGCAAAGAGATTCACAACAAAGAAAGCAGAATATTTATTAACAGCCTTTACAAAGCAAACAAACTTTCAAAGAAATCGTCGCTTCAATTCTATGATGAAAAATGCGGACAATTTCTAAATGGCAGACAGGTTATCGGAAAATGCCCTATTGAAGGTTGCCAAGGTGAAAAAGGCTATGCAGATGAATGTGACCTTGGTCATCAATATCTACCTCAAGACTTAATTAATCCGATAAGCACACTAAGTGGTGAAAAGCCTGTTCTCAAAAAGGTGGAAAACTGGTATTTTAACCTTGAGGACTGCCTTGACATTCTTAATGTTTGGATTGACGATATTGCAAAAAAATCAGATACCAGCCAATTTATGGTTAAAGAAATTAAAGAATTCTTCAAAAAACCAGAAATCTATGTTAAAAAGGATTTTAAAGAGGTTATAACCAAACTCTCACTTCCTAAATACGAAATTGTTGGCAAAGAAACAGCACCAAGTTTTACTATGGTGTTCGACAAACTTACTGACAGAGAAAAAGCCTGTGAAGAGCTTTCTGCAAATGGGGTGCGTTACAGAACTGGAAAAACTTTAACACCTTTCCGACTTACTGGCGACCTTGAATGGGGCGTGCCATGCCCTGTTATTGACGGACTTAGTGGCAGAACTTTCTATGTTTGGCCAGAAAGTTTATGGGCACCTATTTCATTTACAAAAACATATCTTGAAAGCATAAACAAAAATGAGGACGAATGGAAAAAGTACTGGTGTGATAATAGTGCCGAAATTTACCAGTTTATCGGGGAAGATAATATGTACTTCTATGGCCCAGCACAGCAAGCAATCTGGTTGTCTTGTCAAGGCGAAAGTCCAGTGTATCCTGCCCCTAATGGTGCGTTGCAAACAACAAAAATTGTGCCTATTAAGTCGCTTTTGTACATGAACTCTAAAGCAAGTTCCTCTGGTAGACTTAAACCTCCTACTGCACGCGAACTTTTAGCCCATTACACCCCTGACCAGTTTAGAATGCATATTCTTGGCATGAACCTTGGCAACAATAATATAAGTTTCTCTCCTAAATGCTTTGAGGAAAATCCTAGCGGCGACATTCTTGATCCTGTGCTTAAAGAAGGCAATCTTCTTACAAATGTATATAACCGAATTTTGAGGACTCTTTTCTATTCGCTTCAAAAAGATTTTGACGGAAAATTACCTCACGTGGAAATTGATGAAGACATTAAATCTCAATGCAAAAAAGCAATCCTTGACTACGAAAGATTTATGTATGACAAAAAGTTCCACCAAGTAATCAATGTTCTTGACGTGTTTGTACGTAACATAAATAAATATTGGGTAAAAGAAATTGCAAATGCAGACAGCATGGAAAAGAAAAGCAGATTGGTCGCAAATACTGCCGAAATGATTAAAGTTGCAAATATTCTCCTTCACCCTATCTCTCCTATCGGAACAGAAAAGGTAAGAAGATATATGAACCTTGACGAACGCAGTTTCGATTGGAACTATATCTTTGAAGACATCTATTTCTTTATGGAAAAGCCTAACTTTGAAACATTGCAAGAACGTGAGGACTTCTTTAAAAAACATCAATCACAACTTGATGAACTTGCAAATAAAAATAACTAAAATAAAAGATAAGAAAATTCTTATCTTTTTATTTTGTTTTTTTTTAGTTTTAGGCTAAAATAAAACTATGACACTTGTTACACTTTTTTGTATTTTAGGAGTCGCCGTCATTCTAGGAGTTTTATATGTGATTTTCTGTCACAACACAAACCTCCTAAACTTTATTGTTAAACTTCTTGCACCTACCGCTTGCCTACTACTTGCTCTTATCTCCGCAAACCTCTCTTCCTCTTTTGGCGGATACACTACATTCATTGCAATGGGACTTGCAATTACAATCGCAGTTAACGCCTTTCAATGTGTAAAACAAAAAGACCTTAAAAAATCTGAAACATTATTCTTAGGCAGTATAAACGCATTGACAATCCTCTGTTTTGCTGTGGCAGGAATAGTGATTGCAAATTTCAATGTGTTAGGGCTTGCTTGCGGACTTCTTTTAGGGCTTGGCACAGGTTTCCTTGTTTCAATATTCAGAAAAATGAATCTTGCTGAGGGTGCAGTTACAATCATCAATACCGCCATTGCAGGATTAATGTTCGGACAAGGGATTGTATTATTCCTCTCTCATGTAAATATAATCGGGGCTGTTTTATATTTTATATCAGCAATTTTAACCCTTTCTCAACTTATATTAAGCGTGTTTGTAAAAGAAAACAAGGCAATGCAAATAATATCAAATACAATGCGTATTCTTAGCCTTATTACAATCGCCCTCTCAATTTACTTTATGATTTAAAAGACAAAAAGCAGGCAATCTTGCCTGCTTTTCATTTGGTTGCGGGGGTTGGATTTGAACCAACGACCCACAACGAGGTTATATTTTTGATATAACCCGAAGATATTAAAAATCTAAGTCTTTTCCAACTTAGATTCTTTCTATGGTTGCGGGGGTTGGATTTGAACCAACGACCTTCGGGTTATGAGCCCGACGAGCTTCCGAGCTGCTCTACCCCGCGATATATTTCCTTTTTAAGGACTTTATTAGTATATGCTGTAACTTGCCTTTTGTCAAGCCAAAATTCAAATTATTTTAAAAATTATTTCTATATATTAAAACCATTTCTTCTTTAAGATATTCTATTATTTTCATCTTGACAATTTAAGTTTTATACTATAAAATATCGTTAGGAGAGAAAAATGTATATAGACGAAGGATTTGTTAAATATACAAACACAAAATGGGAAGCCTTAAAACTTACTTTTGGTAAAAGAAGTATTGGGCATAAGATGTGGTTTTTGCATCAATATTGCCTTTTAACAAATAAAGAACCAAAGCTACAAGAAAATCTTGAAAACTTAAAAGAAAACAATATTGAATTTTTTGCCTCTAAAAGAAAGGTAAGATTGAGTAATACAGGATATTGTTATGGCTGGGAAGGAACTTACTATGTTTCTGATATCAAACTTACTGATGAGCAAAATGAAGAAATAAAATTATGGTACAGACGCATCAAAGCAAGAAAAGATAGCAAGATAGTAGAAGAAGAAAACAACTAAACAGTCAGAATAATTATCTTCTTATCTCGCAAAATAAATACATGCGTGTTATTAAAAATATATTGCTATTTATAAGTGCATTCATTCCCATGTACTTTCTGATACTTGTTAAAGTTGTCATTGACATCATTAATGACAATATGTCTTGGAATGTACTTAACACCACAAATATCGCCACATTAATACTTTTAATTGTACTAGGTATTATTGGACTTATCTCTAATATTCACTTCAACAAAGAAGTGCCAAGGGAAATTGTTATTCTTAAAAAACAAAACATAACTGACAAACACTTCTTAGGCTATTTTTCACTTTTCGTTTTCTTCGCTATCCCCCTTGACCTTAGTTACATCAGCGGCTATGTTGTTTACGTTCTTATAATCATCATGATAGGCATCGTCTACATCAACAACTCACTTTATTACATCAACCCATTTCTAAATATGTTAGGCTACAATTTCTACGACATTACCTATCAAGAATGTGGTTCAACAAAAACTAAAAGTGCAAAATTTTTCTATAAAGGGACTCTTGAAATTGAGGACAAAACCTACTGGGTTAAACTTAAAAATACCAACTTCAGTTTTATTGATAAGAGCCATCATAAAAGAGGCAATTAGTTTGCCTCTTTTTTATTTTTAGCCTTTTTCTTAACATTTGTATTTGTGTCAATGCTCTTTCTGAATACAACAAAAGTCTGCCAAAGAAATTCCAAAATGAAGTTTATAATCATGCATGTTACAAGCCCAATTATATACGCAAAGTCGCCTCCAATGCTTCCCATTAACGCATTCTCTATTGTTGCAATATACCAAATTTGAAATGGATAGAATGGAATGTAGAACACAAAAGCAAGAAGCATTGCAATCGGAACATTATTTGCCGACTTAAATGTAAATTTTCTATTAAATGTAAAATTCCATATGACTGAAAGTGCAAGACCAACGGTATCAGCAATAAATGTGCTGGTTGCCTGTTGAGTAATAAAAACTAGCGTAGAATCAGGCGGAATTATGTAATCTAAAAGAACAAGTTTTAATAACAATGATGACACCATTTGTATTGCACCAGCAGATAGGGAGAATAATACAAATTTTAAAACTCGCCACCACTCTTTCTTTTTATCGCTCTTTCCGTCTGTTTTAGGCTCTTGTAGAGATTGTTCGCCCCCTACAACTTCTTTTTCTTGTAAATTCTTTATTTCTGCCTCTTTTTCCGCTTTTTTCATAATTTTTCCTTCTTTTACAGCGTAATAATAGCACAAACATAAAAATATTGTCAATCAATTTGCTTGTAATATGATTTTAAAGCCAAAATTAAGCCATTTTACGCCCTATTGATATATATACGATTAATCTATCGTTTTATAATAAAAATCGGAAAAATGCTTGTTTTTTCCTCTTATATATATTATAATATAACTATATAATATATTAAGGGGTAAATTATGGACGAAATTAAATCTGCGGAAGAACTTGAACTTGGCAAAAGCCAAAAGTATGATGCTGGTGACATTCAAGTTTTGGAAGGACTTGAACCTGTTAGAAAAAGACCTGGTATGTATATCGGCTCTACTGATGAGCACGGACTTCATCACCTTGTAACTGAAGTTGTTGACAACTCTATTGATGAGGCTCTTGCTGGATATTGTACTCATATTGAAGTTACAATCAACGAAGACGGTTCTTGCTCGGTTGCCGATAACGGACGTGGTATCCCTACAGGCATTATTCCTAAGGAAGGTAAGAGTGCTGTGGAGGTTGTTTTAACCAAACTTCATGCTGGTGGTAAATTCGGTGGCGAAGGCTATAAAATTTCTGGTGGACTACACGGCGTGGGTGTATCCTGCGTAAACGCACTATCAACAAAACTGACCGCTGATGTTTACCAAAATGGCGACCATTATCAAATCGAGTTCTCACGTGGTAAGGCTGTAAGCCCTCTCAAACAAATAGGTAAAACTGACAAGCGTGGAACAACAATCACATTCTCCCCTGACCCTGAAATTTTTGAAACCATAGTATTCAACTTTGATACTATGAAAAATCGTTTCCGTGAAATTGCATTCCTTAACAAAGGGCTTGTAATCTCTCTTGAAGACAAACGCGAAGGTCAAGAGCGTAAAGAAGTGTTTGAATTTAAAGGTGGAATTGTAGAGTTTGTTGACTACCTCAACAAAAATCGTGAAACCTTACTTCCATATCCTGTATATTTCAACAAGTTCAATCGTAACAGCAAAGGCGAAATTGAAAATGAAATTGAAGTCGCTTTCCAATACAATGAAAGTTATAGCGAAATCATAAATGCCTATGCAAACAATATCAACACCGAAGAAGGCGGAACACACCTTGACGGATTCAAATCTGCCCTTTCAAAGGTAATCAACGATTACGCTATTAAAAATAAAATCATTAAAGAGAATGAGAAACTTTCTGGTGAGGACTGCCGTGAAGGTATCACCGCCGTCATCAGCGTTAAACTTAAAAATCCTCAATTTGAAGGACAAACAAAAACTAAACTTGGCAACAGCGAAATGAGAACAATCGTTTACAAAGCAATGCAAGAAGAGTTTAGTGATTATCTTGATAGACACCCTAACGAAGCACGTAACCTTATCATGAAAAGTATAACCGCTCAACGTGCAAGGGATGCCGCAAGAAACGCAAGAGAACTTACAAGAAGAAAGAGTATTCTTGAAAGCACCACCCTTCCTGGTAAACTTGCAGACTGCTCTGAAAAAGATAGACGCTTCTGCGAAATCTACCTTGTTGAGGGAGATTCTGCGGGTGGTACTGCAAAGACAGGTCGTGATAGACGCTTCCAAGCAATTCTTCCACTTCGTGGTAAAATCTTGAACGTTGAAAAAGCAAGACTTAACCGTATCTTAGAGAACGCAGAAATCAAAGCAATGGCTACCGCATTCGGTGCTGGAATTGGAGCAGAGTTTAATATTGAAAAACTTCGTTACGACAAAATCATCTGTATGACCGATGCCGACGTCGACGGAGCACACATACGAATCTTACTTCTCACCTTCTTCTTCCGCTTTATGCGACCTTTAATCGAACAAGGGCACGTATACTCAGCAAAACCACCTCTTTACAAGGTAACAAAGAATAAGCAAGAATACTACTTCTATTCAGATGAAGAACTTGAAGCATGGTACGCTGAAAACGGAAGAAAGGGTTGCGACCAACAAAGATATAAAGGTCTTGGTGAAATGAACGCGACTCAACTTTGGGAAACAACCATGAACCCAGAACACCGCATACTCGTGCAAATCACAATGGATGATGCAATCGAAGCAGAAAAAACATTTAACGACCTTATGGGTGAAGATCCAGAACTCCGCCGTCAATTCATTGAAAACAATGCCGGCCTTGTTACAGACCTTGATATATAAAAGGAGCCACAATAGATGGATAAATACGATAATAAAAGACCTTTGGAGGAACTCTTCAAAGAAACCAAAATTGAAAAACTTGACACCGTAAGTGAATTAAAGCATTCCTTTTATTCCTATGCAATGGCAGTAAATGTATCACGTGCAATTCCTGATGTACGCGACGGATTAAAACCAGTTCATAGACGTATCCTTTACACTATGGGCGAACTTAACAACTTCTACGACAAACCAACCAAAAAGAGTGCGAGAATTGTCGGAGAAGTTATGGGTAAATACCACCCTCACGGCGATAGTTCGGTTTACGACGCAATGGTTCGTCTTGCACAAGACTTCTCTATTCGTTATCCACTTGTAGACGGACAAGGTAACTTTGGTTCTGTGGACGGCGATCCTCCTGCGGCTCAACGTTATACCGAAGCACGCTTATCTAAAATCGCCGCTTTAATGCTTGAAGATATTGACAAAAACACAGTAGACTTCTACCCCAACTTTGATAATACTCTTATGCAACCAGTAGTGCTTCCTGCAAAGATACCAAATCTGCTTGTAAATGGCTCTGATGGTATTGCGGTAGGTATGGCAACAAATATACCACCTCACAACTTAAAAGAGGTTTTAAATGGCTTACAAGCCCTTATAGATAATCCTGAAATTGAAATTGATGAACTTATCAAACATATCCCCGCCCCTGACTTCCCTACTGGCGGTATCATCATGGGAAGGGCCGCTGTGAAACATGCCTACAAAACAGGGCGTGGCGGAATTGTTGTAAGAGGCCGTGCCGAAATCGAAGAACTTCCTAATGGCAGAACCCGTATCGTTATTACCGAACTTCCATATATGGTAAACAAAGCACAATTCATCGTGCAAATGGCAGACCTTGTTAAGAATAAGCGTATTGAAGGAATCAGTGATATTAAGGAAGAATCTGACCGTGAAGGTATGCGTGTGGTTGTTGATGTTAAAAAAGATGCAAACGCACAAGTAGTACTTAACGCACTTTATAAACACACTCAACTTCAAAAAGGCTCAGGGATCATTTTCCTTGCCCTTGTAAATAATCAACCACGAATATTAAACCTTAAAGAAATGCTTTACTACTATCTTGAACATCAAAAAGAGGTGCTTGTAAGAAAAACTCAATTTGACCTTGCCAAAGCAGAAGAACGTGAACATATCGTTAAAGGCCTTGTTATTGCCCTTGCAAATATTGATGAGGTTATCAAAATCATCAAATCAGCAGAAGATAAACAAGATGCCGCTGAAAAATTGATGGCAAGTTTCCAACTTGATGAAATTCAAGTAAACGCAATTCTTGAAATGCAACTGCGAAGACTTACAAGTTTAGAGGTAGAAAAACTTAATGAGGAACTTCGTGAACTTGACGCACAAATTGCCGATTATAAAGATATACTTGCAAGACCAGAACGCGTACTTCAAATCTTACGCGACAACTTTGAAGAAATTAAAAATCAATATGGCGATGCCCGTAAAACTGAAATCAGCCTTGATGCTGGCGGTATTGATATTGCAGACCTTATTGAAAAAGAAAATGTTGTCATCTCTATGACACATGAAGGCTATATCAAACGTATGTCAACCAGCGAGTATAAAGCACAACATCGTGGCGGCATGGGCGTTACTGCTCACAAGACCAAAGATGAGGACTTTGTAGAGCGAATGTTTATCACCTGCACCCACAACGACCTTCTGTTCTTCACAAACTTTGGTAAGGTATATAGCATAAAAGCATATGAAGTGCCAGAGGCACAACGTACCGCTAAAGGAAGAGCCATAATCAACCTCCTCCAACTTGAGCCTGAGGAAAAAGTAACAGCAATTATTCCTCTTGAAGAAGGAGCAAAAGGAAATCTTATCATGACAACTAGAAATGGACTTGTTAAGAAAACCGCACTCAAAGAATACTATTCTATCCGTAAGGTTGGAAAAATTGCAATCAAACTTATTGAAGGCGATTGTCTTATCGGTGTAGAAGTTTCAAGTGGTAAAGATGACATCTTAATCGCAAGCCATGAAGGAAAATGTATCCGCTTTGCCGAAAGCGACGTTCGTATGGTTGGAAGAGATAGTCAAGGTGTTAAGAGTATGAAACTTACAAACAAAGATTATATTGTAGATATGAGTATTGTAAAACCTGACACCGAAGTAATCACTATCTCTGAAAACGGATATGGAAAACGAAGCCACATCAGTGATTATAGATTGCAATCAAGAGGCGGAAGCGGTGTTAAAGCAGGCACATTTAATGAAAAGACTGGCAAACTTGTTGCACTTCGCCAATCACTTTCAGATGATGACATTATGCTTATTGCTGACAACGGCGTAATTATAAGAACACCAATCGACCAAATCAGCACCCTTTCAAGGGCAAGCCAAGGTGTGCGTATAATGAAACTTAAAGGCGATGCAAAAATTGTCAGTGTAGCCCTCACAGAAAAAGAGGAAGAAGAACCTGAAAATCTAGAAACTACAGAAACACCATCTGACAACACAGAAACAAACAACACTGAAGAATAATAAAAAACGCGAAAATTTCGCGTTTTTTTTGTTTGACAATAGTTGTATTAAATGATATAAAATAATTTGAGGAATTGTCGATGATGTTAATTGATGAAATTATAAAATCAAAAATAAACAATGTATTTTTTGATATGGATGGTGTTCTTACTGAATTCAATCCAAACGATAAACCCCGCATACTACGCAATGAACCTGATTTTTATTTAAATAAACGCCCTATTCGTTGTATACTTGAAAAAGCAAAAATACTTTATGAAAACAACGTGGAGATTTTCATAATGAGTATATGTCATTTTGAGGAACAAAAACATGACAAAATAAAGTGGCTTAAAAAATATGCTCCATTTATCAAAACACAGAATATTCATATAATTGTGTTAAATAATGAAAAATACGATAAAGAAACAAAGGATTACTTGAAAGTAACAAAAATTCAAGAAATTCTTAAAAACAATGAAACTTACATACTGATAGAAGATAACCACAAAATAATTAAAGCAACCAATAAAGTAGTTCGTAACTCAGCACATCATCTAAGTGAATTATTAGACTAAAATAAAATCCATGCCAGCATGGATTTTATTGCTTTTTTAGCGAAAATATGATATAATATTGCGGAAAAAGGGGGATTTTATGGATAAGCAAGAAGAAAATTATTTTGAAGGCACCCTATCAATCATTAAGAAAAGTATAAATGAAACAAAAAAACAAATTAACGACGCAGAGGAAGAACTTGAACTTCAAAAGAAAAAGTTGTCTGAAAACTATTACGAAGTTGATAAAAGCCAAGATCTTGCAAGCGTTTATTCAATCTTAAACTCACTTGAAGAAGTCAGTGTGGATATGCGAAACAAACTATCTAGACTTGAAAAACAGAAAAACAGTCCTTATTTCTCCCGCATTGATTTCGTTGCAACTGGCGAAAGTACTACTCAAAAAATATATATCGGGCTTACTGGTATTAGAGATAACAACCAAATGATAGTGTATGACTGGCGTGCACCAATCTCTTCTATGTACTACGACTTTGCATTAGGCAGTGCCTTTTACAGGGTAGGCAAACAATCTTACACTGGCGAAATCAGTTTAAAAAGACAGTATAAAATTGAAAATGAAACACTACTTGGATATTTTGATACCAGCCTTGCAATAGAAGATGATATTCTGCGAGATGTACTCAGCCAGAACTCTTCAGCAAAAATGAAACAAATCGTTTCAAGCATACAAAAAGAACAAAACATAATTGTACGTACTGAAGAGTTTGACAACATCTTAGTTCAAGGTGTGGCTGGCTCTGGTAAAACATCTATCGCCCTCCACCGTGCAGCATACCTGCTATATAGCCATAGAAACATAATAAAAAGTAGCGACATTCTTATTATGTCGCCAAACAATATCTTTTCAAGTTATATTTCAGATGTACTTCCAGAACTTGGCGAAGATAACTTAATAGAAACCTCTTACGACCAAATTGCAAGAGTTGAGTTAAAACACCCGCTTGAAAGTCGTGAAGAAATGCTGGATCGCATAGCCTCCACCCCTTCTCAGGACGAACTTAATGAAATCTCTTATAAAAGCAGTTTTGAGTACTTAGGCGAACTTATCAAATTCCTCCGTGGGGATTTCTTAAGAACCTTTACTCCTCAAAAACTCTCCTATGTTGTTGGGGTTAAATTAAATGAAGATGAAAAAGAAGAACCTATCTATGAAGAATTTACCGCTGATAGAACAAGCAAACTTTTTTTTGATACTTTCAAGAACATGACAATCGCAGAGAGGATTAACAAAATCGCTTGGCAATATGCAATGTACTTCACTGAAAAGCGTGGATATAATAAAGAACAAAATCGTGGGCTTCGTGATAGATTTAAGAAAATTTTATATAACTTCCTACCTATTAAGGATATACATAAGATATTTGAAATCTTCTTAACAAGATTAGGATTAAATTATACGGGAAGCGATGAGATAGGCTATATGGATAAAGGGGCAATTCTCATTATAAAGAACTATATTTATGGCTTTGACCATGATTTCTCTGCAAAATACCTAATCATTGATGAAATGCAAGACTTCACCCCTGTGGACCTCTTTGTATTCAAGAAACTTTGGTCTTGCCCTAGCATCGTGCTTGGCGACATCAATCAATGTATTGAAAAATGCTTGACACGTGACTATCTCAAACAAGTAAGTGACTATCTTGGCACAGAACTTATCGAACTTAAAAAGACATATCGTTCTACAAAAGAAATCGCAGAATTTGCACATAATATGATTGGGCTTAAAGATGTTGAATATGTCAATAGAAGCGGACAAAAACCTAAACTGTATAAAACAGCAGATACAGCAAAAACAATCAAAGCGATTGTTGAAACCGAATGTCAAGATTTCGCACACACTGCAATCATCTGCAAATGCCAAGCCGAACTTAAAAAACTTGCAAATATGCTGAAAGGTCATGTTGATTTCACAATTCTTAATGAACCAGAAGATTATAACAATAAACTTCTTTTAACAACCTGTGCAACAGCAAAGGGAATTGAGTTTGATGCGGTTATCCTACCTTTCGCAAATAAAGAGAACTATATAAACAACCTTGACAAGAATATAATATATGTAACATCTACAAGAGCACTTCATAAATTGTTCTTTATATCTGATACTACACCTACTAAATTCTTAAAAGGCGTAGAAGAGTAAGCCAAGACTTACTCTTCTTTTTTATTAAACCTTTTCAAAATTTACAAAATGCATAAAGTTACATTCAAAATTAAATTTGCCACCTAAAACCACCCCTAAAAACAAAAACTTTTCCCCTTAATTTAAAATAAGTTGAAATAAGTTTTGCCTTAATTAACTTTTATCCACAAGATATCCCCCTTTCAAGCGAAAAATACACAATTTTTCAAATTTTAGGTGTGGAAATGTGGATAACTTCGTGTTTTTTGTCCACATATACACCAATATTCAGCAAAATGCATAAAAATAAACACAAATGTATAAATATTTATTTGTGGAATTGTGGATAACTCAAATGTGGATAACTTTAAAAAAATTATCCTCAAACAGCCTCAAAATCACTTGACAATGGCAAAAATTTTCATTATTATTAGATAAGTTATAGGTGTATCCTAATGCTATATTGTACTGGGGTACACGGAGGAAATATGATGAGTAATAAGAAAATAACACCACGAAAATTGTCGGGTTTTATGGAACTTCCACCCGAAAAACAAATCATATTCGACAATATGAAAGACAAAATTAAAAAAGTGTTTGACCGCAACTGTTTTATGCCTCTTGACACCCCTGTACTTGAATATGCAGAGATTCTTCTAGCCAAAAGCGGTGGCGAAATTGATAAAGAAATATACCACTTTAAAAAGGGCGACTCTGAACTTGCTATGCGTTATGACCTCACAGTACCCCTTGCCCGCTTTGTCGCAATGAATATTGATACACTAAACTTCCCTTTTAAGCGTTATCAAATTGGAAAAGTATATCGTGGCGAAAAAGCCCAAAAAGGAAGATTTAGAGAGTTTTATCAATGTGATGCTGATATAATAGGCAACGAGCAACTTCCACTTGTTGCAGATGCAGAATGTGTAAATATAATCTACGAAATATATAAAGAACTTAATATAAATGCTATAGTAAATATTTCTAACAGAAACATTTTATTTGGACTAGTTGAAGATTACGGCTACTCTGATAAAGCCTCACAAATCCTAACAATACTTGACAAACTTAACAAAATCGGAAAAGACAATGCTTTTAAAGGACTTTGCGATATTGGTGTAAAAACTAAACACGCACAAGATTTTATCTCATTAGCCCTTAAAATCGGAAACTTTGATACCATATTAAAGGAAATTGAACCACTTTCTAAAAATGACACTTTCCTCAAAGGAATTGCCGAACTTAAAGAACTTTATGGTTATATAAAAGCGTACAATATCCCTGAGGACAAATACTGTTTAAATATTGGCATTATAAGGGGGCAAAACTACTATACAGGAACAGTGTTTGAAGCCTTTTCTGTAGAACACCCTGAATTTAGTTCCATTGCTGGCGGTGGACGATACGATAACCTTGCCGAGTACTACACCGACAAGAAACTGCCTGGCGTTGGAATGAGTATCGGCTTCACCCGACTCTTTGACTTACTTGACACTCACAATATGTTACAAGACTCACCTTGCTACCCTGCTGATGTAATAATCATTCCTATGGGCAATACAATTAACACCTGCTTGAGTCTTGCTACTGATTTAAAAGCACATGATATAAAGGCAGAAGTCAACTATGACGGACGCTCTTTCAAAGCAAAACTTAAAGACGCAAACAGAAAAGATGTACCTTATGTAATTATTGTTGGCGAAAACGAAGTTGCCACTGGCAAGTATACTCTTAAAGATATGAAGAACAGCGAACAATTTAATTTAACAAAAGAAGAATGTATCAACAAAGTAAAAGCGGAGTAATCCGCTTTTTCTTTTTATTTTGTAAAACTTGACGTGTTGTGTATAATATAGATATGAATAACAGAATCAAAGAAAAACTTAAACTGCTTCCAAGAAAAAGTGGCGTTTATATAATGAAAGATGAAAACGGCACTGTTATTTATGTTGGAAAAGCAAAAGTGCTTAAAAATAGAGTAAGTCAATATTTCCAAAACTCCCCTAAACCAAACAAGGTTCAGGCAATGGTTGATAGCATTGATGACTTTGAATACTTTATCACAATCTCTGAAATGGATGCCCTTGCACTTGAAAGCAATCTTATCAAAAAATATCAGCCTTTCTATAACATTTTGCTTAAAGACGGAAAACAATTTCCTTATATTAAAATCAACATAAAAGAATCCTTCCCAAAACTTGAAATTGTAAGAAAGGTTAAGCCTGACGGAGCAAAATATTTTGGCCCGTATTTTAATGGGATTGACATTCGTGAAATAGTAAAAACAATCAACACTGCTTTCAAACTTCGCACCTGCAATCAAAAAATATCAAACACATCTATGGCTAAACGAGAATGTTTAAATTATTCGCTTGGTTTATGCTCTGCCCCTTGCACCAAAAAGATAACAAGCGAGGAATATCACAGAGAACTTACCCGTGTAATCAATTTTTTAAACGGAAACGACGATGAAATTGAAGACATATTAAAAACTAAAATGGAAAACGCTGCCAACAGTGAAAATTTTGAAAATGCACTTGTTTATCGTGACAGATTAAAAATGGTAACAAAACTTAAACAACGTATTGTTGCAAATCTACCTAAAAATGTCAATAAGGATATTTTTGCATATCACACAAATGGACTATCTGGTGTAATTACCAGCATGATAGTACGTGGCGGAAAAATACTTGGCGTAATGAACTATGCATACAACGATGCTGAACTTGAAGAAAAGGAAACTTTATTCAACTTCTTAATTCAATATTATCAAAATGTGCTTGTCCCAGATGATATTATTCTTAGCCATGACATAGATGATAAAGAACTGCTTTTGAACTATCTTGGTAAAAAAGCAAACATTATCACAAACCCTCATGGGGCAAATAAAACCCTGCTTGATATGGCAAAAGATAATGCAGAAGACTATCTTGAAAAACATATTGAAAAAGAACAACTAAAATACAACAATACACTGGGTGCTTTAAAACAACTTAAAGAAAAGTTAAACCTTGTCAACTTCCCTCACCGTATGGAATGTTATGATATTTCAAATATAAGTGGTACAAATAAAACCTGTTCTATGGTTGTATTCATAAATGGCGAGCCTTCAAAAAAGGACTACCGCAAGTTTAAGATTAAAACTGTAAAAGGCTCTAATGACTTTGCTTCATTGCAAGAGGCGTTAACAAGAAGACTAACCCGTCTTAAAAATCAGGATGGTGAAAGTTTTAAAGAAAAACCAGACCTTCTTATTATCGACGGTGGAAAAGGACAACTCTCCGCCTGCTATGAGGTATTACAAGAAAGCGGAATCAAGGGCATTGATATGATAAGCCTTGCAAAGCGTATTGAAGAGGTCTTTAAACCAAACAATCCTACCCCTATACTATTGAAGCCTGCAAGCAGTGAACTGCGAATGCTTCAACGCATAAGAGATGAGGCTCATAGATTCACAATCACCTTCCATAGGAAATTACGTAATAAACAGCAAACTCATAGTGCAGTTGATGATATACCAGGCGTGGGCGAAGTAAAAGCAAAAGCACTCTTAAATGCATTTGGCACTTCGGAAAACATTAAAAGTGCTAGTATAGATGAACTGACCTCAGTAAAAGGTATTCATCTGGCACTTGCAGAAACAATTTATAATTACTTCCATCAGAATTAATCGGTATTTATTTGGTATTTTTGCGAAAAATATATATAATTGTAAGTGAAAAGAAAGTAATACCTTTCTTAATATAAAAGGAGATAAAGTATGAGAAAAATTACAATGGTGCAATACGGATGCGGAAAAATGAGCAAGTACACTATGCGTTATGCTCTTGAAAAAGGTGTTAAACTTGTTGGTGCTTTTGATATTGATGAAAAGAAAATCGGTCAAGATGCAGGACTTTTACATGGTGACAAAAAGTACAATGTTAAAGTGCAAAACGCTAACGACTTTGAAACATTCTTACAATCACACGAGGTTGATGTTGCAATCGTAACAACAACAAGTCTTGTTGGCGAACTTGATGAAGTTCTTACTATTTGTGCTAGAAATGGCGTAAATGCTATCACCACTTGTGAGGAAGCATTCTACCCTCAAAACAGTAATCCAAAAGTATTTAAGAAAATTGATAAACTTGCCGTTGAAAATGGTGCTACTATCTGCGGAAGCGGATATCAAGATGTGTTCTGGGGCAACCTTATAAGTGTGCTTGCAGGTGCTACACATAAAATTACAAAAATTGTTGGCAAGTCAAGTTATAATGTCGAAGACTACGGCATTGCACTTGCAAAAGTGCATGGTGCTGGACTTACTAAAAAGAAATTCCAAGAAGAAATTGCCGCTGCTGACAATATCAGCGAAGCAGAACGCAAGAAAATTATTGCTAAAGGCGAGTTTGCACCAAGTTATATGTGGAACGTAAACGGCTGGCTTGCAAGCAAACTTGGACTTCATGTAACAAAACAAGTACAAGAATGTTTACCACAAATCGCTAAAAATGACCTCAATAGCGAAACTCTTGGTATGGTTATCCCTAAGGGAAGATGTGCTGGAATGAGTGCAGTAGTAACCACTGAAACTAAAGAAGGAATTACTATTCAAAGCGAGTGTATCGGAAAGGTATACGACAGCGATGAATTTGACTGCAATGACTGGAAAATTATCGGCGAGCCTGATACACAGGTTACAATCAACCGCCCTTCAACAGTGGAACTTACTTGTGCAAGCGTAATCAACAGAATTCCTGAAGTGCTTTGTGCCCCTGCTGGCTTCTTTACAACAGATATGATGCCAGAGAATTATTACAAACCACAAAACCTTGACAAATATGTTGAAGAAGTAACTTGTTGCGATTGTGAATGCGGTCACGAAGGTTGCGACCACGACCACTGCCACGGCGATTGCTAAACTAAAATATAATTAAGAAAGCAGGTACTCACCTGCTTTTTTGGTATTGACTTTCCAACCATTTTGTTTTATAATAAACCTAACAAAGGAGAAAGGTATGTTTGAACCTGATTTATTTGACTTAGACTTGTTTGATGATAGTTTATTTAATACCGAATCAAAAATAGATCACACCAAATTTAAGCGTTTAAATAATACAAAAATTACACTTTATGATGGGGAGGTTGTTGATAAATATACTCATATTATTACAGTAGAAGGGTTGCCTGATAGTTATAAAAGTCGTGTAATTCGTGAAGCAATAGAAATTTTAAGACAAAACAAATTATCAGCAAAAAAGGTAATCTTAAAAATCAATGGTTTCTCTCTTGAAATTACTCATAATAGTACTCTAAATTCCGTTTTAAGTGATTTAAGAAATAAAACAAAGAACAGTCATAGTAACCTTTTCGAAGATGAAATTCTACTTTAACCATAATAAAAAATCCGCACCGGAGCGGATGCGACCACGAAGGTTGCGACCATGACCACTGCCACGGCGATTGCTAAAAAAACAATAGGAGGCAGACGAACAGTCTGCTTTTTTAATTCAGAATAATAAAAAAGCATATCAAACTGATATGCTTTTTTACTATTATTTTCTAGGATTTTTAATGTTTGCTTGTGCTGCAGCAAGACGTGCGATTGGCACTCTGTATGGAGAGCATGAAACATAAGTAAGTCCAACATTATGGCAGAATTCAACAGATGATGGATCTCCACCATGTTCGCCACAGATTCCAAGTTTAATATCTGGGCGTTTAGATTTACCAAGTTCAGCAGCCATCTTAACAAGTTTGCCAACACCATTTTGGTCAAGACGAGCAAATGGGTCAGATTCAAAAATCTTTTTGCCATAGTAAACATCAAGGAATTTACCAGCGTCGTCACGGCTGAAGCCATATGTCATTTGAGTAAGGTCGTTAGTACCAAATGAGAAGAACTCAGCATATTCTGCGATTTGGTCAGCAGTAACAGCAGCACGTGGAATTTCAATCATTGTACCAATCTTGTAATGCATATCAGCACCCTTCTTGGCGATAACTTCATCTGCCTTAGCAGCAACGATATCACGAACATATTTAAATTCTTTGCTATCACAAGAAAGTGGAATCATGATTTCAGGAACGATTTCATATCCTTCGCTCTTACTTACTTCGATAGCAGCTTCGATAACCGCTTGGGTTTGCATTTCAGCGATTTCTGGATATGTAACAGCAAGTCTAAGTCCACGGTGACCCATCATAGGGTTAAATTCATGGAGGTCAGATACTGTTTGTTTAAGTCTATCAAATGTGATGCCCATTTCTTTTGCAAGTGCTTTAATTTCAGCATCATCGTGAGGTAAGAATTCATGAAGTGGTGGATCAAGGAATCTGATTGTAACAGCCTTACCCTTCATTGCCTTATAGATACCCTTAAAGTCTTTCTTTTGCATTGGAAGAATCTTAGCAAGAGCCTTCTTACGTTCTTCAACTGAAGTAGACACAATCATTTCTCTCACAGCCATAATTCTGTCAGCCTCAAAGAACATGTGTTCTGTTCTGCAAAGACCTACACCTTCTGCACCAAAATCAAATGCTACTTTAGCATCTTTTGGATTATCAGCGTTTGTTCTTACTTGAAGTTTGCGATATTTATCAGCCCACTCCATAATAGTTGCAAATTCACCAGAAATTTTAGCTGGTTCAGTTTTAACTTCACCATCATAGATTTTACCAGTAGAACCATCAAAAGAGATTACATCCCCTTCCTTATATTTTTTGCCATTAAGAGTAAATGATTTTTCGTCAGCAGCAAATTTAATAGCACTGCATCCTGCAACGCAGGCAGTACCCATACCACGTGCAACAACAGCAGCGTGAGAAGTCATTCCACCACGAGCGGTAAGAATACCTTGGCTGGCAGCCATACCTTCAATATCTTCAGGAGAAGTTTCAAGACGAACAAGAACAACCTTGCCATTCTTGCCACCCTGTTCTTTTGCTTTTTCAGCAGTGAAAACAATCTTACCACAAGCCGCACCAGGAGAAGCTGGAAGTGCCTCTGCGATTGCTTTTGCTTTCTTCAATGAAGCAGCCTCAAATTGAGGGTGAAGAAGAGCGTCTAATTGTTTAGGGTCAAGCATTAAAAGAGCCTCTTTTTCAGAGATAAGTTTTTCTTTAACAAGGTCAACAGCAACCTTTAAAGCAGCCTTAGCAGTACGTTTACCATTTCTTGTTTGAAGCATATAGAGTTTACCCTTTTCAATTGTGAACTCCATATCTTGCATATCTTTATTGTGTTTTTCAAGTTTCTTGGTAATATCAACAAATTGTTTATAAATCTTTGGATTTTGTTCTTCAAGAGTAGAAATTGGAAGTGGTGTTCTGATACCAGCAACAACATCCTCACCTTGAGCGTTCATAAGATATTCGCCATAAAGTTTATTTTCACCAGTAGAAGGGTTACGAGAGAAAGCAACACCAGTACCACTGTCATCACCCATGTTACCAAATACCATGCATTGTACGTTTACTGCAGTACCCCAATCGTATGGAATGTCATGCATTCTTCTGTAAACGTTTGCTCTGTCGTTATCCCAAGAACGGAATACAGCCTTAACAGCCTCAATAAGTTGAGTGCGAGGTTCTTGAGGAAAATCTTCACCTTGTGATTTCTTATATAAATCTTTGAAAAGTTTAACAATTTCTTTCAAGTCTTCTGCAGTAAGGTCTTTATCATATTGAACCTTTTTCTTATCTTTAATTTGGTCTAAGATTCTTTCATACTTAGATTTATCTTGTTGCATAACAACATCACTAAACATTTGAATAAAACGACGATAAGAGTCGTAAGCAAATCTTGGATTATTTGTAAGAGCAGCAAGTCCTTCAACAACTTCGTCATTAAGACCAAGGTTAAGAATTGTATCCATCATACCAGGCATAGATACTCTTGCACCAGAACGTACAGAAACAAGAAGAGGGTTCTCTACACTGCCAAATTTCTTTCCAGAAACCTTTTCAAGAGTTTCTAAGTTTTTCTCAATTTGAGCAATGATTGCATCATTGATTTTTCTTCCATCTTTGTAGTATTGAGTACAAGCCTCAGTGGTGATGATAAAACCTTGTGGAACAGGAAGTCCAAGACGAGTCATCTCTGCAAGGTTAGCACCTTTTCCGCCGAAAAGTGCCTTGTTTTTTCCGTCTGCTTCTTTGAAAGCATAAACAAATTTTTTCATAATTTCTTCTCCTTTTTTATTACATGATAAGTATAATAAAAATAAAAAAAATACGCAAATAAATTGCGTATAAAAATGATATTTTTTACACTTTTTTAAGTCGAAATTTCCATATTTTATTTGCTATTTTTTTACTAAAATTCAGTCCTTATTTCACTGATTACAACGTTTTCTTTTTTAACGCCAAGTTTGCAAGAATAAACACTAAATTCAACAATAATATCATAAAGTTCATGCTCTGAAATATACCTTGCAATTTTATCAAAGCCTGGAATTTTCCACACCCTATCTTCATCAAGTGAAGCGTGAAGATTATATTCTGGATTTTCATATATGTTACGTTGGGTAGCTTCAGAATCGGTACGTGCGGTTAAATCTACAGTGCCCGCACCGAATCCCCTTTTACTAATTTTAATATCGCCAACTAAAACAATATCCTCTTTATATGGACGATATGAAACATCAATAGTAACCTCTTTCTTAAATTTGGCTAAATTCGCCAATGCCTCTTCATAATTTTTAACAAAATAGAATTTTGCATTTGTGCGGTTCGGATTACGCATAACATATTCTTCTGCCTTATACTTATCAAAAAAGTTTTTAACCCCCTCTTTATCTTCAACATTAAACACTTCAAGAGGAAAATGGTTGAGCCCTAATTCCTTAATTTTGTTTATAGCATCTTTCTTGTTTGTCACTTTAATCATAAAAAACCTCTTATTTTATTTTAACACAAAACAAATAAAAATAAAAAAGAAATAAGGCTTAGCCTTATTTCTTTTGGAATTTTCCGTCCATCTTATGTACTACAAAAGCAACATCTTTGTTTTCGCTGAGTTCTTTAACTCTTTTTAAAGCCTCTTCTTTTGTAGGCTTACTGTCGATTACTCTTTTTGCACCATCTTTTTTAATTTTCCATTCACGGTCATTTTTGTCGTACACAACCCTATAAAGGCCATGTTTAGCCTCTACTTCATTTTCTACTTTTTTTTGCAGTAGTTTTGGTTGCAGGTTTCTTTTCAGCAGTTGCCTTTTTTGTAGCAGGCTTCTTTACTTCTGTTTTCTTCGCAACAGGTTTAGCCTCTACCTTTTTTGCTGTTGCAGCCTTTTTAGCAGGTTCAGTTTTAACCTCAGTCTTAGGTTCTGCTTTCTTTGCTGTTGCTTTCGCTGGAGTAGCCTTTACCTCCTTCTTAGATGCACTTTTTGTAGTAGTCTTCTTTGCAGGTGCTTGCTTAGCAGGTTTAACTTCTTCTACTGGCTCTGCTTTTACTTCTTCTGCCACCTCTACCTTTTTAGCCTCAGCCTCTTTTGCTTCTTGCTCTTTTAATTTTTTCTTTTTGTTCCAAAAAAACATATTTTCACCTCACTTGCAATGATTATAGCACTATCGACAAAATAAAGCAAATTTTTTTAAGGGGTGTTTTTAATAAAATATTTTAATATATATATTTACTTTAACCTTTTTATTTGATATAATACATAATATAAAGTATGGAGGAAATATGGTAAAGTTTGTTTTAGATACCAAAAAGAAAATTGGAAATATTATTGAAATAAAAGAAAGAACTTTTGAGATTCCAAATCAAAGGGTTTGTCCTGAAGATGGATTTTTAATGGATTTTTCTGCACATCATTTTGGTTATATATGCACAAGATGCCAATTCTATCTTAGTGCTAGGCAATATATTAATGACACCCTTAAAGAAAATGGTGAGCCTACTATTGAAGAAGAAAATTCATAAAAACACCAATCAAGGTGTTTTTATTATATAAAATTTAAAAATTTTAAAAAAAATCATTTACATTACAAAAAAAATTTGATATAATATACTTCGTATCAAGGCAAGCCATAAACGGATGTTGATGCGAAAGGTTTGACCGAACCTTAAATACGGTCCGTGCGTTGCTAGCTCAGCTGGATAGAGCGTCTGTCTACGGAACAGAAGGTCAGGGGTTCGAATCCCTTGCGACGCACCATTTTTATTTAAGGATTAAAAAAGACGCGAACTGAGTTTGCGTCTTTTTTTAAAATAATGCAGAAAGGAGTCTAAGTATCGCTTGTGCGAATTTGGTTATCCATTTTTTTCTCTTGAAATAATCAATGTTTATTTCTTCTGATTGTTTCATATCTTTAAAGAATGTTAAAGAGTACTCTTTATTTAGACTTTCAGAATACAGAATTGCAGTATCCTCAAAGTTAAGTCCAAACGAGCGATTATCAGTATTGCATGTACCTATTGAAAGTTTATTACTGTCAACGATAATTGTTTTACTATGAAGAAATCCGTTATACAAGTATACTCTGACACCCAGTTCAACCATTTCTTTCAGATATGAAAGCGTAACATGATATACCGATTTTTTATCTGGTATCTTTGGTACCATAATACGCACATCTACCCCGCTTTTCACAGCAATTCGAAGCGCACTCATAAATACATCGTCGGGTACAAAATATGGGGTTTGTATATACACCTTTTCTCTTGCACTTGTGATTAGTTTTACAAATACTTCCTTTATCTGCTGTTCGGGAGAATCTGGCCCAGATGAAAGCACCTGCACATTTACATCACCACAAATCTTTGGCGAAGGAAAATAGCCGTTTTCAAGATACACCATAGGAGGAGTGCCGTCTTTCTTACAATACCTCCAATCATCAAGGAAGATGTTTTGAAGGGCATAACATCCACTTCCCTCAATTCTAACATGAGTATCACGCCAAGGAGTCAGACGTTTATCTTTACCCATATGGTCGTCACGAATATTGATTCCGCCAGTATAACCAATAAGCCCGTCAATAACAACAACCTTTCTATGGTTTCGATAGTTAACCTTTAGATTAATCATTCTGAAATGCATAAATGGAGGGAAAAACTCCGCCACCTGACCGCCCGCCTTTGCAAGTTTCTTGAAAAAGCGTCGTGGGGCATGACGAGAACCTATGGAGTCATAAATCAATTTTACGTCCACCCCCTCTTTTGCCTTTTGACATAAGAGGTCCATAATCTCGTTGCCTGTTTCGTCATCTTCAAAAATGTAATATTCAATATTGATTGAGTGTCTTGCATGTTTTATATCACGTTTAAGATCAGCAAGTTTATCCTTGCCCCAATTATATATTTTTACATCATTTCCAGGACAAGGATAACTTCCATAGTTATAACAAAGTGTGATTATCTCACGATCCACCTTAACAAGCCCGTCATCTTTTACCTGCTCCAGCGTTTGGATACCTTCAATATTTTTAATAATGTCATGTTCGGAAATGGCTTTATCACGAATCATTTTACGAGTCCTGATACTTAAACCACTTCCAAAAATAACATATAGTAAGAATCCTATCACTGGCAGGAAGGTAAGAATGGTGAGCCAAGAAATTATGCTGTGTGGCTTTCTCTTTTCAAGGAACACCATTCCTATCATCATGAAAAAGTTAAAACAAGCAATGATTGTAATTAATATCGTAAACCAGTTCATGCGTGTGCCACCACTGATTTGAAGGTTACGCCATAATCACTTAAAGGAACATACATAAAGTCACTATCTGCATAAGCATAGAAGTTTAATCCATTTTGAGTGTTTAAAGTAAAGCCCTCTCCCTCTGTAATTTTATCAACAAATTGCAGTTCGGTTTTTCTTGTTGCTATTCCAATAATGTTGGAAACATCTGTAATATTTAAGAAATAAACATCTCCATGAGAGTTAACTATTCTATATCCAGTTATAGTTTCTTCACCAAACAACCCTTGTTTCTTATTTAAATTGTTTTCTTCAATAGGTCTATCAAAGATTGTTTTATCAATTCTATATTGTCCATTGATTAACTGATCTGCAAATTCACTGCCGATAGTTAATCCTTCACCCTCTTCATTTTCAGCGAGGGTAAATTCACCAGAGTCCTCATTAAACAGGTAAAGTTGCACGTCGCTATTGAAAGCAACTTCTTTTCTTAAATTGTTTTCATCTGTAGTAAACTCAACACCATTAAATCCTGTGAATGAGTTTTCACCAAGAATAAATTCTTCGCCTGCTCCTGCCACTGCTTTTGACATTGTTGAATATACTGTGCCAGTAGTTGGAATTGCGAGGTCTTCAAAGTTATGAATAGCCTCTTTTCCATTATTATAACCTACTGTATCCACTGTTATGGTGTTGTTATTTACATTGTCAAGTTCAAGAAGAGGTAGGTTGTTTACATACCATGTAGGATTTGCCTCACCTCCAATAATGTCTGCCAATCTAATATAGTAGACATTATTACCAACATTTTGTCTAAGGAAGGTAACCCCTTCAACTTCAATTCTATTTGCATTTGCATTAAATGTAGGCATATCAATCATCAACTTATTGTCAACAAATTTATCGCTATCAATTAATACACTGCTTATTGAACCTACACTTGATACTGCCCCATCAGTATAAGTATACACAAGGCTATCACCGCCAAAAGCAAACATAGGCTGTTTCAACATAAATCTTACTGTACCAAGGCATTGATCAAATTGAGAATCTTTATTTCTAAACTGTCCATCTATACCAGATACCTTAACATATATTGCAACATTAATATAGTGAGTACTAATATTAAACGCACTGCTTGTTGTAATCTGACCGCTATTAGTATCAATATCAGCCGCACCAGAAGACACTTCATTTGTTATTTCATAATAGATATAACCATTTGAAGAAGCACTGAATGAATCATAATTTACTGCTACAATTCCGCCATCAGTTCTTTGACCGATGTTCAATGTCATATTGTAAGTCCAACCTGCTCGTGGGATAATATATTGATTTTCACCATCCCCCATAACGTCATTGGCAATAAGGTATCTATCTACCTGATAGTAAGAATCAGAGTAGTTTGTACTCATTGAGTAGTAATAATTTGTCACTGTATATTGTTGTGAAATCTGATAGGTATAAGTATCACTGCCATAAGTTCTTGCAAGATAATATTTTCTAACATTTACAGGGCCTCTGTAAAGTTGTTTTGCCATAGGAATATTAATTTTATCCTTGCCATTCATATTAGAGATTGCAAACTCAAGTTCTTGTGATCCACCATCACCACCATGAATTACATTTCCTGCATAGTCAACATAATATCCTGTGTAAGGAGTATTTTGTACTTCCGCACTTCCAAACTCAGTTACAGTAAACTTTAATCTATCCCCAGCGTGAAGGGTTTGATTAAACAATCCTGAAATAGAAACCATTTCTGTTCTTGTATAGTCATAATCTTCATTAGAAGCCACGTTGTCAACAATAATACCTGAATCTAAGTTTTCAACAGTATACCTAATCTGACTTGTACCTGGAAGAGTAATCTTTAAAGTGTCATCAAAATATTCTGTAGGAACACTTCCGCCCTCAGTTGTTGAAGTTGAATCAATATAGTCCTCAATATTAAACTCTACACCATCACGAACAACATTGTTTGTTCTTCCTGCATTTGCGTAATCTCTATTTACCGTCATACGCACAGGCAAGTCAAACACTTCAACATTGCCACCTCTTGAATATGTAAGAGTAATAATCATCACAATTTCCTTGCTTTCTGATGCACCATAAATTTCTCCTGGAAGTTTAGGCATTCTATACCTGCCTTCAATATTTCTATAGAAAGAGGTTTCTATTCCATTGAAAACAAGATCAGATTTGGTTGCAAGATTTTCATTTAAAGGTCTTGCCTCCGCACTGCCCTCATTTGCAGTGGTTATTTCTGCAAGGAATTTGCCATTGTCATACCATGCAATATGGGTAACTGTTGTATTTACAAATTTTGGAATCTGTAAATAATCCAAATCTTTACTTTCTTGAAGTTCAACATTACTCTTAACCGAATATCCACCATTTGTAGTATTAGGGTTAAAGTAAGTTTCAATGGCCGTCGTTCCACTCTGTTCAATATTTAAGTTTTGATCAAATCCCCATGCCTCTAAGTTTGCAATATTAAGTACTCTAAAATCAGCACCATTACTATTGCTTTCTTTAGCAGGTGAAATATCAACCACCTTATCATTTCCAGAGCCACTTCCAATAATATCTAATCTTTCATACTGAGCAGCAATATCAAACTTATAATTTTCTGTTATTGAGAATGACCCTTCCTCTAAAGCAGTAGGAGTTTCTCCACCAGAATTTAATATAAAGTAAACATAGAATGTATAACCATAAGAGTCTACCGCTTTTAATCTATATCTTTGAGAGCCAAATACCACTTGTTGTACATCTACAAATGATAAAGCAGCATTGTCATTAGGGTTAGTCCAAGTCCACTGACTACCGATAGAATCTATCGTCCAAAGGCTACCTGATGCTGTTAAGTTTGAATTAAGTTTAGAAGTAACATTCTGTCTTATATTATAAGAGTAACCTTGTACATTTTCGTCAAAAGTTAAAGTATAAGTAAATCCGCTTGCGGCAACCTCTTTATCAGAAGTTGTTGATCTTGAGTGTTTTACAGATACAATATTAACGCCATTGCCAGCACCTGCAACATTAAAGTTGTACTTATCACTTGTTGCATAAAGTGGATAAGGATATGAAAGGTTGGATTTTACACCATTGTCATCAATATCAATGTTGGTTGTATTGTTGTATACAAGTTGATAATCTGATAATACCTGATATACCAAATAAAATTCTTTGGTGTAAGTTTGAGTTGTATCCCCAGCCCCTCTTCTTACAGTATAAGTGAGGCAAAGAAGAACGTAACTTCCATCATTATCAGCCCCAAAACCAGTAACTCTGTAATCAAGGACTTTTCGTTGTGACAATGGAATGTCAGGTAAGTTTTCTTGAGAAGCAGATATACCAAGATAAGGGCGATCTGTAGTGTTATAATAAGGTTTTTCAATACCTGCAAATTTTGCCATATACTCGCTCATATTTGCAACAGTATCTACTGGCTTACGCACACCCACCACTTGCAAGTCAAGGTCAATATCACGTATCTTAATCTCATCACTGGTAAGGATATCCCTAGTGCTAGGATGATATACCTTATTGTTGCCTATAACTGAGGTGATTTCTTGGTTTACATAAATCACACTTGTACTATCAAGACCGCTGTACTCAACCGCTATATCAAGGTCTGTTGTGTAATTATATACCGTGCTAAATGTTGTAGTTATCACATTTGCACCATTATCAAATGTAAACTCAAAATTAGAAAGTTTAACAATTTTTCTAATTTCTTCAGCGGATTGCTCTGTAAAGTAATCCGCAATCCTATGATTTTGTGAAGAGTCATAATCAGAAACAAATTCAAGCCCTGTGTTTGTGTAATCATAATTTACTCTTGAACCAACATAAGTCAGTCTAACACGACTTACAAGAGTTGGGATTCTTGCATATAAATCCTCATCTTCCACTTTGACCGCTGTATCACTAATACCTATAAGGTCACCGTCATTATTAATAGTAAAACTTCCGCTATTATTGTGATATGTACCAACATAGTTATAGCCTAAAATACTTTCACCAACATCAAAGTAAAGTGTTTTACCAATGTCAGCACGGCTCATCTTAACATCGCGATATTTATATGTAATAGAGCCATCGCTTTCCACTTTGGTAAATATCAAACGATAGTTTGCGTTAATTATACTATCAACTGCGTTGTCGCTACTGATTTCAAGTTCAATAATTCTGCCATCTGCAAAGATATTATTTGAAAGAACATTGTCAACATAGAAGGTTTCAAGATTGTTTGTTCCCTCAGAGTTTTCTTGATTAATCATAAGTGAAAGAACATTGTCTTGAAGAACAATCTTATAAGTTTCAGTAACACCATTGCTTTCAATAAGGAAAATTGCGTAACTATCAGTACCATCGTTTACAAGTTCGCCATTTTCATTATACTCTCCAATTACAAAAGTTAAATCTTTAACATCAATAGGCTCGCTAGCAGTATCGTCAACCAAGATGTTAGAGCCGTCTTCAAGTTTGATTTCCCCTCTGTCAGAGGTTGTGATGGTGATGTTGTTCTTTGCTGATAAGGTTACTTTATAATCTGTCCCAACAGTTGAACCTTCAACGCTTACAAGTGCCAAACGTTTTCCGCCGAATGTGGCATTTCCATTAAAGAAGTTTTCTTTTGCACTTGCAAATGCTGTTCCATTTTTAAAGTAATCTGCATCAAAGTCCTCACCGCGAGTTTGAGGAGTATAAGTTAAAAGATTTGTGCCGATTATACTTGTTTTAAGCGAGCCTGCCACTGTTTCAAATGTATTGTCAGAGTAGTATACTGTTCCTACTGCAAACTCGTATCCAAAAGTGCTTTCAGAAGAAATATTTTTTCCATCATCAGCATTCAAGTAGTAAACATCATCCCCGATTCTATATTCAAAGTATTTGTAAGTCATAATAGTTCTTGTAGGCTCTGGATAACTTACATAAATCTCTGTATTAGGAGAAATGTTGAAAGTATATCTAACGCACAATTCTTGATAAGTTAGATCTCCACGTTTAAGGTGCAATGTTAAGAGAACTACCACTGTTGCACCATTTTTATTTACATCCTTAGTGTGTATTACTGGAATTGTTTGATTTGTTGCTTCAACAATATAATCGCTTCCAGAAATCGCTCTCCATGAATAACGAACATCAAAATTTGAAGGTGCTATGTGAATAATATCATTGCCGTTCTTACCAAAACTAATAAGTTCCTCAGTTGTTAAAGCAAGATTGTTTTGAGCGATTACACTTTCTTTTCGCTCTATTCTTTCAGCAGTATTCTCACTTGTGCCAACAACTTTTTCGCCGTCGGTTTGTTTGATGTTTGCACTGACTTTAAGTGGCATTACAAACTCATAAGGATATGTCACTGTATTGCCCTCTTCATCAACACCATTAATTGCAAGCGTTATTGAAACATTAATGGTTGCATCTTTAATAGAAGAGTAAATCTTAAAATCACTATTGTTTACAAACTCAAAGAGGTTGTAATCTTCTTGGGTATCACTAGCAACTGCACTTACGATAGTATAATCATTTGCAGTTACGCCATTTAATGTCAACTCTTTTACAAGGTCAGATTTAAAATTATAAGTACTGCCCGCTTTTACCTCAGCCACACAATCAATTTCAGCACTTGCTGTAAGGTTGATTGTAAGTGTACCTAAATAGCCATAGTCGGTGTAGAAAGTAATATATGCGGTCATATCTTTTTCAAGATATCCACCTCTTGTCAAAATCAATTTTGCAATTTTAGCATCTCTTTTAGAGATATATTTTGCAGTAAGAATAGGATTTTCGCTTTCAACAACAACCTTTTCGCCATCACTGTTTTCAATTATAGTTTTAACTTCGCCTTCATCAGAGTAGCCGTTTATTTGTAATACTTCATACACAAAACTATCTGTGGAGTTCACGGTAGAAACAAGTTGTACATCCATTTCAAGGTTTGCATTTGAAGAGTTTAATGTAATACTTGCATTATTACCATCAACATTAACATTATCTCCTGTGTAAGAAAGTGAATAGTTCATTGTTGAATTGATAACAAATCTATAATCAATTTCTCCGCCGATTACCTGACGGGTGTCACCTCTTGAACCACCATCATATACCCTTCTAATTTCAAGGGTCATGATTGCATTTCCAGCCTCTCTTGTAGGAGTTGCAAGCATATTTATATGTCCGTTTACTTCTCTAAACTCAACATTAAGGAATCTTGAATAATCCGCTTTATCAGTGTATGTTTGATTGTCCTTAGTAAGGCTAACAACCCTATAAGAGAATTTAAGGCTGTCACCTATAGTTGTTGGATTACCATCCTTATCATACACAACAACACTAAATCTTTCAGCCCCAGCATGAAGGGTTTGATTTGAGAATTTCTCAGAAAGGTCAATGCCGTTTTCTCCACCAATCACACTGCCAGCAGTGCCAGAGATCTCCTCACGTCCGCTATCAAACGCATAGAGTGCACTGTTAACTTTGGTGTCAGGCAATACTTTAATCACATAATAGAAATCTTGAACAAATGTACCATTTGAAATTTCAAATTGAAGTGCAATGTATGCAGTGTCTATTGCCTGAGATAAATGGTTGATATCAATATGCCAAATCTTACTTTCCTCATCTTGATAGATATTCTTTACAAGAGTATCATAATAGCCCTGAGAAGTAGGCACAAAACTTATACTTGTTGTAAAACCACTATCTTCAGGGAAAATGAACCCTTTGAATTGTGATTTTACCAAATTACCTTCAACATCTTTTGCAAGAGTATCAGTAAACATCATTGGGTTTGCAATTTCATAATCACTACCAGCAAGCAACTCTTCATATACACCATTTGCAATCAAGTCGTCTGGTTTTGCAAGAGCATTTGCAAGTGTGTTAAATTCTGTATCAGTATAACTTACAAAGTCAAGTCCGATGTTAGAAACAAGAAGTGGAATCAACATTGTCCCTTGCTTTCTGTCCGCCCCATTATGTATTTCAACAATAAGATATATGGTTGAATCACCAAGACCTCGAATAGCCTCGTTAATATTTTCAAAACTGATTGTGTTTCCACCTGGAACATCATATGCCAATTTTCCAGTTTCAGGGACTCTTTGTCCGCTAGCATCAATATAATACTTCATTATATTGAAAAGATAAGCTGTGTTTTCAATTGTGTTATTAAATTTCCAGTTGTAATCTTTTTGAACAAGAAGATAATTAATTCCATCAACAGTCTGTACTGTTGGATTGATATTTGTAATAGTACCGTCCGCGTTTTCAACCTTATAATATATCTGGTTTGCAAGTGAAGCGTATGAATATCTTTCTCCGAGGTCATATTTCAAAGTTAAGCGAGCCACTTCGTCATAGTTGGTTGAGCCAGCAATAGCAAGTTCAAACACTAAGTCTTCTGAAAGAGCCTCAACATTATAATCGAAGAATGGCGGATTTGCCTCATTGATTCTTACCGTTGCATCAAAGCCATTTCCATTTAAGCGGAGGTTGCTTGATTCGCCCTTTGCAAGGGTAATACGTGGAGTGAATGTAAGAGCCTCACTACCCTCTTTAACACGGCTTATAGTAAAGTAATTGCTAAGTGCGTCGGCACTTGTAAGAATTGAATAAGTCTTATCATTATACTCAATCTTGACATTTCTCTTTACTGTAAAGTTTACATTATAAGTTAATGCGAAAGGATTTTCTACACTATCAAGATAAATTGTCACAGAATAATTGTTTTGTTCTACATTATAGAAATCGTTGAATAAAAACTTTCCATTTGCAATCTTTCCAACAGAAATAGTTTCCGCATTGTCAGCATTGCTAAGCACATATCCATTTCCGCCTCTAACAATATAATATCCATTAAATGCAGAAAGTCTTTCGGCCAAAGTGCCACTGCCGTCTTTATATGAAAGATTGCCTTTTGCCTCTTGCATAAAACCTGCATAGGTTTCTATTTCGGCATCAGCCTCAACAGTCACGTTTGTTTGAAGAAGAAGGTCAAGTGAAATATTTATTGCTCCGCTATTATTAGAAGATACAATTTGCAAGCCTAACTCATGATAAGAAGCAAAGTCGTTTCTTATATATATATTAGTAATGCCTTCATTTCCTTGTCCTGCCCCCAAAAGTGCAAGAAGTGTTCTAAGTTCATTTGCGGTATAGCCACTAGGAAGTTCACTTAAAATTCCCTTATCGCTTTCGGTATTTAATGTGCGGTTGATATAAACCATACCATCTGCTCCAAATATATTCATTAAAACTTCATCACTAAGTGAATATAAATATGCAGAATTAAAAACGAATTTATAACCAGAACTCAGTTCGTTTGTTGCATTTTGATCGGTATAAAGTTTTATAAGTGTGTTTGGATTAAGAGTTTTACCCTTTGCACCATATTTTTCTACTGAAACACTGCTTGTACTAGCATTTGTAACATAGTCGTCGTTTGGAATCACAGCCTTTATTTCACGGCTATTATCCTTCTTAATACTTTGAATACCTGTGGATGTAACCACAAAGTTGATAGCCTCTGAATTTTTGTTTTCACATTGAACGTAAATAGTTGCATTTGCATTATCTGCTGTTTTAAATGTGAATGTACGATTGTTAACTGTAATAACATTTGGATTGTTTGTAGCAAATGACCAACGTGAAGCAAAAATATTGCTGTTGCCATGTTGGTCGATAACTCTTACCAACAATTTGTTTATAAAAATTTCAATGGCATTATCAGTATCAATCGTCGTTGTTGTCCCATCTTTCAAATAATGGGTGATAATTGTTTTAAAAGTAGAGTCCGCTGTAATTTGTTGGTTAACAGTAACATCACGGTTAAGGTCAACTGAGTCACTAGTAAACTCAATAGTTTCCACCACTGGCGTATAGATTTTTATATCACTGTCTGATGTGAACGACCATGAAATCTTAGAAAAGTCGTCTGAAAGTACCACGTCCCCAATTTGAAGGTCGGCGGTAAGATTTAATGAACTGTTAACATTAAGGGTGTAAACCACCTGTCTGTTTGCTTCAACAATTTCATAATCAAAGGTAAACTTATCAGTTATACTGTCGCCAGCAAGGCTTAAAAGATTTAAATGAATTTGGTCGGTATTAAGTTGTTCTTTAAACACTTCCCATGAATCAGCCTTGATTGTAAAAGTTAAAACGATTGTTTCATCAGAGCCTTCATAAATAAACCCTGTTGTGTTATTTGAGGTGATAACAAGATCCTCTACCGAGCCTTGATATAATGTCTTAGTCACATTTACCTGCTTGCTTGTAAGCGTAGGTTGAGCCAAGACATATCTTCCATTTGCATCAATATTAAACTCATCAAACTCATTTCTTTGAATAGTGGCAAAGAAGAGTTCAAATTCTCCAGTGCCTCTTACTGCAAGTTCAGACCCCTTCAAAACATATAGGTAGTAAGATTGAGTGCCGATTCTATACTCGCCAGACCTTTCAGGGTCATAACATTTTGCATCAAGCACATCTTCCACTTTTCCGGTAGGGAAATATGCAAAATAGAAACCAGTACGGAAGATGTTTTCTTCAGGAATATCTACAAGCCCTTCAAGAGATTTAGTTGTTGGGATTACATCATCTCCATCAAAGTCAAGTGTAATAAGAATGTCCTCTTCTGCGTTCTTCCATCTCACATCTTGTTCTTGTTGAGTTTTACTATCAAGATATACTGTCGCTTTAATAGGTTGCTCGTTTTCGCTATACAACTTATAGCCATCACCGTCACGCTCTAAAAGAACTACTGTAATTCTAAAATTATATGCACCAGTTGTATAGAAAGTCCAGTTAGGATTACCTACAGGCGATGGAAGATAATAAGTGTCCCCATCAACAACAACGCTATTACCGCCACGCACAGAGATAATTTCACTAGGGGCTATTCTATAAGAATCTTGCACCTTGTATTCAAACATAAGGGCGACATTCTTTAAAAGTGAGGTAGACTGTCCGTTTGAACCAATTTTTACACCTAAGAAATCGTTTGCTTGACTACCCTCTTGCACGGTCAAGGTATATCTTTTCATTGCGGTCATGTCTTGTAAGTATCTACCCGCTTTAATTACCTCAAAACTTGAAATGGTTGCCACTGTAATATCCACATTCGCTGGGTTTGCTTTGTTTGATACACTCTTATCTGAAGATGATGAGAGGTAACTAAGCACAGTATCATATAACTCTTTTCCACTAGCATTTTGAGAATATTCTTCAAGAATCTGCTCTTGAGTGTTTGCATTTTTGAAAGTATAACCGATAATTTGGTTTCCTTCTCTTGCATTGCCTGCAACAAAGTATCCGCCAAATGTTTCATCATACTGGAAGTTCACCTCTGTTGAACCCACAGGTTCAAAGTATGTAAGTTTCTCACGTGATTCATCACTGTAAAGATAACGACTTGCCACAGGGAAGAAGTTTGCCCTTGCGTAGAAGTTATCCCCCTCAGTCACCTTGCTTACAACATTGCCTTCCATATCACAAATCTCAACATCTATGCTATGAACAGGAACGTCAACAGCAATGTCTATATTCTCTGGAAGTTTTTGAATATTTGCAGATCTTGCCCGCAGATGTGAAATGCCTCCGTTTGGAGAGGTAACTGGTACACCATTGTTATCTACAACCTGCACTCCATTTTTTATTAACACAGAGCGGTTTAATATAACATCAAAAGGCTGATTTATGTAAACATATTCTGGTACAGTGATAATTCCATCTGTAATTGTTCCATCTGCAGATGGTGGCGGGGTTGTTCCTGTAAAAGATAATCTCACCTGAGTTTCTGTTACATTTGTGGTGCTTGATGTGATTGTGAGTTTAAAGTTATCAGTAACCTCAAATTGAGAGGTGTCACTATTATACAGATTTTCGTCAAGCACAAAAGTTATGTCTTCCGGCATAATAGTTTGTCCACCCATTCCATTAGAGAGTAATATACCTCCAACTGTTGCACCAGCAATAAAAATTACCGCAAAAATTGTTACAACAACAGTTTTCCACACTGCCCATTTTTTCATAACAGCACCCCTTATTATTTTTAAACAATTTCATTATAATTTTTTTGACGAAAAAAAGCAAATAAATCGGATAAATATATTATAAATATTAATTAATAAAATATTTAGCGTTTTGGTTATTTTTCTTATTTTTAAATTCAAATAAAATAAATAAAAAATATTTATTTATAATTAATTTAATAAATTTCGCATTTTTAAATGATTTTTTTAGTATTTTTACATTGTTTTTTATTAATTATTTTATTTTATATTTTTTAATAATAAAACATTGACAAAAATTCGCCTATCCTTTATACTTAAATAGATAGGAGAATTTTATGTTACAGGCTAATAATATTTCGCTGGCATTCGGCGGACGTACACTTTATAAAGAAGTCAATTTAAAATTTACAAAGGGAAATTGTTATGGAATCATCGGTGCAAATGGTGCTGGAAAATCAACATTTTTAAAGATTCTTACTGGCGAACTTGAACCAAACACAGGCGACGTTTTTATCACGCCTGGCGAGCGTATGAGCGTACTTGCACAAAACCAAAATGCCTATGATGAAGAAACCGTGCTTGACACCGTTCTTCTTGGACATAAACACCTTATGGATATTCAGAAAGAAAAAGACGCACTTTATGCAAAACCTGACTTTTCAGAAGCAGATGGAATCCGTGCTGGCGAACTTGAAACTGAATTTGCAGAACTTGGTGGCTGGGAGGCTGAGGCTGAGGCAAAATCTCTTCTTCAAAGTTTAGGAATCGGCGAAGATACTTATTACCTTCAAATGAAAGAACTTGACGCAAAATTAAAGGTGAAAATCCTCCTTGCACAAGCGTTATTTGGAAATCCAGACATTTTGGTGCTTGATGAGCCAACCAACAACCTCGACTTCAAAACCACCCGATGGCTGGAAAACTTCCTTCTTGATTTTGAGAACATTGTTATTATCGTTTCCCACAACCGTCACTTCCTTAATAAAGTCTGCACCCACATCTGTGATGTTGATTATGGGCAAATCAACATGTTTATCGGAAACTATGACTTCTGGTATGAATCAAGCCAACTTATCCTTAGGCAAATGAAAGACCAAAATAAAAAAGCAGAGCAACGTGCAAAAGAATTAAAAGAGTTTATTGCAAGATTCTCTGCCAACGCGTCTAAATCTAAACAAGCAACAAGCAGAAAGCGTGAACTTGAAAAACTTACCATTGAAGACATTAAACCTTCTTCAAGAAAATACCCTTATATAAACTTTGAATTTACACAAGAAATCGGAAAAGAAATCTTGAAAGTGGAAAATTTAAGCAAGGCTGGAATGTTTAAAAATTTAAGTTTTAACATTGAAAAGGGACAAAAAATAGCAATTTTTGCAAAAAATAGTCAAATTACCACCACTTTATTCAATATTTTACTTGGAATTGAAGAGCCTGATAGTGGAACAGTGCATATCGGAAAAACCATTAAAGTTTCAAATTTACCTCAAGATAATAGACAATATTTTGAGAATGTAGACCTCCCTATTGTTGACTGGTTAAGACAATTCTCAAAGGATCAAAATGAAACATATATAAGAAGTTGGCTTGGAAGAATGCTTTTCACAGGCGAAGAAAACATGAAACCTGCAAAAGTACTTTCTGGTGGCGAGCGTGTGAGATGTATGCTGGCAAAAATGATGCTTGAAGGTGGCAATATGCTGATTCTAGACGAACCAACCAACCACCTTGACCTTGAAAGTATCACGGCATTCAACAAAGGTATGATAAACTATAAGGGCTCAATGCTTTTCACCACACATGACCAAGAGATTATCGAAACTGTTGCAAACAGAATAATTGATATTGTAGATGAAAATAAAATTATTGATTTCACCGGCACTTATGAAGAATATATTGAAAAGTATTCAAATTAATAGGAGAAAATTATGAAAGAAACAAAAGTAACAATGGATAAAATCGTAAACCTATGTAAAACAAGAGGATTAATCTTCCCTGGCAGTGATATTTACGGCGGAATGGGTAACACTTGGGACTACGGCCCTGTTGGCGTGGAACTTAAAAACAACATCAAACGTGCTTGGTGGAAAAGATTCGTACAAGAAAGCCCTAATACCTATGGCGTTGACGCTGCAATACTTATGAACCCACGCGTATGGGACGCAAGCGGACATACCCAAAACTTCTCAGACCCTAAAATGGATTGTAAAGCCTGCAAACAAAGATTCAGAGCCGATAACCTTATTGAAGACCATTCAAAAGGCAAAGTGTCCGCGGAAGCAATGACTACCGAAGAAATGGAAACATATATCAATGAAAATAAAATCAAATGCCCTCATTGTGGAAACTTCAACTGGACAAATGTAAGACAATTTAAACTTATGTTTGAAACAAGCAGAGGCACAGTAGATGGCGAAAAAGATGTTGTGTATCTTCGTCCAGAAACCGCACAAGGCGAATATGTAAACTTCCTTAACGTTCAACGTAGCATGCGTGCAAAAGTACCTTTCGCAATCGCACAAATCGGTAAGGCGTTTAGAAATGAAATTACACCAGGAAACTTTATCTTCCGTACAATCGAATTTGAACAGATGGAACTTCAAAACTTCTGCAAAGAAGATACCGCCCTTGATTTGTATGAAGGATTTAAGGAAAAGGCTAAAAAATTCCTTCTTGACCTCAATTTTAATCCAGAGCATTTAAGATTCCACGATCATGAAAAACTTGCACACTACGCAAAGGCAGCCTGCGATATACAATTCTTCTCCCCTCTTGGTTGGGAAGAATTAAATGGAATCCACCACCGCTCAACATGGGACTTAAGCCGTCACCAAGAATACAGCGGTAAAAGCATGCTTTACACCGACCCCGTAACAAATGAAAAATACCTTCCAAATGTAATTGAATACTCAATCGGTGCTGATAGACTTACCCTTGCAGTACTTACTGAAGCCTACGACGAAGAACCCCTTGAAAATGGCGAAACAAGAGTGGTTATGCACTTCCACCCTGCACTTGCACCTTTCAAGGTTGCTGTGCTTCCACTTCAAAAGAACCTCTCTGAAAAAGCAAGAGAGGTATACGCACTCCTTTCAAAAGAGTTTATGTGCGACTATGACGAAGCAGGCTCAATCGGCAAACGTTATCGCCGTGAAGACGAAATCGGTACACCTTTCTGCGTAACAATCGACTTTGATACACTTGAAGATAACACTGTAACAATTCGCGACCGCGACAGCATGGAGCAGATTCGCCTGCCAATAGATAAATTAAAAGATTATGTGGCTGAAAAGATTAAATTTAACTAAAAACAAAAAAACATCGATAAACTCGATGTTTTTTATTATCTATCATTTACGAATGACAAGGCAATAAACAAAAACCTAAGGAAATATGCTAGCGAAATAAGAAGGGAAGCAAGATAGGTAAGTGCCGCTGCCGATAGCACTTTTCTTGTGCTTGCAAGTTCGCCACCATCCATAACCTCAAAGCCTTCCAGCATTTTCATTGCCCTACGCGAAGCATCAAGTTCCACAGGTAATGTGACAAGGTTTGCAAGTACAGATAATCCATAGAAAGCCACCGCAACCCAAATAAACACCATTCCAGTTACACCACCAATATATAACAGATCCAAAACTAGTCCAACAATCATTAATGGCAAAAGAAGTCTTGATGCATAATTGGTAACCTTAATCACAAACTGACGGATTTTTAAAGGTTTATATCCTTTTGCATCTTGAATAGCATGCCCGCACTCATGAGCGACAACACCAAGCGCTGCAAGAGAGGAACTTTCTATATTACTTTTAGAAATATTAAGAGTTTTAGTCATAGGATTATAATTATCCGTCAACTTGCCATTAATCGCTTCAATATCAACATCAAGCCCCGCAGCACCAACAATCTTCTCGGCAAGTTGCCTACCCGTTAAACCAGACTTTGCATTCACCTTACTGTATTGTGAATAAGTATTGCTCACCTTTACTTGAGCGACTAGTGCAACAATAATTGCTACAATCAAAAGAATTGACGCACATATATATCCAATATAGGTCATAAAAACCTCCTTATTTACGTTTTCGGGTAAGCATAGTCCACCCTAGCAGGGTCTTAAACATATCACCCCAGTAAGTCAGCCTTGCATCATTCAAAAACTTTTTACACTGTTTAAGTTCTTTTTCATTAATCACTTCACTTAAAAATACTATTGCGTTTTTAGATGCCTCTTTTTCTATACTTATTGTTATCGCTTTAATTATTACCGATAAAATAAAGATTAAAAGTCCACCAGCAAGAAGCCCTATTCCACAGTAAAACCAGTTTCCACCAAAGAACAACATAATGACACCAGCAATCAAAAGTGGAAACATAAACACCCCCACAATTTTGCCAAGAATACGTAATACCGTCATTCTTTTCAATTTGTTTGAAGAGAAATCTTGCTGTGCGTGTCCCATTTCATGGGCTATGATTGACAATGACGCTAAACTATTAGACTGCATAGAGCGTGAGGTTAAAAACAACACGCCTTTTGCATAAGCACCTGCACCGACCCCCTCATCAGTTCTGCATATCTTGATTTGCCCGTTAAAATACTCTTTATTAATATAATTGAAAAATCCGAGTGTTGTTAGTTTTTGATTCACTGCCAACCTTATCAAGGTCAGAATATTTGTCATAAAAACTATCCAATGAATAATTTGCAATGGCAAGACACAAGCATATCAGCACTAAAACAACCACAATCGCAATTATTATAATTATAGTAGAAATATCCATATATATATTTTATACTTTTTGTCATGATTTTACAAACAAATCCACATATTTTACGTTATAAGCACTATTGTGCCACCCTTTTCTATTCTTGTGCCAGGTGGAGGAAGTTGATTCACAACATACTCACCTTGACCATCAAGTTCATAATATAAGCCAAGTTCTTTTAATGTTAATGTTGCACTAGTTAAACTTTCGCCAACAAGATTTGGCATTTCAACATATTCAACAACAATGGACTCATCCTGTTTGTCTATTGACAGATATTCAAATATTCCACTAAACACCTCTTTTCCATAAGGTGCAGCAACTACACTTCCATAATATGCACCAGCACTTGCTTCATCAACAAGTAACAATAAAATATATTCTGGATCATCAGCAGGAAATGTGCCAAGGAAACTTGAAATATATTTACCTTGGTCGATTCCGCCACCCGATTTATATTTCTGTGCTGTACCCGTTTTACCACCAACATTATAGCCTTCAACAAAGGTATAAGGATCAATCTTGTTTGTTGCCTTTTCAAGAAGCCCATTTACAATGTTTGTCGTCTGCTGAGAAAGCACATTCGCTTTTACTGCTGGTTGAGTTTCTTTTACAATGTTGCCATTGACATCGGTGATAGAAGAAACAATATAAGGCGATAGTAGATTTCCTCCGTTTGTAATGCTTGACACCGCCATAGCAAGTTGAATTGGGGTTAATGCCACTGCATGACCGAACCCTATACGTGCAAGGTCAACATTCTTAACAAGTTTCTTATCCATCAAAAGCCCGCTACTTTCACCAGATATGGTAATTCCAGTGGCTTTACCCAGTCCAAACTTTTCAAGATAGCCATAAAATTTATCTACACCCAGCCTTAAAGCAAGATCCATAAAACAACAGTTGCAAGAGTTTTGGAATGCCTCAACAAGATTTTGGCTGCCATGACCGATAGAACGCCAACATTTAATCCTTACACCATCTATCACGCGATAACCAGGACAATAAAATCTATCTTCAAGGTTTGTAAGCCCCTCTTCAAGTGCTGCTGCAACCGTCAAGATCTTAAAAGTAGATCCCGGCTCATAAACATCAGTCACCGCCTTCACCTTACTTTGATCGAAAAGTGTTGTAAGGTCATCTCTTGGCACTTCGTTGAGGTCAAAACTAGGCTTTGTGGAAAGTGCTACTACCTCGCCAGTCTTTGCTTTAACGATAAGCCCTGTGGTTGCTTTTGCCTTTTGTTCTACCATTGCTTTTTCAAGTACCTGTTCTAAAATAAGTTGTATCTTACTATCTATTGTAAGCTTTAAAGCATTGCCTTCTGTTGCACCAATATAATAACGAAGAGAGCCACCTATCTCTTTGCCTTGAAGATCAGACTGAACATAACTATACCCATCCTTACCCTTCAAGTAATCATTAAAATATGCCTCAATCCCACTCTGTCCCACATTATCAATGCTTGTGAAGCCAAGCACCTGTGTAAGCAAATTGCCATAGGTATAATACCTTGCAACATTTTCTGCTAAGTACACACCTTTCATATTGCATTTATAAATTCTTTCAGCAGTTTCACCGTCAATTTGAAGTTTTATAAGGGTTTCAGACACCCCTTTATTTTTTACCTTTTCATACACATTTGAGAATTGTAAATTCAAAACATCAGCAAGAAAGGTTGCTGTTGCTGTTGCATTTTCGACCTCTCTTGCCCTTACAAAAACATTGTATGTGGTGTAACTTACTGCAAGCGACGCCCCTGTACTATCATAAATAGTGCCACGTGGTGCAACAATCGCAAGATCTCTTGTCCACTGGTCGGTAGCCCTCACCTGCAAATTTTCACCATTGATAATTTGTATCACAAAAAGCCTTACAGCGAGGGCACAAAAAATAAAGGATATCACCAAACAGATTGCTGATATCCTTTTTCTTAGCGAGTGTAATGAGTAGGATTTTTGCATTTAGCCTCCAAATATCCCCGCTATAAAATCACATATTCTATCAAACCAATTAGAAGTTTTTTCCACACTTGCAGGAGGGTTCTGTGCCTCTGGGTAGGTAGGAAAAAGTTCGTTATAATTACTTGCTGTATCAAGTGTACCTAACTTTGAAAGGTAGTTTGCAAGGTTAAGTTGATAAACCTCATTTACTGCACTTATTTCACTTTGCAAGTTGGAGATAGAGATTATATTTGTTATTCCCCATATAGAACACACTGCAAATACCAAACTGAAAAGTGCAAGCCTAAGGCGTTTTCCAAACATCTTTGGTTTTTCTTGCACCTTTTCCTTTTGAATTTTATAGACCTTCTGTTCTTCCTCAGGGGTCAACTCTTCAATGAAGTCATAGTTGGGCTTTTCTATCACTGAAGAAACCTGCTCTTTTTTTGTTTCGATCTTCGGCTCTACATATTCCTCAGTCACCTCTTCCTTAGGAAAGGTTGCACTTGAAAATACAGCCGCTTTAATAGGCTCAGTTTTTACCTCCGCCTCTTTTTCTAAGAGCAATATATTTTTTTCTTCCATATATCTTATTCTCCTCCCTCTAACTTCATGACGAAATTATGTAGTTTATAGTTTCTCTGCAACCCTAAGTTTTGCAGACGAACTTCTTGAGTTTTCCGATAATTCTTCGTTGCTTGCTGTAATAGGCTTATTATTACACAGTTTTATACTGGCCTTATGTCCACAAATACAAACAGGTGTCTTTGGCGGACAAATACATCCAGTAGAAAGTTCCTTAAACACTTTCTTAACAATTCTATCTTCCAGACTGTGGAAAGATATGATCGCAATTCGCCCTTGTGGTTTTAAAAGCGATACAAGTTGTTTAATACAGGTATCAAGCCCATCAAGTTCTCCATTCACTTCAATTCTAATTGCTTGAAATGTCTGTTGACTTACATTTCCACGTGCATATAACAATTTCTTTGGAAATGCACTTTCAATAACCGATTTAAGTTCTGTTGTCGTTTCAATAGGTTTCTTGCTTCGCTCTTCAATTATTCTGTCAACAATTCGCCTTGCATTGTTTTCTTCTCCATATTCATAAAGAATTTTCAGAAGTTTTTCACGTGGATAGTTATTGACAACCTTATAGGCATCTAAACTTTGCTCGCGATCCATACGCATATCAAGCCTACCCTCATGCAAAATACTAAATCCACGCTCGCCAAGGTCAATTTGAGGCGAACTTACACCTAGGTCAATCAAGATTCCGTCTACCTCATTCACCCCAAGTTCACGAAGTCTATTAAGTGCGTTTTTATAGTTGTCTTTAATGATTGTTTTATTGTCAAAATCTTTCAGGCGTTCACCACTTGCTTTGATTGCCATATCATCTCTATCAAAGCCGTATAAGAATCCAATTTTATTAAGTTTTTTTAAAATGTATGAGGAATGCCCTCCGCCACCTATAGTACAATCAACATAAGTGCCTGAGGGCTTTACGTTAAGCCCATCAAGCACTTCGTTTAATAATACTGGAATATGTTTAAACTCCATTGTTATGCACCTTGTGACGCATTAGCAAGTTCAGTAAAGAGTTGGGTGAAATCAGTATGAGCGTAATCAGTGATAGTTGCTAATTCTTTGTATGATTCTTTAACCTTTTCAATAAGATTAACAAATCCAACCTTAAATAATCCTGTCTTAGTCTTAACGCCATCTGAAAGGGTTTCTCTATACGCATTTTCTTTCATTGCATCAAGGAACTTGCCAAGTTTAATCTTATCAAGGTCTTCAATATTCTTTGCACCATTTTCATAATCACTAAGGAAATTTACAAATGTTTCAAATACTTTGCAGATTTCTGCGTTTTGGTCTTCCTTGTCACCCTCAACCAAGGTAACTTTTGTGAAATCAAATTTAAGGCTTGATGAAGACCCCTCACCAAATACAAGACTATTAAACACCTCTTCAAAACTATTAAATAAATCTTGCATCAATCCGTTTGTTGATTTTGCATAAAGCATAGGCTTCATAATATCGGTCACAGTAATATCTTCGCCAAGGTTTGTGAGAAGTGTATTTGCACTCTTTTCAAACATAACTTGGAGATATGTTTTACCATTTACCGAACCCTTATTTAAAGTTACAAGAAGCTCTGAAATGTATCCAAGGTCACTCTTCCAATCGTCATAAGTTTCAAGTTTTTCAAAATTAATGATTGACTTGTCAAGAGTGTTTAAAAGTTCACTAATAAAAAGGGCCTTTGTAGGCTCTACTTGATAAAGTGGAAGAATAATATCACTTAAAATATCATTATCTGTTTTAGCAGCATTTGCAAAAGTGATAAGAATATCTGATGTTTGTACTGTTTCTGCTTTAAGAAGATTGTATACTTTTATATCTTTAAGAGATTGAAGCGAAGGGGAAATAAAGTTCATAAGTTCTGTATAGTTTGTAATTGACACAGAGTTTCCTTCTTTGTCAACAACTTCTTCTGTAGGAAGTTCGAAACCATTACCAGTTAACAATTTATCCATAACAGATTTTCCATCAGAAGTTTGGAAAATCTTTATTCCCCTTACATCGTCAATAAGAGAGCCAAGACTAGAAAATGTTTTAACAATCTCTATATCACTCTCTTCTGAAAGAAGGGCAAGAGGATTATCCATAAGAGAAATTAAATCTACATTTTTAGCAATTTCAGAATAGTTCTTTATAACATTTGTGATTGAATTTGAAAGTTCTTTAAAATCTTCATCTGTAAGTTCGCGTCCATTTACGCTTACTTTATCAGCTTCGTCAATTATCTTTGAAACAAGCAAGTCCACAACGCTTGCAGTGCTATCTTTAACGATATTTGTGGTAAGAAGGTTATATATACCTTTTGATAGGTTTTCAGGATATTCACTACTTATGGTAGATAAAATTTCTTCAACATTCTTACCCCCAATAGCTTTATCTAATGCCCCACTTTTTGCAAGTTCTTTATATGCACCATAGATGTTTCTAAGGTCATGTGCAAGGTATTCACCTGCACCCTCTGCATATGTGGCAACTGCACTGCTTACATTTTGGAAGATAGGATAAAAATCACCAAGATTTTCAGTATTAATAAAACTGTATTCGTCGTAATTAACAATAAGGCTATCTAACACCCCACTTACTACCTTACTATAAACAGGGCTAGTCAAAAGATTATTGATTGTTAAATCAAGTTTATCAAAATTGATGTTGGTAAACTTCTTGTCTGTTTTGCCTTCAAAGATTAATTTTAACTGCATTGCAGTAGAGTATACATCATTATAGTTTGCAATCTCTTGACGAATGTATACTGTTTCGTCATCAAGTTTAAAAGATGAGAGATAATCAAACATAACATTGTCAAGTCCAAACATGTTGCCAATAACACCAAATGCACTTGTATTTAATCCATCAATAACTTGAAGAGCCTCATTTGGCATAACCCCACCAAGAAGTCCGTTTGCAGAATTATTCTGCTCTACCTGTTCAGCATAGATATCATTTGAGGTATTTGTAAGGTCTGACGCTGTACCTATAAGTGATACAAGCGGCATCATCATAAGAAGTCCAACAGCGGCAGTTTTGATAACACCAACAACACCTCCTGCAATTCTACGTTTTGGAAGTTTGTTGCCCTCTTTGTCTTTTTTCTTAACAAAAATTGCAGAAAAGATTTTGTATAAAATATACATCACAAATTCCACTGCTAAAGCAAAAGCGATAAATACAATAACATTGCAAATCGCATAAGGAAGATTTGCAATAAGTTTTTCTATGTTAGGGTTTGCTTCAATCAAATGTTGAATGTCAGCATTGCCATTAAACAATGATGCTAAAAAGCCTCCAATTGTGCTAGGCTCGCCATTAACAGTAACCGAAATATTCATCACTGCACCTGTGATAGCCCCGCAACAGAAAAACGCAACAATCACACCAACCAAAGAAAACACAAGGTTGATTGATGCCTTTTTAACCCCTCGCCACATTCCAAGTAAAAAACCCAAAATTAGGATTACAACAAAAACTATATTTAAAATCAGTGCAATAGTACCTGCCTGCATAATAGCCTCCTATGCTTAAATATTAATACATTTTTATAAAATTTCCAAATCAATTCTTCTAGTTATAATAAATTTTGCCAAAACACACTAAAACATATACAAAAAAGAGGGGTTGCCTCTTAAATTTCTGTTTCCAATTCAAGTTGATGTGCCTCAATTTTATTTTCATTACTTTTACTGCCAATTTTAGTATTATTAAAAGCATTAAGAAGTTCATTGTCTGAAAAGGGAATTTTATATCTTAAATCCCTAGCATCTCTCATGGCAAGAATAACCCTTTTGCTTAGATCGCGATTAGGAACAAGAATCTGCCTTGCACCATAACTTTCTAAAACTTCAAGCACCCCTTTCCTTAAAAATCTATCTTTATCTGGGAATGTATGTGACGGAATATCAATCGCACCGTCTGCTATGCACTTTAAAATTGTAAGCCCGCAAGACTGATATCCCTTACGTACACAATCCTCAAATAGTGCTTTTGCAATCTTTTGAAGTTCTCGCGTAGTGTCAGGAAAAACGGTGTAATTTTTCTGTAAATACATAATTGAAACAATCTTATTAATAGCAAACTTCTCACTGTGTACTATCCCCCTTAAATTATTTGTTTCAACATCACTAATAAAAGTTATTTCCCCAGTATCGGTTTGAGGTACTAACCTTTTAATTTCTCTTAAATATTGAAATGCCATCACCTCATCAAGATAAATTGAAGATATAGCCTGTTCCATAAAATCCTCCTTAAACAACACGAAAAGAATAACACACCAAACAAAATAAGGTCAACAGGAAATATGTCGAAAGGTGGCGAATAAAGGGTATTAAAAAACTCTAAACATTTATGTTTAGAGTTTTTGTTTTATCCTTCGAATTCTTCTGCTTGAGCAGCAAATTCTTCAGCGAAAACCGCTTGTAATTGATTCTTTCTATAATCTCTACGTTCAGCCTTTCTCTTAGTTGCACATTTGCGACCGAAGCCTCTTTCTGCTAAAGGTTTATTCTTTAATACTGTGAATTCCCCCCCCCAGTTTGCTTGAGCCATTTTAAGCATAGGCTCAAAAGTTGGAAGACTTTCTGCGAGTTCAACATTTGCTAAATTAATTCTTGCCATAGTTATTTTCTCCTTCTTTTGTTATGGCTTGATTATACCAAACGGAGGGGTGAAAGTCAATACCCTTTTTTAAAATTTTTCATCTTTTTTCGACCTTTCCAGATGCATACTCCTTGTTATTTTTTCACTTTAATTTCAATGCCCATCACGCAATTTTCTTGTTGCAATTTAAGCGGATAATATTTCTCCATATCCCTTGGGTCAGCCTCTTCATCATCGCGGTAGCCAAGTTCACGTTTATCAAAATTTGCATAAAGGTCGGCAAAAGTAGGATAGATATGCACGCCCACTACCTCCACCTCTAAGGTCTGATTTTCATCTGCCCTGTTTATAAACTCAATCGTATCGCCAGTAGTAAGATAACGCCTTGCACCATCACACAAACGCATCTCCACAGTTTTTGTTCCGCTTTTGATTTTCTCAAAAGGTTCTTTATTTAAATGCATAGTTAAAAACATAAATTTTCTCCTAATAATTTTTTACATATATCTGTGCAAAACATCCACGACATCCCTCACCACGATTAACGCAATAAGGACAATAGCCTAAACATTTATAGTAATTGGTACCTAAGTCTTTAACCATTCTAAAGTCGCATCTCTCTAATAAAAACTTAGAGTTGACATACCCACCTTCAATATCACCCCAAGCCTCATATATAAGAGGCAAACTTTCATTGCTACAACAAATGTTTAACAGTTTTGTGCCAATTCCCTTTCTTTGATACATAGGATTAACCACAAGATATAAAATTTCTTTATACCTCTTAATATCAGTTATACCATAAGGCACCCCATCTATAACATCACTTAAACCACAACATCCAATTACATCTTTATCCTCAACACAGACAACATATTTGTCTATTGTTTTGGATATCTCTTGTTTGTTTAGATTAAATATAGTTTGTTCTGTTTGAACTTCTGATACTTTATCGTCAATATTACAAGTACCAAGAAGTTTTGTTACTAACTTTGCAATCTTGTCAATATCAGACTTCTTTGCTTTTCTGTATATCATACACTACCTCATAAATATTTAACTATAACACAAATATCATAATTTTATTTTTAATTTCTGTCAAACAAAAAACCTGCTATTTAAGCAGGTAAATTGTTCTCTTCTTTTTTCTTATCAACCACTTTGCGGGAAAAAGCATTTTTTCAAAATAAATTAATGATTTTAGTATATATGTTATAATTTGACATTTTGCTATAAAAATATTAATATATAAACATGAAAATATTTGGACTTGAAAAACTTTCTCTTGTTGATTTTGACGGACACCTATCTGCCACAGTGTTTACTGGTGGTTGTAATTTTCGTTGTCCTTTCTGCCACAATGCCGACCTGATTAATCTTCAAAATGTGGCAAGTATTAGTGAGGAGGAATTTTTTGTTTTCCTTGATAAACGCAAATCACTTATTGATAGTGTTTGTGTTTCTGGTGGAGAGCCCACCTTGCAACCCGATTTAAAGGAATTTATCCAGAAAATAAAAGCAAAAGGCTTTCTTGTTAAACTTGATAGCAATGGAACAAACTATCCCCTTTTAAAACAACTTATTGATGAAAAACTTATCGACTATGTTGCCATGGATATTAAAAACAGCCAAGAGAAATATCCCCTAACTGCTGGTAACAAAAATATAGATATGGAAGCAATAAAAAAGAGCGTCCACCTCTTAAAACAAAATGTAATCCCCTACGAATTTCGCACCACTTTGATAAACTCACATCATAATGAAAAAGATATGGAAGAAATTGCCGAATGGTTAAGCGGAAGCGAAAAACTTTTCTTACAACGTTTTGTAGACAATGGCACATGTATAAAGTCTGGTTTATCAGCAGTAGAACAACCCGAAGCCCTAAAATTCAAAGAGATTCTGTCAAAGAAAATTAAACAAGTAGAACTAAGAGGATATTAAAAAGGAGTGAAAATTCACTCCTTTTATAATGTTTCAATATAATTACTTGCATGGCTAGCGGCAATCGCCCCGTCACTACAAGCAGTTGCCACCTGTCTAACCTTTTTAGTTCTGCAATCACCTGCCACAAACAAGCCTTCCGTTTTGGTTCTGGCATTTTCATCAGAGAGTATATATCCGTCCACTGACAAATCAACAAGTCCCGCAAACATACTGTTGTTTGGCACTTGCCCTATCGCAACAAACAAACCCTTTGTAGGCAATTCCACCTTTGTTTTATCAGTCTTTTCAAATACAAGTGCAGATAGTTTTTCCTCGCCAATAAGTTCAACAAGTTTAAGGTTATGCGTTACCTTTATATTCTCTTTTCTTTTTACCGCATCAACCAAAGTTTGGTCGCCAAAGAATTTATCAAACAGCGTAACAATATGTACGCTTTTACAATACGAAGAAAGAAGTAAGGCATATTGAAGTGCCGTGTTGCCGTCACCAATAAGAGTAACATCTTCGCCAGAGTAGAATGCCCCATCACATAAAGCACAATAACTTATTCCATGCCCTATAAATTTATCCTCATTTGGAAGGTTAAGTTTGCGATGTTGCACCCCAGTGGCTATAATAACACTTCTTGAAGATAACTCATCAAACTCTGTCTTAACAGTGAAAATACCATTATTCTTTGTTACACTTTCCACACGGCCAAACTTAAAGATTGCCCCGCGTTTTGTTATCTGCTGAAACATTCTATCAGAAAGTTCATTTCCAGATATGCTGTCAATAGTTGGGAAATTCTCAACCCTAGGACTCTCGGCAATTTGACCGCCAATGCTGTTACCCTCAATTATGGTTACACTTTTTCCATTTCTAAGTGCGTAGAGGCAGGCGGTCATACCTGCAGGCCCTGCCCCTATCACAATTATATCAGTTATATCACTCATGCTCTGTTCCTTAACTTGCCAACAAATCTATTGATTTCACTTGCGTTGTCATAACAGTCATAATGGTCGCCATTAGGCACAAGAAGTGTTGGTGCTTTGTGAATATCATATTTTAAAGTTAAATCCTTTTGTTCTTCTGCGTCTATCACTGTGTATTTAACGCCTGCAGAATCAAGAATTGTTTTTGCCATACGGCAGTTAGGACAAGTCTTTGTTGTGAAAAGGAGAAGTTCTTTAGTGTCACAAACAACATTTTTATTGCCATGACAATCACAAGCAGATTGTTTGTTTTTCATAACAGAGTCTTTAATGTTGTATACCTTTCTATCAACAAATTCTTGGCTCTTACCATCGTTCCAGTTTTGAACAGGACGATAGTATCCAGTAATACGGCTATAAACTTCAGTTTTTGCACCGCAGATAGGACAGTTGTGAACCTCACCTGTGATGTATCCATGGTCGCGACAAATTGAGTATGTTGGACTCATTGTGTAGTATGGAAGTTTATAGTTTTCCGCAATCTTTCTTACAAGTGCAGCGGTGGTTTTCCAGTCATCAAGTCTTTGACCTAAGAAGGCGTGGAATACTGTACCAGAAGTGTAGAGAGTTTGAAGTTCGTCTTGAATATCAAGAGCCTCAAATATATCAGCAGTAAAACCAACAGGAAGGTGTGAACTGTTTGTGTAATATGGAGTTCCATCCTCATTTGCAGTGATGATGTCTGGATAACGCTCTTTATCGTGTTTAGCAAGTCTGTAAGAGGTTGATTCTGCAGGTGTTGCTTCAAGGTTGTAAAGGTCACCATATTTTTCTTGATAGTCAGAAAGACGATCTCTCATATGGTTAAGCACTTTCTTAGTAAATGCTTGAGCCTCTTTTGTTGTCATATCTTTTTTAATCCAGTTGGCGTTAAGGCAAGCCTCATTCATGCCGACAAGACCAATAGTTGAGAAGTGGTTGTCAAATGAGCCAAGATAACGCTTTGTATATGGATAAAGACCTGCTTCAAGAAGTTGCGAAACCTTTTCTCTCTTCACTTTAAGAGAACGTGCAGATATATCCATAATTTTATCAAGCCTTTCAAAGAAATCCTCTTCATTTTTAGCAAGGTAGGCAATCTTAGGCATATTTACAGTAACAACGCCGATTGAACCAGTGCTTTCGCCACTGCCAAAGAATCCACCTGATTTCTTACGAAGTTCACGAAGATCCAAACGAAGCCTGCAGCACATAGAACGCACGTCACTAGGCTCCATATCGCTGTTAATATAGTTTGAGAAATATGGAATTCCATATTTAGTTGTCATTTCAAATAAAAGTTTGTTGTTTTCAGTTTCAGACCAGTCAAAGTTGCTTGTGATTGAATATGTTGGAATAGGATATTGGAAGCCTCTTCCGTTGGCATCACCTTCAATCATAATTTCCATGAAGGCTTTGTTTACCATTGCCATTTCTTTTACACAATCTTTGTATTTAAAGTCTTGGTCTTTGCCCCCTACGATTGCAGGAAGTTCTGCCAAATCGTTAGGTACAACCCAGTCAAGTGTAATATTTGTGAATGGTGCTTGAGTACCCCATCTTGAAGGAGTGTTTACGCCGTATACAAAAGATTGAATACATTGTTTAACCTCTTTGTAAGTAAGGTTATCCTTTTTAACAAAAGGAGCAAGATATGTGTCAAATGAAGAGAACGCTTGTGCCCCCGCCCATTCGTTTTGCATTATACCAAGGAAGTTTACCATTTGGTTGCAAAGGGTTGAAAGGTGTGACGCTGGTGCAGATGAAATTTTACCAGGTATTCCACCAAGGCCTTCACGAATAAGTTGTTTAAGACTCCAGCCCGCACAATAACCAGTAAGCATTGAAAGGTCGTGGATATGAATGTCACAATTCTTGTGAGCCTGACCAATTTCTTTATCATAAACATCATTAAGCCAATAGTTAGCCGTCATTGCCCCTGCTTCATTAAGAATAAGTCCACCAACAGAATAAGTTACAGTAGAGTTTTCCTTAACACGCCAGTCTGCAAGGTTTAAATATTTATCAATAGTACCCTTGTAGTCCATAAGGGTATCTTTAACTTCACGCTCTTTCTCACGATTCTTACGATAAAGAATATAGCACTTTGCAACATTGCCATAGCCATTAGCCATGAGTGTTTGCTCTACAATGTCTTGAACATCCTCCACACTTGGGGTTTTACCTTCAAACTTATATTCAAGTTCTATTTCAACAATCTTGGCAAGTTTCTTACAATCCCTAACATCACCATCGCCAAGTGCAAGCATTGCCTTGACAATAGCGTTTTCGATTTTTGATAAATCAAACTTTACGACTTTTCCATCACGTTTAATAATTTTGTCCATACTTTCTCCTTTTACCCGAATTTACTCAAAAACAGCGTTGCTATTCTTGGAAGATCCGACGATACTTACATAATAGCATTATACAATATATTGTGTCAAATAATTTTTAGAACAATATATATTGTGGTTTATAAAAATTTTAACACCTCTTTGGGCGTAATTTAGGGGGCTTTTATATGAAAGCATAACTATAGTCAAAAAATACGAAAAATTTTTATTTTGTGGCTTAGCCACTTTCTATTACATTTACCCGTGAAAGCAAGTTTATTTCGAAACAAAAAACACGGATGTTTGTCCGTGTTTTTTGTTAACTTTAAGCAATACTATTTTTTAGTTTTAAGTATAGCATCTGTAAGTTTTTCAATCTTAGCATTAAGTTGTTCCAACTGAGTATTTGATTTCTCACTTGATGCAAGAGTTGCTTGACCGAGTTTATCACCAGTAGGCTTTTCTTCACCCTTCTTGCCAGCATTACCATAACCAAGCACAACCCCCGCAAGAGATGAGCCAAATTGACCCAAGGTTCTACCAAATTGACCTTTGTTTTCAGCATAGTCTGCCGCTTGCTGTGTAGGTTTAGGTCCACCCCAAGTACCCGTGATCTTACCTTTATCATCCATCTTATAGTTGGTTGCACGTGAAAGAGTATTCTTTATTAAACCTGCAAAATCAACACCAATGTCTTTCATGCCATCTGCAAATCCTTTGCTTAAAGCACCTAAAGCTGAACGAGCATCGTTACCAAGCATTTGTCTAACAGCGTGAGGTGCCATTTCGCCAGTTTCAGTCATATAATTAGAAGTTCTAATAAGTTTAGCTCTATTAGTCGCCTCTTCCGCAACAGCAGCATTTGCATCACGATTTTTGATAACTTTCCATTGTGATTCTGAATAGCCTTGTCTTTCTTGAGTATCCATCAATTCTTGCAATTGTTTCTTATCATCAGCTGAAGCCCTATATGTTTTGGATTTCAACATACTTTCATTTAAACCACTCGCAACAAAAGCTTTAGTTTCATCTTCATTTAATCCTCGGCGTTTAGCTTTATCCCTCAATTTTTTCTCAACTTTTTGACCCTCATCAGATGCCGAATAAGCATTTCTAGCCATTGCTAATTGAGAGTTTGCCATTGAAAGATTTTCTGCTGCTTCCTGAGCCTCGGTAGAATCCTCGTTTTGTAAAAGATCTGCTTTAGTAACATCTGCTTGTGCTGAGGCAGCCTGTCTAGCGGCAGCGTTTGCCCTACCTTTTGCTATAGCAATTCTGAGACCTTTTTGAGCTGCACCCACAGCCATACCAGCACCAGGAATAAATTTACCAACCTTCATTGCTACGTTGGCTGCACCAAGTGCCATACCAGCACCTTTAGATAATGTTTTCCCAACTTCACCTTTAACGCCATCACCAGCAGCAAGTGCATCTGCACCGCCAACAAGTCCTGACATAAAGCCGATAAAGCCTTTAACCATAACAAGACCAGTAATTACTATTACAATGTTTACCATATAGTCAAGAAGACCTATGTTAAAGAACGAAATATTACTTAAATATGGGAATATCAGGAAGAACAAGTTCATACCAATAATCGCACCAAACGCCATGAGTACCTGCTGTTGAAATTCTCCACGCCATTTCTTGAATGCCCCCCAATCGTCAAGAGGTGCAAGGCCAAGCACTCCTGGATATATTAGGAACAGTGCCACAGTCTTTATAATACGGGTCATAAGCCCAAGTATTATACTTATCATTAACATAAAGCAGGTAATAATTGCAGCAAAGCCAACAATAAAGTTAAATTGCCACAGGTTATAATAATACCAAACTAAACCAACATTATATTTTGAAAAATTATGTACTATGCCAGTCATTGCAAACGCATCAATACTGGTTATTGTTATAAAGGCTTTTGCAGCATTGTTGTTATCCCCACCTGCATATATAATAGGAGCCCATGTTATATTATTAACTTCCAAACAATTTGCAAATGCATAGTCAATCTGATATGCAGTCCATTCCGTAGTATTTTGACCTGCTGGGGTATATTCCCCTAAAATATCAAAATTGTAAAAAGCACCTAATGCATGAGAGCCTGTACGAACACGATTTGCACCATGAGCCGCAGTTTTAAATATCAATCCTGAGAAAGTTTCAGAGGTACTGCCAGAACCAAAACTGAAAAAGTCATATTGACTGTATACCTTTTCGCCCTTACTGTTTTCTTGTGCTTTAAAGATCGTATTGTAATTTGTACCATATATTCCTTGCAAACTTTCTTCAGTTGCCGCACCAGTTGTAATATTATCCAAAGTCCTTAAAAGGAAAGAGGAAAGCCAAAAACCTGCAATAATCACAACAGGCACTATTGCAAAAGTAAGAATAGATTTAAATGCCGTATACACATATGTCATAGGTGCAGTTTTGCCACCATCGTCATTATAATGTGATTTTATTATTGCAACAAATGTTGAAAGTGCAAGCACAATCAAACCAAAAATAGCAAGTGACCAGAAAGTAGTTGTAAGTACTGAATAATCACCTGAATTTTCACCTATACCAAGTATTCCCATAATGAAACTAAGTACAGGATCGGTATCAGTAACTGGTTGACCATTTAAGTAATGCACATCAAGTCCAGCAAGACGACGAAGAAGGCACTGCATTGCGTCCAAACAACTTGCAAGTGCGGCATAAAGGAAATACATAATCTTTGGTATGTAATCAAAGAAACATGTAAAATATTCCCATATACTCCAACCTAAAAGAGAAACCACCCTTGCCTCCTATATATTATCATTTACATTATAACAAATTAAAATTCAAAAAACAACAATTTTCTAACTATTCTCTTTAATTTTATCTTTTTATTGTTTTCAGTTTTTTATAAATTTCAACAAACTCATACAAGTCGAACTCTTCAGCACGCTTTGATAGAATGTTTGCACCTAAAACATCATGTAATTTTGTTTTATCAACACCATAACCAGAAGAAAGATTATTGAGAAGGGTTTTTCTTCTCATAGAGAAGCATGCTTTAATAAACTGAGAAAATCCCTTTTTATCAACATCTTTAAACTTATCTCTATCAATATCTATACGTACCACAGCGGAATCAACATTTGGCACAGGATAAAACATCTTACGACTAACATTTCTTGTAATAGTAGCCGAGCCATAAAACGCAATCATGATTGTAAGCACACCGTAATCCTTTCCACCCTTGTTTGAGGTGATTCTATCCGCAACCTCTTTTTGCACCATAATAGTCATTGACCTAATTCTATCCGACTCTTCTAAAAATTTAAAGATTAATGGAGTGGTAATATAATAAGGAAGATTTGCAACAAGTTTATACTCGCCGTCAAAATATTTTTCAATGTCGCCTAGTGGCTTTTTTAAAGCATCTTCAAATATAAAAGTAGTGTTTGACAAGTTAAGAGCAAGCAAATCAAATTCAAGTTCCTTATCAATCTCAAAACTTACCGTACGCTTTGCATAATTTGAAATTGCAGTGGTAAGTGCCCCCGCACCCGAACCGATTTCAAGCACTTCGTCATTTTCTGTAACTCCTGCATCACGCACGATAGCGTCAAGCAAATTTTTATCCGTCAAAAAGTTTTGGCCGAACTTCTTTTTAAAGTTATGTCCGCTCATATTTTAAACAGCCTCCTTGCATTATCGGTTGTTGCTTTTGCCACCTCTGCTACACTTATATTTTTAAGTAAAGCAATCTTCTCTGCAATAATAGGGATATATGCGGGCTGATTAAGTTTTCCACGATTTGGCTCTGGTGCAAGATACGGACAATCCGTTTCTAACAACAGCCTATCAAGCGGAACGTTAGGCACTACCCCTTGCAATTTCTTACCATTTTTAAAAGTAACCACTCCACCAACTGAAATATGAAGCCCTAAATCTAAAACAATTTTTGCACTTTCTTCACTTTCACTGAAACAATGGAATGTACCTCCATAGGCAAGCAGATTTTTGTTTGCTTTTAAAATTTCAAGCATATCACCAACAGCCTCTCTGCAATGAATTACAAATGGAAGTTTCAATTCATTTGCAAGTCGCAACTGCATTAAAAAAGCATTTTTTTGAACTTCTTTATCTGGACTTCCCTCCATATACTCAAGCCCAATCTCTCCTATGCCAACAACCTTTTTATGTTTTGCAAGTTCACGCAAAATCTCAATCGACTTTTCATTAAAGCCCTCCACATCTTGTGGGTGAACCCCAATCGTTGCATATACGCAATCATATTTTTCACTAAGCCTGACAACCTCATAAGCAGTTTCTATACTACTTGCCGAACAAATAATTGTCCCCACCTGCATATCGTTTGCATATTTAATTGTTTCTTCAACAATTCCATTAAAGCGCTTGTCATTTAAATGTGCGTGAGTATCAATAAACATAAACAATCTCCTATGGCAATATTAAAGCATACAGGGTAAAAAGTCAATTAAATTGCTTGTCCTTCTATTTATTGCCGTAAAGGCATATATTACCCTATGAATAGAATTTGGCTTTTCATGATAATAAGTTCTATGTGTTTTTTGCTATGGTCAGCACCAGCCTCTATCGTAGGCGAAATGGTTGCAGCATCAACAAACTCACTTAAATTATGCGTTGAACTTGCCGCCGTCTATGCCGTATGGCTTGGCATATTAGAACTTGTTGACGCAAGTGGTCTTGGCAATAAACTTGCGAAACTTTTGCACCCTCTTATTAAAAAATTGTTTAAAATAGACAACCCTGAAATTGAAAAAATGATTGCATTAAATATGTCCGCAAATATGCTGGGACTTGGCAATGCTGCAACACCTATGGGAATAAAAGCAATGAAGGCACTTGATGATGGAACAGGCATAGCCAACACCGCAATGATTATGCTTATTGTCATTAATGCGACCTCAATTCAACTGCTTCCAAGCACAGTGATAGGACTTCGTGCCTCAGCGGGAAGCAACGCCCCTGCGGATATTATCTTTCCAACCATACTTGCCACCGCATGTACCTCTATTCTCGGTGTAATTCTTGTAAAACTTTTCAGCAAAATATGGCGGAGGAAAAAACAATGAGTGCGTATATCATTCCCGTCCTTTTTGTTGCACTTTTTGGGTATTGTTATATAAAAAAAATAAACACCTACGATACATTTGTAAAAGGTGCAAAAAAATCGATTTCTCTTGTTGTTGACATCTTTCCCTTTATTGCTACCATCATGATTGCTGTGGCACTTCTTCGTGCAAGCGGTATAACTTCAATCTTAGCAGGTTGGCTTTCGCCAGTCTTTAACTTTGTAGGCATACCAAGCGAACTTATTGAACTTGTCCTTCTCCGCCCTTTCACAGGTGCAGGAAGTTATGGACTGCTTGAAAGCGTACTTACAACTTATGGGCCAGATTCTTACATTTCCCGTTGTGCCTGCGTAATACTTGGGTGCAGTGAAACAATCTTCTATGTTGCCACTGTGTACTTTTCACAAACAAAAGTCAAAAAACTTCTTTATGCAATTCCTGTGGCACTTATCTGTGCGGTGGTAGGCTCGATTGTTGCATGTTTATTATGCAAAATTATGTAAAGCAGAACCCTATTATTTTATAAAATTTCTTGTGTGAAGTTTTTCTAAATAATCTCCATTTTTGTCATTAGTAACAAGATTTGCAAGCACCCTCACGCCATGTTTGCCACCCTTGACAGCCTCTATAACCACAAGAATAGTTTTGCCTTTTCCGTTCTCAGTAAAAAACATAGTCTTAGGTTCGATATTATTTTTAATAAGATTATATATAAGTTCACTACTACGACTAGCGTCATAAACCAGATAAAACCTACCACCAAATTTTAATGCTCTATTTGCGTACAAACAAAGTTCTTCCACTGGCAAGGTTTTATCATGCCTTGATAGTGCCCTAACATCATCTTTTTCATTCGCAGTAGTAATCATATATGGCGGGTTAGAAAACACCACATCAAACTCTTCATTCTTAAAATATTTATTGTATGACTGAATTTTATCGTTAATAATTTCTATTTTATCAGAAATATGATTCAATTCCACATTTGCTATTGCAAGTAATGCCATTTCTTTTTGCATTTCAAATGCTTTAATCTCTTTCACCTTTGTTTTTGCAGTAAGCAAAATACTGATAACCCCTGAGCCTGCCCCTATTTCAAGAGCCTTTTCTTGTGGTTTTATTTTAACAAAATTGGCAAGAATTACCGAATCGGAAGTAAAAGTGTAGAGGCTTTTATTTTGAATAATCTTTAAGCCTCCACATTGCAAATCTTCAATTCGTGAATTTGTATCTTTCATAATTAGTCTTTTCTAAATTTCAAATCTTTAAGTTCATAATTTTTTATTTCGGAAGAGTTTTCTGTTTGGAAACGTACATTTACCGTTTTCTTAATAAGGTCACAATACACAACCTTTCCCTCTCCATCTGGGGTTTTAACCATACTATTCATCTTTGGCATTTCTTTAAGCACTTCAACATAGTAAGGATTTTCATAAGCAAGACAACATAAAAGTTTTCCACAAAGCCCACTTATGCTGTTAGGGTTTAAAGATAAACTTTGGTTTTTTGCCATTTTAATAGAAACATGGTCGCCACCACAAATCCCTTGATGACAACAACATTCCTTACCACAGATTCCAAGTCCGCCTAAAAGCCTTGTCGCATCACGAGGGCCTATCTGGCGAAGTTCCATCCTTACCTTATATTTTTCTGCAAGACCTTTAACAAGGTCACGGAAATCCACCCTATTTTCTGCTGTAAAATTGACAGTAATCTTGCTTCCGTTATAATTTCCTTCCACCGAAATTACTTTCATATCAAGTTTATTAGCCTTTACCATTTTGCGTATTTCTGGCAAAAGTTCTGCTGCCTTTTTATCGTTTGCGAAGGCCTCTTTGACTTCGCTTTCACTTGCCACCTTAATTACATTTTTAAGCCCTTCTTCTAGATTGGAAGCATCAATCGTTTCTTTGCCACGCACAATTCTAACAATCTCTTTTCCTTTTTCCGTATCAACAAGACAATAATCCCCTTTGTTAACTTCAAGATTGTTAGGGCTGAAATAGTAATCATTATTTCCGTGCAAAAATCTTGCACTCACCACCTCTATCTGCATATATATTTAACCTCCAAAATATTCAGTAATAAATTCTCAATCGCAAGAGTCATGTTTACATTATACATTTTCTCCCTTGCCACCTTGTCGAGAAGTGAAGCAATTTCACATAAGGCACGAACAGTATAATCGCCATTCGCCCCAACAAGTTCCCCTATAAATGGAGTTAACTTTGCAATATCCTTATGCCCGCTTTTGATTTTTAACAAATCCTCCACAATAAGTGAAAAGATATCTAGGATAAGAGAAAACTGGTCTTTATATGCAAATAATTTTTTAGAAAATGTAAGCACCTGCTTGCTTGATTTCATCTTTGTGAAAACAGAAAGACAATCTTGGCATAAGTCTTCAAAATCTTTCATCTTAGAAAGTGCTTGTGCCTTGCCTATCTGCCCGTCAGCCACTGCAAGAACAAGAGCCCTTACACTATCCTCCATTTTAGGCAAAAGTGATTCGGCTTTCTCATCACTAAGCCTTTTAAGTTCCACTTTGTTGCAACGAGAGCGTATCGTCGGAAGCACAAGCGATGGGTTGGTACAAGTAAGAATCATATACACATTATGCGAAGGCTCTTCCACAACCTTTAACAGTTTGTTTTGTGCAGAATCCATAGAGTTGTCAATATCATGTATAACAAAAACCTTCTTGTCTGCAAAGATAGGTTTGATAAAACTTTCTTCTACAATTTCTTCACTGTCCGACACAAGAAGTTTGTCTTTAAGCGGATAGTTTTTTATGTCAGGGTGTGCGTCTATCATAATTTTTTTCGCGTTTACACTTTCAGTATCAATACGCCCATCAAGTATAAGCATAGACACAGCCTTAGCAAATTCATGCAAATAAAGTTTATCTTTTCCGCAAAGAAGCAGGGCTTTAGGAAACGCCCCCTTTTCTTGTTCCTTCTCTAAAAGTTTAAAATCTTCCGTTTGCAAAATCACATCTATTAGCATAGATATATTTTAACACAGAAAACCTGTTTTACAAAGCACCTTTAACATAGAAAAAATAAAAATCCGCAAATTTTATGCGGATTTTTTCTTCATTATAAGTTTATATATAATTTTATAAAGTTCACTTGCAAGCATCATAACAACGGAAAGTGCAAATATAAAGCCCCATTGTACCCCATTAAGGGAAACAAGTTTAAGCATTCCTTGAAGTGGTGAAAGTGCGATAATTGCAATAAGCCCAAAACAGAATGCGATTGAAAGTGTGAAAAACTTATTTTTAAATGGATTAGATTTAAACATACTATTGTTAGTACGCATTGACGCTAAATAGAACATTTGTACAATATTAAGGGTATAAAAAGCCATTGTGGAAGCGACATACTGATCAAACAATTTAAGCCCAAAGGTATATGCTCCTATTACAAGTAGGGTTTGTATAATTCCAAGTATCACAATCGCTGAGCCTGTGCCATCTGCAAACAAACTCTTCTTTGCAGAGCGTGGGGGCATCTGCATTAAATCCTTTTCTGGTTTCTCCATGCCAAGTGCAATGGCTGGAAGGGAGTCGGTAATAAGATTTACAAACAAAATCTGCACTGGAAACAAGAACACATATTGAGGGAAAATTACGGTGGCAAGGAAAAGGGACATCATTTCCCCCATGTTTGCAGAGAAGAGGAATTTTACTGTTTTTTGTATATTTTGATATATCTTACGACCTTCCTCCACTGCGATAACGATTGTGGCGAAATTGTCATCAGTTACAATGATATCTGCCACCTCTTTAGTTACATCAGTGCCAGCAATTCCCATACCGATACCAATACTTGCTCTTTTAAGACTTGGTGCATCATTCACGCCGTCACCAGTCATTGCAACCACATGCCCCTGCTTTTTGAAAGCATCAACAATTCTTACTTTATTCTCAGGGCTCACCCTTGCAAACACCCCAATATGAGAGATCTTTGAAGCAAGTTCTTCGTCAGAAAGCCTATCAAGTTCCTCCCCCGTCAAGACCTCATATTTATGTTTTACAATTCCTATTTCTTTTGCAACAGCATACGCGGTATCCTTATGGTCACCAGTAATCATCACAGGCCTCATTCCTGCACTCTTACATTTAGCCACCGCCCCCTCAATTTCTCTTCGTGGAGGGTCAATCATTCCTGCAAGCCCAACAAAAATCAAACCTTCTTCTTTGAAATCCTTATCGTTTGAGAGTGGTTTATATGCAAATGCAAGCACCCGCAATGCCTTATCAGCCATAACTGAATTTGCTTGTAAAATAGAATTTTTCTGTTCTTTTGTAAGGGCAACCACTTTGCCATTTAAACAAACCCTGTCACATCTGGTAAGAAGCGAATCCACCGCCCCCTTAGTAAACATAATTTGCGTTCCATTAACAATATTTACAGTAGACATAAGTTTTCTGCGACTATCAAACGGAATTTCATTTATCCTTTTGCATTCTTTTTCAAGTTTAACCTTATCTTTTCCACAAATCGCCCCAAAGTCAGATAATGCAATCTCGGTAGGATCGCCAACAAATCTACCTTTGGACTTTGTAGTATCATTGCATAAAAGCATACAATTTAAAAGCAAATCGTTTGAGTCATCTTTCTTTGCCCCCAACAACTTCCCATCGAAAAACACAGATGTTATTGTCATCTTATTTTGTGTAATCGTACCAGTTTTGTCAGAACAAATCACATCACAAGAGCCTAAGGTTTCAACAGAATGAAGTCTTTTAACCACCGCCTTCTGCTTGGCAAGTCGGGCGACACCCATACTCATAATGATAGTGATAACCGCGGGCATACTTTCAGGAATCGCCGCCACCGAAATAGCCACCGCCGTCAAAAATGCTTCCAAAATATTGCCAGGTCGTGCAACCACTTCTAAGAAGAATGTAACCGCCGCCATAGCAAGCACCAAAATGGTAAGAAGTTTCCCCACCTCTTTAATATTTTTTTGAAGCGGAGTTTGCTCCTTTTCAACCTCTTTAATTGCCTCTGCAATTTTACCTATCTCAGTGGAAGAACCAACCTTAGTCGCAACCCCAAGTCCTCGACCATCAGTTACGGTAGTACCACGATAGGCCATATTGCGTCTATCAGCAATCACAGTACCTTCTTTATATACTTTTTCACAATCTTTACGGACAGAATAACTTTCACCAGTTAAAGAAGATTCGTCAATTTGAAGTGACGCACTTTCAATTATACGTATATCTGCTGGCACAATACTGCCTGCTTCCAAAACTACAACATCGCCCTCAACAAGTGCTTTAACATTAATTTTAACCCGCTCACCATTACGCAGAACAATCGCTTCTGGCTCAGTCATCTTTTTAAGGGCTTCCAAAGATTTTTCAGCCTTACTTTCCTGAATCACACCAAAAATTGCATTCATCACAACAATGGCAAGAATAATACCACCATCAATAATCTCACTCATCGTGTTTTGACAAATACCTATTATAATTGAGATTGCAGAAGCAATAAGCAAAATCAAAATCATAAGGTCTTTAAACTGTTCGATAAACTTACCGAACCACGACTTGTGCTTTTTGATTTCTATATCTTTATGTGTATTTCTTGTAGCAACCTCTTTATCCGTCAGCCCATTCCTTGACGAGTTTAATTTTACAAGAGTTTCTTCAATTGTCATGCTATAAAAATCTTTCATTTAACATTCCTTTTATAAAACTATTGTTAGAATAGAAATTAAAATAAGATACAATGCAAACCATCTAAAATTTGCTTTTTGGGTAAGTTTCAACATTATCTTGATTGAAAGCACACCAACCACAAAAGCAAATATAAAGGATAATATCAAACCTATCACATTCACCTGAACCACTTGACCAAGTGCAATTATCTTGTATACCTCCATAAAAAGTGAAAGGATAATGATAGGGATACTCATCATAAATGAGAATTTGGCAACCTTTTCTTTATCAGCACCAGCAAGCAATCCTGCACTAATGGTTGAACCCGAACGCGATATACCTGGCATTGCTGCAAATCCTTGTGCGATTCCTATAATAAATGCCTGCTTGTAAGAGATGTCCTTGCCCGCCTTTTTCTTTTTGGAAAGTAAATCGGCACATAATAACACCACTGCACTAATCATAAAACAAATCCAAAGACTTGCCCCAGCAAAGGCATCATTAATAAACGGCATCAGCACAAGCACAATTATACAAGTGGGAATGGTGGCAAAATACAACTTCATTGCATCACTTGAAAATGGGTGTCTTGCCAGCGAAAACACGTCTTTCCTAAGTGCAACTACAATAGATAAAAGTGTTGCGATATGAAGAATAATACTTACAAATAGGGAATCTGTTATACCAAACCAATTACTTAAAAGCACCAAGTGCCCACTAGATGACACAGGCAAAAACTCTGTCAACCCCTGAACAATACCCAAGATGATTAAAAACAAAATTTCCACTTGTCCACCCCTTATTTTTAAATATATAGGTACTCAACTAGAAATATTACTTTAAACTTCTACAACAAAAAAAGGTGGCTAAGCCACCTTCTATTTATCCCACACTAAACTTTAATGTTCCAATCAAATAATTGTATACATTCTGTGAACCAGTCAGCCCGCCAATGGTAAACAGCGTCTTTTGTACTGGATAACCTCCGTTTAGGTTTGGACTATAACTCCAATTCCCCCATGCACTGCTATCTCCATACATAATCTTTTTCAATGTACCATTACAATTTGCATATGCATATGAAGAAACAACCGTTGAATTGTCTGACCAACCTATACTAATCTCCCATTCACCTGTCCAGCCTTGCTTTACAGCACTATCAATAACAGCACAATCCACTATAGTTCCTCGCCAGCCACACACCCCTCCTGCTGGTCCTTCAGAATCTATCTTGCAATTTTTCACTATACAATTTCTTATTGTTCCATTCGTACCACAACCTACTATTCCACCTGCACTTGAATTACCTGTTGCCCCCTTAACTGTTATACCTTCCACTATACAATTTTGTATTACACAATTTGTTTCACAGTTCCCCACTATAGTACCACTATCGTTATTCGTTCCTGTTATTATTACTGGTGAAACTTCTATTAATCCGCCTTGCATTATAACATTCTCTATCTTCGCTGGTGAGATAATTGCAGCAAACAATCCTAATGGTATCCCTTTTGGTATATATTTGTCACTGCTCGTTTTGATAGATTTAATACAATAAAAACCTCCATTAAAATTACCTGCAAACTTCATTTCTTTGCTTCCTATTCCGCTCCATATATGTGCGGATAGGTCTATGTTAGCGCCTAGTTTGTAATACTTGCCTGATAGGTTGCTATTTCTACTATCCACTGCTAGTTTTGCCAGTTGCTCTGGCGTTTTGATTATGTATGGACTTGACGCCGTTCCGCTTCCACTTGCGTAACTTGTTGAGGCATAACATTCCCATGAATTTAAATACATACAGCCATCTGATCCCCTAGCAACTTGATTTCCAACATTATCATACGCATAAATATGTGTAGTATATGGACCATCCTCATTGTTATGTGCTGACCTTGCTACATAATATCTATAATTATATACTTCACCATTTATCGTCCAACTTCCAAGAGTTCCACTTGCACTGGAATTAGTTTGCCAATCACTTATTAGGTCATCTTGCCCATTATACTCAGTCCATGTTGGAAATTGCACCCTATTTACACCTACATTGTCCGTTACATATGCATATGCATAATATCCATTTCCTTTGTTATATTGATATGTAACTCTATGTATTACGGGGCTTTCTGTGTCAGTTGATTTCCAATATGCATACAAGGTTGTTGAACCTACTAAATCACAAGTTTTAGTACTGCTTCCGTTTGCGTCATAATACTTTGTTCCTCCTCCATTTGCCTCTGTATAATATCCTTCAAATGTATATCCACTTCTACTTGGTACACTTATACTTGGCATTGCGTATGTATATGTCGTTGTTATACTATCACTTCCCCCACTTCCATTTTGTTTATCGAAACTTATCG
>CAOJXO010000005.1 GCA_948465545.1 uncultured Bacillota bacterium
ACAATAATGTTAGCAAGTCCTGCGCCGTGCGTCCTGCGCTTCACTTAAATTTGAAAAAGATAAAAGATAGTTTTACATATTTTTTTGATATAAATACAAACTTAGACGGAACGCATTGGACGGTAGAACAAGATTATTGCAGTTATGATGTGTATATAGATGGAAGTAGGGCTGCATATCAGGTGAGTGACTATAAGGCAAATTTAAAGGTAGGGCAAAAATATGAAATAAGAAATATAAAAACCTCTACTGATAAAATCTATGATGGGGTGCTTAGGGGAAGTTTATCAGGAACAATAAGTGGCTTTACTGAAGTTATCTTAAAACTACGAACAGCCACATGGGAGGACTATGCCGCGTCTAGTTATGCAAGTGGAAATGGAACAGAGGCAGACCCTTACATTATTAAAACGCCACGGCAACTCGGAAAACTAGCAAAGGATAGTAGGAGTAGCAACCTATCAGGCAAGTATTACAAACTGGGTGCTAACATAGACCTCTCCGCACATATATGGAGTGGAGTTGGAACAGTAGATACTCGTTTTGAAGGAAACTTTAATGGGGACTTTTATGTAATAAGTAACATTAAAACAAGCGTCGATTATTATACACCTATTTATGCAGGGCTGTTTGGATATATAAAAAACTCATCAATATCAAATATTATATTAAAGAATGGTAATGTTGTAGGAAGAAGTGATAGCGGTGCAATAGCTGGCTTTATAGATAACACAACTGAAACAGAGGTAAGAAATTGTTATGTGGATGGTGTGGATGTAAGTTGTGTTGCAACGGATGGTTCAGGAGCGGTTGGAGGAATTATAGGTTCTTTTGGTTTTATAATAGGTTGTGTTTATAAAAACGGAACTTTAACAGCAAATCATGTAGGAGGCATTACTCATGGTACACAAGGGGTAAGAAATTGTGCTGTTATAAATGCAACATTAGTTTGTCATACAAGCAATATATATGTAATATCGAGAGAAACCCCAGAATCTTCCTATGGACAATGCACTCTAAACGGCACAGCAACAAAGCAGATGTATGGAGATAGCAGTGCATGGGGGAATTGGAGTTATAGTCCAAGTTTAAACGGTGGCTATCCAGTGCAAAAAACACTCTTTGCCATTGGTGGATTGAGTGGTTCAACTAATGTATATAATTATTTAAAAACAACTCTTGGTTTTACTGTGATATAAACAAAAAAGTGCCGTTGGCACTTTTTTGTTTGAAAATTGGGTATTTACATATAAGGTTTTCTATGCTATAATTAAGGCAATTGGAGGACAATATGAATACAGCAGGAATTATTGCTTTATCAGTGATTGGCGGAATTATTTTAATTGCAGTTATACTCTTATTTGCGATTGTGCCTATGAAAACTTGGATTATGGCTCTATTTTCACGCAGTCATGTTTCAATGTTAAAACTTGCAAGTCTTCGTTTTAGAAAAATGAAACCTATGGAGATTACTCAATTCTACATCATGGCAAAGCGTGCAAAGTTAAATTTAAGTTTTATTGATATTGAAGGCTATTATCTTGCAGGAGGGAATTGCAAAGAAGCCATATCCGCTTTAAGTTTTGCAAAATCAGCAAATCTTCCTGTGGACTTTGAAAAGATAAAGGCGATTGCATTTTCAGGACAAAACCCTATAGAAGTGCTTGAAAGTGCTGTAAAGCCTAAAACAATTAATATTACAGGTATCAAGGCAATTTCACAGGATAACATTGAGGTTATTGTTGATGTAAGGGCCACTTTAAAACTTAACATCAATAATATTATTGGTGGACTTAGCGAAGATACAATTATGTCTAAGATTCAAAAACAGGTTATTACTAATATTGCTTTATCTGCAAACCATAAGTCGGTACTTGCGTCGCCAAACGACCTCATTGTAGGCGTTCTTAGTGCGAATCAATATGCTGCTTGTCTTTATAATCTTGTATCGGTTGAAGTGTTGCATGTTGATATTGGCCGTGATATAGGTGCAGAAATGATTGCTAAGAATGCTGAAAAAGAGATTGCACTTGCCCAAGTTGAGGCTGAAAAACATAAGCACGCTGCAATCATTGAGGCAGAACAAATGAAAGTTAGAACCGAAGAGATGAAAACTGCTGTATTAGAGGCTGAGGCGGAAGTACCAAAGGCTATTGCGGAAGCAATCAAAGAGGGAAGATTCTCTGTTATGGACTATTACAAACTTATGAATTTGCAAGCAGACACTGCAATGCGTAGATCTATGATGAATCGTGATGACAAGGGAGAGTAATCATGGAAACATGGATGTATATTGCGATTGCAGGAGGGGTGTTATTTTTACTTGTTGTGTTTTTGATAGCAAAACGATTAAAAAAACGTAAGAAAGCAAAGCCTATGGTAAAGGCTGTTAAAAAAGAAGAAAAGTCTGCAGAAAAGGAAGAAACGTTTAAGGACGACGGGATTATTTATGATGAGCATGCGGGCGTAGACTTGTCAAAAATAAAAGGCTCTCAAGAGAAAAACGAAAATGTCAACTCATATATACAGGAAGATTATAACTATGATGATGACCTTGATGCCATGGAAGAACAACGTTATCGTGAGTTTATGGAAAGGCATCTGCATAATAAAAAGTCCTCAAAAAAAGATGTTGATGACTTTGAGAAATTTAGAAATGAATATTGTTACAGCAAGATGTTAACCGACAAACAATTAACTACCGAAATTATTGCAGGGCTTCCTGAAGATATAAGATCGGTGGTATTTAATGAAACTTTTAAGAAGATTAATCTTGATGATATAGATATTAAATTATAGGTGCGACTGTCGCACCTTTTTATTTTAACCTTTTATCATAATGAGGAGGGTACAAGCATAAACCTAAATTATAAAAGGGTGGAGGCGGTATGTTTAATTTTTTTGATGAAATTAAAAAGAATTTTAAGTCTATTGAGCCTCTTAATAGTTATAATCTAGTAAACATTTCAGGCAAGATATTGTATGTTGAAGGGCATAAAGGGCTGACAACCTTATCCAAAGAAATGATTGCTTTTAAGGTTAAAAATGGGCGTATTGTTGTTGAGGGGAAGAATCTAATTTTAAACGAACTTACTGAAAATACAATGAAAATTGTTGGTGAAATTGTTAAGGTGGAGGCTTTTTAATGAAAAAGTTGCAAAGCCGTGTAAGTATTAAGGTAAAAGGATTAAATCAAGAGCGTGCCTTTAACAACCTTTCTAAAGAGGTGGAAATTTTAAAATTGGAACGCGAAGATCAGCGAACCTGCCAACTTGAAGTTTTGCCTAAAGATGCGAAAAAAACAAAGAAATTTTTAAGAAATAATAATTTTGAAATTCTTAGTGAGAAGTCTTTTGGTGCTTACAAATGGGGTAAGTGGTTTTTGTCTTGCTATGGAATTATTGCTGGCCTTTTGTTATGTATAACTGCCTATTTAGTGCAACTTCCTTTTTTATGGCAGATTTGCGTGTTTGGTAATGAGGTTATTAATAGCAGCGAAATTACGCAAGTAATTAATCAGCAATTACCATCGCGACTGATTTCGCAAATAGATACTAAAGAGATTGAAATTGTAATAAAAGAAAATTTTGAGCGTGTGAGTTCGGTTAGTGTTGCAATCGTTGGGCAATGTTTAGTTGTGAATTTAAACGAAAAGGTGCTTCCTGATGAAATGACAACAAATTTTCAGCCTATTGTTAGCGAGTATGATTGTCGCATTACACACATTGAACTTATACAAGGCACGCTCAATATTAAAGAGGGGGATATTGTCCGAAAAGGTGAAGTAATTGTTGAGCCTTATATAATTGACTCGGAGGGGCAAAAGCGAGAGGTAAAAGCCATGGCAAATATCACAGCAGACGTGTGGTTGGTTGGGACAAAGGAACATCGTGAAAGTTATTATCGCACCTATCGCACAGGAAACAAGGTGGAAGAGAGCAAGGTTTTGCTGTTTGGGATGACTATATATTCTAATTCAAAAGAAATGCGTTTTGAAAACTATCAAGAGGAAGTTTATGTTGAGGATTTAATAACCAACAATATTTTGCCTTTTAAACTTGAGAAAAGGGTGTTTTATGAAACAAAAACAGAACTAGTTGAAACAAAATTTGAGGACTGCAAAGATGAAATAATTAATGATGCACGTGAAAATGCCTTGCAAAATATGGAAGAGTGTGAGATAATAAAAGGAGAAGATTATACAGTAAGTTCTGCGGGTGGTGTAAGTATTGTTACCTATATTGTCACAGTGGAACGGAAAATAGGAGGGTATAATGGTTCAGATTAAGGGGACATGTTTTAAGAAAAGACTTATCAGAAACCTTTTTAAGAAAACTCTACTTCTTACAGGCAATTTAGAGAAGGATGTAAGTGTTGGTGTTCGTTTTGTTAAAGAGGGTGAGATTCGTGAATTAAATAAACAGCATCGTGGGATAGATAGGGTTACAGATGTCCTTTCTTTCCCTATGCTTGATATTAAGGAAGGACAAAAGTTAAGTGAGTTTGATTACGACAGAAGTCCTAATGGCGAATTGTATTTAGGTGATATTGTTGTTTGCAAGAAGCGTGCAAAACAGCAGGCACAGGAGTACAAGCATTCCTTTAAACGCGAGTTGTCATTTTTAATCGTACATGGATACCTTCATGTTTTAGGTTACGACCATATGCAAAAAGAGGAAGAGGAACGTATGATGAATTTAACTGAAAACATACTTTTGAATTTTGGTTTGGAGCACAGAGATGTATAGTTGTGGTTATGTAGGGATAGTTGGTCGTCCAAATGCAGGTAAAAGTACCCTTGTGAACTGTTTGGTGGGCGAAAAAGTGGCAATAGTTTCTGCTAAGCCACAGACAACAAGGGACAACATCATTGGTATTATGAATGGCAAAAACTATCAGGTGATTCTTGTTGATACACCTGGTGTGCATCATTCAAAAAACAAACTTGATAAGTTTATGATGAAGAATGTGCGTTCGGTTGTTAATGGAGTTGACCTTATTGTATATTTGGTGGATGGAAGCAGGCTTTCTGATGATGAGGAACAAGAGTACATAGAAAAGTTGCAAAGTGGCGAAATTCCTGTGGTTGTGGTAAGAACTAAATCGGACAAGCCTGTTAAGTTTGAAGGTAAAGTAGACTATGCCATTTCAAGTTTAACTGGGGAAGGAATTGACGAACTTAGGAATAGAATGATAGAGGCAATGCCAAAAAGCAAAACTAAGAACTTTGTTTATGATAGTGACTATTATACAGATAAAAGTGTAAAGTTTTTGATAGCGGAAGGTGTGCGTGAAGAATGTTTGAATTTATTTAAGCAGGAAGTACCTCACGGAATTGCTATTGAAATCACTCGCTTTGATGAAAAAGATGACATAACTGTGATTGAGGCTGATATTGTTTGTGAAGCGGATAGGCACAAGGGGATTATAATTGGCAAAGGTGGTATAAACCTTAAAAATATCGGTCAAAAGGGTAGAATCTATGCAGAAGAACTTTTGGGTCAAAAGGTGCTTTTAAAACTGTTTGTGCGTGTGGAAGAGAACTGGCGTGATAATCCAAACAAAATTAAAGGGCTGGGTTATAAGTGATGAAAAAGGATATAAAACAAACTAAAAAACAGAATCAGAAATTTAAAGAGGACTATTTTAAATATTATGATGATGTTAAAAGCCATACACATAAGATTATTGACTGGTAAAAAAGAGAGGACTAATAAAGTCCTCTCTTTTTAAAACAGCCCTTTAATTGACCCGTTTTCATTAATATGCATATTGCAGGCGGCGGGCACTTTGGATAGTCCTGGCATAAGCATAATGTTGCCAGCAAGTGCAACAACCATATTTGCCCCGCTGCGAAGTTCAAAGTCCTTAATTTCAACAATAAAATCCTTTGGACGTCCGATAAGTGTAGGATTATCAGACAGTGAATATTGTGATTTTGCTATGCAAACGTAGAAATCTTTTGCAAATGGCTCAATAGTTTTTAATAACTCTTTGGCTTTGTCTGAAAGTCGGATATCTTTTGCTCCATACACACGTTTACAAATATCTCTTGTTTTTGTAATGATACTATCATTTAAATTGTAAGCATATTTTTGAGGAAGTGATTTTTTATCACATTCTTTTATCACTGCTTGTGCCAAATCAGTACAGCCCTTGCCTCCATTTTGATGAGGGGTGGCTACAAATGCATCTACCTTATATTTTTTGCAAGAGTTTTTAATAACTTCAATCTCTTCTTCGCAATCATTATCAAACTTGTTAATTGCACAAATAATACGCTTATTGAAAACGTTTTTTAGGTTTTCTATATGCTTTTCAAGGATACATATACCTTTTTTAACTTGTGTGACATTTGGTGTTAGAAGGTTTTGTTTATCACAGCCTCCATGTAGTTTAAGGGCTCGCACCGTTACAACAATAACGACAACCTTAGCGTTTAAGTTTGCTTCTCGGCTTTTTATATCTATAAATTTTTCTCCACCAAGGTCAGCACCAAAGCCAGCCTCGGTTACGGCGTAGTCGGCATAGGTTAGGGCGGAGAGTGTGGCAAGGATTGAGTTGCAACCATGTGCTATGTTTGCAAAAGGCCCACCATGAATTAAAGCAGGGGTGGAGGTTAGTGTTTGAACAAGGTTTGGTTTGATTGCTTGTTGAAGTAAAATTGTCATAGCGTTTTCGGCTTGCAGATCTTTTGCATAGATAGGCTTGCCAGCCTTACTAAATGCAACCACAATATTGCCTAAACGCTTTTTTAAATCGACGAGGTCTTTGCTAAGGCATAGAATAGCCATAATCTCACTTGCACTTGTAATTGAAAAAGATTCTTTTCTTTCTACGCTTGCACGAAGTCCATCTTGTGCGATAGTTATTTCCCTTAACGCTCTATCATTTATATCTACACATCTATGGAATTTTATGTTATTTTCGTCAATATTAAGGCTGTTGCCTTGAAAAATATGATTGTCTATCATGGCACATAGCAGGTTGTTTGCAGAAGTAATTGCATGAAAGTCACCAGTAAAATGAAGATTGATTTCTTCCATAGGCACTATTTGAGAATATCCTCCACCAGTAGCACCACCTTTGATACCAAATACAGGGCCAAGCGAGGGCTCTCTAAGTGCCAAGCATACGCTTTTGCCAAGCAGGGATAGGGCGTCTGCCAGTCCTATTGAAAGGGTAGTTTTGCCTTCGCCTGCCGTGGTTGGATTTATGGAGGTAACTAAAATCAAGTTTCCTTTTGGTTTTAGTGTAAGATTATCAATTTTTGCAATATTTCTGCCATAGTGAATAAGGTTGTTTTTTGATAAACCAAGTTTCTTTGCAATAAGATTTATCTCTTTTAGTTTTGTTTTCTGTGCTATTTCAATATCTGTCATCTTGTCACCTCAGTAACTTTATTTTAACATAAAAGATTTTTAAAATCCTAATAAAGAGAAAGTTTTTGTTGCAAATTTAGTTGAAAAATAATAAAATACATTAGGAGGAAAAATTATGGATAAAAATATAATATTGCCTGCTTGCAAAAGTTCTGCTGGAAAACTCCTTTTCTACATCTTTGAAATTGCAGCCCTTGTTATCGGGGTTATTTCCTTTGTTATTGCCATTTATTCGTCTGCAACAACTGCCTCTTTCCTTGTGTTTGTAAGTGGTTTGGTGTCAGCCGTTATCAATACTCTTTTAATATATGGTATTGGCAAAATTATCGACCTTTTATACCTAAAAAGTGAATCGACGAAAGTTGAAGAAAAAGAAACAATAGTCAAAGACGAAAACGAAACTGAATAAAAAAATGAGTTCAACCGAACTCATTTTTTTAATAATTACTGAATTGACTGTTGTAAAGGTTGTAGTAGAAGCCTTTTTTAGCAAGCAGTTCTTTATGAGAGCCTTGTTCTATAATATTTCCTTTATTCATAACAAGGATAATGTCAGATGAGGTGATTGTTGACAACCTATGTGCAACCACAAAACTTGTTCTGCCATGCATAATCTTTGTAAAAGCCTCTTGAATTGCAAGTTCTGTTCTTGTATCAATATTGCTTGTTGCCTCATCAAGGATAAGCATAGGTGGTTTTGTAAGCATAAGCCTTGCGATACATATAAGTTGTTTCTGTCCTTGTGACAGGTTGTCACCATTTTCATTTATGATTGTGTTATATCCGTCGGGTAGGGTTTCAATAAAGTAGTCTGCCCCAGCACGTTTTGCCGCACGTTTTATTTCGGCGTCGGTTGCCTCTGGTTTACCATAGGCGATATTATCCCTAATACTTGCGGAAAATAACCACGTTTCTTGAAGAACCATTCCAAATTTATCTCTTAGGCTTGCCCTTGTAATCTGAGTGATAGGTTTATCGCTTACAATGATTTCTCCCTTGTTAACATCGTAGAACCGCATAAGCAGATTTATAAGGGTGCTTTTTCCACAACCAGTAGGCCCAACGATTGCCACCTTTTGTCCTTTTGATACTGAGAGATTAAGGTCTTGAATAAGTTTTTTGTTAGGTGAGTAAGAGAAGTCAATGTGATTGAATACCACTTTGCCATTGCTTTTGGCAAGTGCTGGCAAATCTTTATCGCTGGTTTCATTTTCAATATCAAGCACATTGAAAATACGTGTTGCAGATGCGATTGCTGATTGTATATCAGAAAATACGTCTGAAATATCATTGAAAGGTTTTGTATATTTATTTGCATAGGAAAGTAGGGTGGAGATGTTTCCGACGGTCATGTTTCCTTTTATTGCAATCATTGTTCCCATGATTGCAACGATGGCATAAATGATACCATTGATAAAACGTGAGATAGGACCTGGTGTTGTTGCAAGGAATGTTGCCTTTTCTGTGCTATCACAAAGTTTTTTGTTGAGTTCATCAAACTTTTCTATTGCACGATCTTCATATTGAAAAGCCTGCACGATTTTTTGGTTGCCTAGCATTTCGACTATATTTCCAGACAAGTCACCAAGTTGTTTTGTTTGACGTCTAAAAAGTTTGTTTGTTTTTCGTGCAATAATGAAAGCAACGATTATTGAAATAGGGGTTAAGCATACAATAACTGTGGCAATAATAGGGTTTGTAAGATACATAAATACGATTGTTAAAATTATTGTTGCGATACAGTCGAAGAAAGAGGTTAGCCCAAGAACAAATCCGTCTGTAAGGCTGTCTACATCGTTAATCATACGGCTTTGCAGGTCGCCTAGACTGGAATTGTCTATATATTTAAGGGGGACTTTATTGAATTTTTTAAATATGTCGTTATGTAACAGTTCTTCAATTTTATATGATAGAGTGTTAGATAATTTTGTGGTTAGCCATTTACAGATTGCAAATCCGAGGGCAGAAACTCCAAGTAGAATACTGTAAAGAAGTATGCCATCAAAGTCTACCGAGCCTGCACTGACAATACAGTCAATGCCTTTTCCTATAAAAAGAGGAATTAATATTTCAAAACCTGAATTAAGAAGAGCAAAGAATACTGCACCGATTAAATACCAAATGTTTGGTTTAAGATAGCGAAATACTCGTTTGAATACTGACTTCTTTTTTGGTGGCTTTATTTTTGCCACCTTTTCAATTCTAAGTCCAATGGTATCTAAGATGATGGATTTGTCTACAATCTTTTGTTCTTTATCATCATCAGCAGTAAAAGTAAGTTTATCTTCTTGCAGGGTGGCAGGTACGGCTTGCAGGGTGATTTTGTCTGAAGGCTGTATCTTTTCAGGGTTGTTAAAAGAAGGCTTAGGAAGTGAGGCAATCGCCTTTTGAAGTTTCCTAAACTCTAATTCTTCTTTTCTTGTTCTTTTAATTATTTCTTCCTTTCTCTTACTCACACTTCACCCTTATTTAGTTTGAGATTCATAGATTTCTTTATACACACTACAAGTTTTTAGCAATTCGTTATGTTTTCCTATTCCCACAACATTTCCGTTTTCAAGTACAACAATTTTATTTGCATTTTTTACAGTGTTTGCCCTTTGTGAAACAAGAATTACTGTGGTCTTTACCTCTTCCTTAATTGCCTTTCGCAGAGCCGCGTCGGTTGCAAAGTCAAGTGCACTGGCACTATCGTCAAGAATAAGTATTTCAGGGTCGCCGACAAGTGCCCTTGCAATAGTAAGACGTTGACGTTGTCCGCCAGACAGATTTTTACCACCTGCTTGAATTTTGTGGTCGTATTTGTCGGCAAGTTCGCTGACAAACTCCTCACTTTGAGAGATTTTTATTGCCTTTCTCATTTCTTCAATGGTGGCGTCACTTTTCCTCCAACGCAGATTGTCCTTTATGCTTCCTCGGAATAGTACTGCTTTTTGAGGAACAATGCCAACCTTATTTCGCAGTTGTTTAAAACTATACTCTTTTACATTTACACCATCTACAAGCACTTCGCCTTTGGTTGTATCATAGAAGCGGGGGATAAGGTTTATAATGCTACTTTTTCCACTTCCAGTTCCGCCAATAATGCCGATTGTTTCGCCTTGATTTATTGTAAGTGAAAGATTCTTGATTGCTTCCTTTGCAGCCCCATTATATGAAAAAGATGCATTTTTAAACTCAATTTTAGGCACTTTTGTAGCAGGGAGGTCAATAAATTCTTTATTAGTTTCGATTACGCTTGTCTTTGTATCAAAAACCTCGTTAATTCGTTTTGCACAGTTGAGGGATTTGATAAATGAAACAATGATGTTTGCAATTGTGACAAGTGCACCAGATATTTGGGTCATATAGTTTACAAATGCAATAATCTGCCCTTGTGATAGTGAACCTATGTTTACTTGAAACCCGCCAAACCAAAGTACAGCAACGATTGCAAAGTTAATGATTGTTGCTGTGGTAGGGGTAAGAATTGCAGATATATTTGTAACTTTCACAGAAGATTTTCTAAGATTTCTTGCTGCACTTTCAAAACGCTCTTCTTCATATTCCTGTTTGTTAAAAGCCCTTACAACCCTTGTGCCTTGCAGATTTTCACGTGTAACTTCTGAAACCTTATCAAGATTTTTTTGAGTTCTATCATAAAGAGGCTCTGTAAGTTTTAAGATCAGGAACACCGCTCCTATTGTAAGAGGGGCAATTATTAAAAATATCAGAGATAGTTTAAGGTCAATTACCATAGCCATGGCGGTAGCACCGATAAGAAGAAAAGGGGCTCTCATTACCTGTCTTAAAAAAGAACTTGTTGTCCTTCTGATTTGAGTAACATCATGGGTAAGGCGGTTGTTGAGGGTGGCTGTTCCAAACTTGTCTAGTTCTGCATATGAGAATGTGTTAATATGTGAAAATAGTGCCTTACGAATATTATAGGCAACCCCAACGGCCGCTTTTGCTGCAAACTTTTGACAAATGATAGAGCAAACGATTGCCACTATATTTAAAGCAATGACAATAGCACCGTATGTAATAATATAATTTACATCTTGATTTGTCACACCAACATCAATCATGTTTGCGATAAGCATAGGAATGATAATATCTGTCGCTGTTTCAACCAACTTGAAAAGTGGAGCAATTATCATTGACTTAGCGTGACCTCTGTAATATTTGAAAAGTTTTCTCATTTTTTAATCCAAAATAAATTTGTTTTTAGTATACCACAAATAAAAAATTTAACATAATATTTTGTTATATTTTCTATAATAATCGCGATAATTTTTAAGGTTCACTTTATTTAGGTTTCACGCATAAAAATAAACATGAATAGAATTAGATATTATTGCAAAAACGTACAGAAAAATGTTTCTTTTAAAAATCTTACTAGCATTAAGATTGGTGGCAAGGCAAAGTATGTAACTTTCCCTAACAGCGAAAGTGAACTTAAAAATCTTATTGCTTATTTAAATAAGAGGAAAATTAAATATTATGTTTTGGGAAATGGAAGCAATACTCTTGCCTGCGACGGAAAGTATAAAGGTGTGATTATTAAACTTTCAAGTTTTAATTCTCTTTATTGTCATAAAAATTTTATTCATGCAGGTGCGGGATGTACCTTAGCAAACTTAATTAAATTTGCAATTACAAATTCTCTTGCAGGGCTGGAGGAGGCTTCGGGTATTCCAGGCACGGTTGGCGGAGCTGTTAAAATGAATGCTGGGGCATTTAATTTTGAGATGGCAAAGGTTGTTAGGGGCGTTTATGTTCTTCGTGAGGACAACATTGTGTACTTAAAAAATAAGGAGTGTAAGTTTGGTTATAGGTCAAGTGGGTTTTTAGACGGGGACATCATAATAAGTGCTGATTTTAAACTTAGTGGTGGGGATCAGAAAGAATTGTTGAAACGTCAGCAAGAGGTGTTTGGGCTTCGTAAGTCGTTGCCAAAATATCCAAGTCTTGGCAGTGTGTTTAAAAGGCAGAATGGGATTATTGTAAGTAAACTTCTTGATGAGATGAAATTTAAAGGTGTAACATTTGGTGGGGCAATGGTAAGTAAGGAACATGCTGGCATAATTGTTAATGTTGGGGATGCCACCAGTGAGGATGTTAAAGATCTTATAAATTATATAAAAAAACGATGCTTTTTAGAAAAAAATATCATTTTAGAAGAGGAAATTAAGTTTTTAGATAATTAAAAAAACACTGCATGTAAATGCAATGTTTTTTTAACCTTGAAGTCCAGCAGCCTGTCTAACCATATCTTCAACAACAATGTCGTAGATTTCACCCAGACTTGCACAATATTCAAGCACTTTCCAAGGCTCATTTGTGTGGAAGTGAATCTTGATAAGTTCTTCATCTCCAACAGCGATAAGACAATCGCCATCAAAGTGCTTTTCAAAATACTCGCGTACATTGTCCTCATTAAGCCCTTTTCCTTCAATTAAAAGTTGTGTGTCATATCTATAGTTGATTTCATCATCTTCGTCCATAAAGAATCTCCTTTTATTAATATAAATTATTATGAACGATTTTTAAAAAAAAGTAAAGTAAAATGATATTAACTTTATTCAACCTGACACTTTTTTCATAAAATGTATTGTAAAAGGCTAATGTTTATGTTAAACTTACTTATATTTTAGGGGGCAAAATGGAAAAACAAAAGATTATCGGAGTAGATATTGACAATACATTATTTTCATGCAGATCTTTACTATACAATATTGCAGCCAAATTAAAAGTCCCAGTTTCAAAAAGAAAGTTAAAATACGCAGAAGTCCCTTATTGTCAAGACCCAAAAGTGAACCCATTACTTAAAGGTATATTTAAATTTTTTAATCCTAATAAATATCAAGAATTTCCAGAAGCTGTTAAAAGTTTAAATTCTTTATATGATGAAGGATTTGAGATTCATCTTCTTAATAGTCGCCCTAATATAAATATTTTTGTAACAAGTGTGCAAGAATGGCTTAATAATCATGGTGTTAAATATCATAAACTGATTGTTGGTTGTAATGACAAGCCTAAGTATATCTCTGAAAACAATGTTGACATTTTGATTGACGATCTTTCAAAGACCTGCAAAGAGGCAGAAGTTGTTGGCTCGAAGAGTATTATTTTTAGAGGCTCATTAAAACAAAAATTACAGGATGGGAAATCTGAGAAGAGGTTAAAATATTCAAACATTGCCACATCATGGAAAAGTGTACTTAAAAAAATAAAAGATATATTCGCGGAGAAAGATGTAGAGCAGGAATAAAAAACACGCAAATTTGCGTGTTTTTTATTCGTCATCATCAGCAATGGCAAGGGCAGGAGGTGGAAGAAGAGCCTCGCTTGTTAAACATTGAAGTTCTCCATACAAAGTGTTTGTATTTCCTGTAAGCATGTCAATAGCTTTTTGTTGTTTTGCCCAGCGTTGTTGTGTTTGTTTCTTTTCCTTTTCAAGTTCATCAGAAAGAAGTTTAAAACTGCTTGCCATGGTTTGAAGTCGATTTTTAAATTCGTTTCCTGTGATGTACTGATAAAGAGATTCGAGTTTTTCATCTTTATTTACTGCATTTTGATTTGCAGTGTGGATGTCGAGAATTGAACGTCTAAGCATTTTTGCAACAGACATAGCAAAACGTCTTTTTACAACTATAATGTTATCTGTTGCATAGTTAAATTCAAGATTGTTTGCTGGTTCAATCGCAACAAGCACCCCTATATTTGCTTTTGCATTTTGAATATCTACAATAAATTTATCAATCCATGTTTTCTGCCATTTTGCATTTTTCGCTTCCCAAAGTATTATTCCGCATTCATATCCAAGTGGATTTTTAACAATTTGTTTAATGTCAGCACCATTTACGCCTTTTGCGATTGGAATGATATCATCAAGAGGGAATTGTTGTCTTAAAAGATTTTCAAGGTCAAGTTCCAGCACTTCGCCTTGCAGTTGTTGAGAGGCAAGTTGGGAGGTGCGTTTTGCATCATCAATAGACTTTTGCATGTCGGAAATTGTTTTTTCTTTTTCAAGCAGTTTTAAACGATATTGTTCTTCTATTTCTTCAATAGCCTTTTGTCTGATATATTTTTCTTTTTCTTCAAGTTGTTTTAAAGCCTCTGCTTTTGCACTGCTTTCACTTTCTTTTGACTTGGCAAGTTGGTCTAAAAGTTGGTTAACTTTTTCTTGTAAAGCCTCACTACGCTTTTTACTTGTCTCATCTTGGATTTTTAGGGTGGCAAGTTCTATTTCAAGTTTTGATAATTCTGATTTGTTTCTGCCTTCAAGTTCAATCTGCAACTTTTTCTTTTCAGTTTCAAGCAAATTTTCAAAATTCTCTTTTTCGCTTTCTAAATTCGCCTTCTCTGCTTTTAATTTATTTTCATATTCTTTTTTAAGTTTGTTTGTAATTTGCTCTTGTATTTCTTGCAATTTGTTTGCTTCAATATCATGGCTGATTGCTTCTTCAACCTCAATTTCTTGTTTGCAGTGAGGGCATGTTATTTTCATATCTATTCTCCTTTATAAAATAATTATACAATATTCATCTTAAACTTACAAATAATTATAGGGGATTGGCAAATTATCAATCTTTCTGTTATTTTTAGAATGATTGCAATGATAAATTCGACAAACTTGTTTTTTGTTGTAAAATATAATGATTTGAGTTTCATTTAGTATAATCATTATACAAAATATTGATTTTATGATATAATTGAATAAGAAATTTTAGTTAAATATATTATTGCTCTAAGGAGAAAGAATGGAAAATTTGTTAGATATAAGTTTTGAAGCTATAAGATACTTTTTAAGTGTCGCAAAATATGGCTCTATTTCAAAAGCTGCAAATGTACTAAAAATTAGTCAGAGTGCACTGAGCCAATCTATGAAAAACTTAGAGGAACATTTAGGTATTACTCTTTTTAATAGGAATACTCGAGGTGTTATTCTTACTGAAGAAGGGAAAGTTTTGTTTGAAGAGGCTCGCGAAGGAGAAAAATTTTTTAGAAAAGCGATTGTTAATGCAAAACAAAACGCTAATTTCCGTCTTTCAGGCACTTTTAAAATATCCTGTTCACGAGCGGTATTTGATTTTTGTTTTAAATTCCACATGCAAAATATCTTAAAAGCATTTCCAAATTTGAATATTGAATTTGTTAAGCATTTTTTGGAACAAGATGTTGTTAAGGCTTTGCAAAATGAAGAACTTGACCTTGAAAATCTTTTAAGACAACAATTCCCTCTTGATGATATCATTCCAATCGCAAAAGGCGTAAATGGTGCTGACATTAAACAAATTGTTAAAAATCCACTTGGATATGAATGCGGAATAATACTTTGGGAAGCGAAAAATGCAAAATGGCAGAAAACATGGATTGATAAATTTATTGTAGATATTCAAAATGCAAAAGCAAAGAGAAGAAGTGTTGCAAGAGAAGAAAGAAAAACTACTATCAGATATGTCTGATGATGAATTTGACGACTTACTTGAACAGCTTATGCTTGAGCGAAGGGAAAGAAAACGCAAGCAAAAAGATTTTGAGATGTAAAAATAGTTGGCAATAAAACTTGCAACTGGAGATTTTGTGTGGTAAATTTTAAATGAAAAAGGGTTGAAGGGTAGCTTTCTCTTCAACCTTTTGCAATTTATAGGAGATATTATGAGAAATATCTATAAAATGAGGCTGTTTTTTGAAGAAGGAGTGGTATAATGGAAAAAGGTGGAAGCGAATATGCAGAATATTGGTCTTATGAAGGATCAGATTCAATTCATGCGGATGAACACTCCCAAGAATTTGGATTAAATAAAGATAGCCTTGAGGAGTATAATCAAGCAGCAAAGAATTTTGTAAAGACAAAAGAAAAAGGGAATATGCTGTTCGTAAAGAAAAATGGTTCAGTTTATAAATATAATCCAAATACAAAGCAATTTGCTGTAATTACTAAAGACGGAAAGATAGTTACTTATTTTAAAACGAGTTTACGCTATTTTCTCAATGAATTCAAGAAGGGTGGAGATTATTGGCTTTATAAAGGAGATGAAGATGAATAATATTAAATATCAATGTGCAGTTTGCGGGACAAAATATGCTTGTGAAACAAGTAAGTGTATAATGTGTGGTTGGAAACATGATGTAAGACAAGAGTTAGACCATAATTTGCAAGAAGGATTAAATAAGATAAGTTTTAATAAATATAAACGTGTGTATTTTGTTGAACGCAAAAGTATATTCTCCGATGATGATTTGATGAAAATGGATGAAACTATTTCAAAACTTTATTTTCAAAATTCAATAAAATATAATATAATTACTGACGAGGAATTGGAGAATATTATAAAATCTCAAGATGCTGAGTTGGAAGAACCTCCATATAAATGTAAAGTGTGTGGATTAGGTGATATTGAACACGATTTTGCTATATGTGAATTTTGCGGGTGGGAAGCTGATACTATACAAAATGACGAGCCTGATTACATCGGTGGATCTAATCATATGAGTTTAAATCAATATAAAATATTCTGGAAAGAATGCAAAGACAAGATTCTTCAACATGATGGGGTGAAAGTGTTTTATGCGATAGATTTAGCAAGAGAGTATTATGACGCGCATTTTAAAAAGCAGAACGAGGAATATTTTAGAAAAAAGAATCCGCATTTTGATGAAGATCAAAAAAAATTTGAATTAAATCGAAATAAAAATAAAAAGTCATAGTGATATGACTTTTTTGATATATAAAGGAGAATAAAATGAAAAACAAAACTGAAGAGTTAATTGAAGATGAATAATCTGCATACCAAGAAGATAAACTTCTTAAAAACTTAAACTTGTGAGAAATGAATTTAAAACTGTTGGGAAATTTGGAATGCCAATTATCAAAAAACAAGAAATTGATTTAGATAAGATTGATCTTTGGAATTACACAAAAACAAAATTGAGTGATGAGGATAATAAGGATAAAACAATTCACTTTTTCACTTATGATTGGCACTTTGACACGGTTTATGACAAACCCGAAGCTGCAATGGAGAAATTGGAGCAATACTATGCACTGTTGACTCCTGAATTTAGTTTGTATTGGGATATGCCAAAAGCACTTCAAATTTACAGTACATTCAAAAACCGTTGGTGCGGTGCGTATTGGCAGAAAATGGGGAAACTTGTCATTCCAAGCATTTGTTGCGCAGGGGAAGAGAGTTATGATTTTTGTTTTGACGGAATTGAAGAAGGTTCTGTCGTTGCTATTTCAACATATAGAAGAGAACAATACAAAACTGAAATTATGAAAAGCTATAACAAAATGTTGGAAGTGATTAAACCATCAGCAATTATTTGTTATGGAGATCCATTCCCAGAGATGAAAGGCAATATTAAAGCAATAAGTCCTTTTAACAAAGAAGAACTAATTGCTAAATTAGGATTGGATGAGATTACAAGAAGATATTTAGCCGGTGAGTTATATCCAACCAATTAGGAGGCAATATGAGAGAATATAAATTAAGGATTGACTTATTGCCTAAAGGTGCGTGGGAGAATGATTTAAGCAAAACTCTTCCAAAGAAAGATTGGGACTTGCTTAGAAATAAGTGCTATGGAAGAGCAAATCATAGATGTGAAATTTGTGGCTATCAAACGGATGACCTTGACGCACACGAGGTTTGGGATTTTAATGTTAACAAAAAGACACAAACTCTAAAGAATATAGTTGGGATTTGTAGCAGATGTCATGGAGTAATACATCTGCGTAATTCTCAAAGACTTGGCTATGGCGAAAATGCTAAAAGGCACTTTATGAAAGTTAATAACGCAAGTGAACTTGATTTTGCAACTCATCTTACGGAAGCTCAAATCTTGTTTGAAGAGAGAAATTCTGTTTACTATTGGAAGATGGTGGCAGAATTGAAAAAGTTTGGTGGAGAAGGCATTGAACTAAAAGATAGTTATAGAAAAAAGATTGAAAATCCTTATAGTGAACAAGAATTATTTGATCTTAGAAATGCTTGCAGCTTAGTGCCAAGGATTTTGAATGTGCATGTGAACAATTACAATGGATCGATTACTATTAAATGTGATAAAACAAATAAGATTGAATGGTACGATGAAAATGGACTAATTAAAACTAAGTATAACTTTGGACGAAATTTTACAAATACATTTTCAATAAAAGGTTTGGACTGTAAAGATGTTTATTTTAGATTGATAGGCGAATATGGAGAATTACAATCAAAACCCTTCCAGTTGACTGATTGGGAGTGATAAGTATAGAAAAAATTTGCACCTACGGGGATAGTTTTAGGTATATTTAGGTAGTTTTGGACCGATTTTTGAAGTGAGAGGGAGTTCGCTTTGAAAGTCGGTCTTTTTTTGTGCCTAGATTTGAGAAGTGTAAAAAGTGTGAGATTTTTGGGGAATTCTGAATTGTTATATAAAAATAATAAAGTGTCTAAAACAAAGGGGGTTTAGACACTTTTTTATGGAGCTGTTCAGCGAGTGAAGCGAGCGCTGATAGGCTCCAAGCAAAAGAGGAAGGCTTTTGCTTTATTTGCTTTGCAAATAAAAAAACTTGCAAAAAAGCAAGTTTTATGGAGCTGATAACGGGAATCGAACCCGTGACCTCCACCTTACCAAGGTGACGCTCTACCGACTGAGCCATATCAGCGTACTTTTAAAGTATAGCAAGATTGCTTTTTGTTGTCAACAATTTTTATTATGGTGGTTGAATTTCATTGTTGTTTATGTTATTATAAGGTTTATAGGGAGATTTTATGGTTCTTGATGACAAATTTGCTTCTGATTTTAAAGAAAATGTTATGGGCAGAGGAATGTATCATTTTTATAAAAATATTCAACAGTTTATGCCTATGCTTGCAGGTATTGTTAATCGTTATCAAAATAAGGTTCAAGGCGTACCTTCGGTGTTAACTTTTTCTGCAGAGGACATGGTAAATTTAGTCCTGACCTTTTTTCAAGAATTTAACCCTCGTTTTTGTGACAGGTTGGTGGATACATTACAAGAGGCAAAGGTAATTATTTTATCCGACAAAAGCAAACAAGATGGAATATGCCCATGTGTGGTCTTGAGCAATGATAAGTTGGAAGTACTTTTGGAGTCTTGTAAAGACATGAATAGTCTATGTACAACGTCACATGAATTTGCCCATGCCGGCAGTCAGCAAAATGTTGAGAAAAAACAACGAAAAGAGCAATTGCTTTGTGAGATTGAAAGCCATTTTATCGAAAAGGTTTTTGCTGAATGGTTGGTGGAAAACGGAGTGCTTTCGCAAGAAGACTATAAATATAAATGTGATCTTCAACTTCATGATCTAGTTGTTGATTGTTGTAGACTTCTTAATGAAAATTATGTTCTAGAACAACTTAACCACGATTATAGTAGAGAGAACTTGCAGCGGATAGTGGACGAAACTCCTTATTTAGAAAAAACTATAAGAGAAATGGCTTATGGAAGAAGTGGTAATAAAACCTTTTGGGGTAAATTTGTTGCAAGATATATTATCGGTGAAATGGTTGCACAAGTTTTATATGAGGACTATCAGAAATCTCCAGTGGCAACAAGTATGCTTTTTGACGAGTATATGAGTAAAAATGCTGAGTTTGGTTTAAAGGAAGGTGTTTCATTTTTGATAGGTGAAAATTACATGGATAGAATCAATAATACATTTTTCCCTAAAAAAGAACACGACCAGTAGTATTTTTGATGATAAAAAGGCTATTTTATTTGACTTATAGCCTTTTTTCTTGTAAAATTTTGGTGTTTCTTTTGTCTCTGCTTATAAAAATAACTTGATAAACGCAATACTTTGTGGTATAATCTAATAAAAGCGGAGGAAGAATATGTCAATCAGTCTTTTAAACGGCTTCTTTGAAGATGTTAATAGTTGGATGATTACAAATTTGGGTACGGTTGGTATCACAATTTTGATTGTTATACTTTCAGTACTTGCACTGTTTTTACTTGTAAACATCTTGGTGGCGGCTACAAAGTTAAAGAAACCTAAACTTACTATTAAGTGGGGACAACTTTTACTTCTTATTGTTGTTGTTCTTGCCATAGTTTGGTTATGTTTGACATATTCAGCACCAACATACTAATTAAAGGAGTTTTTATGAATTTTTCTACTTTACTTGATGGCGTTCAAAGTGACTTTTTAACTACTGTCCTTCCTGTACTTCGTTATATTCTTTTCTTTATTATTATTGCTTGTGCGATTGTAATTATTATTACTGTGCTTATGCAATCTAATAATTCAAGCGAAGGCATGGATGTAATTTCTGGTTCACAAGAAAGTTATTATGCACAGAATAAAGGTTCTTCTCGTGATGGAAAACTGAAAATTATCACTATTGTTATGGCTAGTATTGCAATCGTATGTATAATTCTTTACTTTGTTACAGAACTTATTAATAGGGTTGGTTAATGTCATTAAGAGACAAAATTTACAACTTGACTTTGAAAGATAGTTTAGCTTATTCTGGGCTAGACAATCTTTTTTGCTATATGTCAAAAGTTTTAAATGTTACAATAGACGAAATTAGAAGTGAATTTAAAAAACTTCAAGTTAATGGCGATGTTTTTGAAATGAGAAAGGGAAAGTTTATTGCAATTCCATCTCATGGATATGCAAAGGGATTGTTTTTAGGTAATGCAAAAGGGTTTGGGTTCGTTCAACTTGGCTCTGTCAAAGGAGAACATGACATATTCATACCTGGTAATATGACCTTAGATGCAATTGATGGCGACAGGGTTATTGTTAAAATTAATACTCAAACGGCTGAGGGCTCTGACGGCGAGATTGTTTCAATATACAAGCCTGTCAAACATGTTGTTGGAGTTGTTATTAAGAAGGGGGCAAATTTCTTCTTAGAGCCAGACAACAATCATATTCCTTTTAATATTAGGCTTATCAAAGGAAAACTTAACTTTAACAAGGATGAACGTGTTGTGATCGCAGTGCGTCGAAGTGATAAGCATAATTTAAGTGGTGAAGTTACCGAAGTGCTTGGCAGAAGCAATGATGTTAAGGCTATGGAACTTGGCATTATTCGCGAGCATGAACTTTATGAAGAGTTTCCAGAGGAAGTTATTGAGGCTTGTGATAAGATTCCGTTAAAGGTAAAAGCAAGTCAAAAGAAAAATCGCCTTGACCTTACAAAAGAAGAAATTTTTACCATTGATGGTGAAGACGCTCAGGACTTTGATGATGCTGTATCAATCAAAAAAACTAAAAATGGATATTTGCTTGGCGTGCATATTGCTGATGTGGGGGAATATGTTAAGGTTGATTCTGTGATAGATGAAGAAGCTTTTAACCGTGGGACGAGTGTATACTTTCCTAAATCAGTGCTTCCTATGCTTCCAGAGGTGCTTTCAAATGGCATTTGTTCCCTTCAAGAAGGGGTGGAAAGGTTGACACTTTCTTGCATAATGGAAGTGGATAAAAATGGCAACGTTATCTCTCACAAAATTTGTGAAAGTGTAATAAAAAGTGTTGCAAGGCTTACATATACTCAGGTGAGTGATATGTTTAACGGCAAAACAACAAAGGCAAGTAAAGTTAAGAAAAGCCTTGACATTATGCGAGAGTTATCTAAGATTTTGGAAACAAAGCGTAAGATTGCGGGCTACCTTGATTTTGAGATTCCTGAGGTGCAATTTGTTTTTGATGAAGATGGCAGGGCGATTGACGCACAGAAGCGAGAACGAAATGACGCACACAGACTTATTGAAGACTTTATGGTGCTTGCAAATGAAGTAGTTGCAAAAGAGTATTGTTTGAAAGGGACTCCTTTTGTATATCGCGTGCATGAAAGCCCTCAAAAAGAAAAACTTGCAAAGGTGTGTGACTTTATGAAAGGATTAGGCATTAAAGTGCCTGCAATCCCAGATAACATTACGCCAGAGTTCTATCAAGGGTTACTAAAACTTTGCGATGGAAAACCATATACTGAAACAGTGAATAAAGTGCTTTTACGTTCTATGCAAAAAGCAAAATATGTAAATAAAAACCTAGGGCACTTTGGACTTGCACTTGAGTATTACTGCCACTTTACTTCACCTATTAGGCGTTATCCAGACCTTACAATTCATAGAATAATAAAAGAAATGCTTCATAAAAAAGCATTAAGTAAGACGCGACTGGAAGAACTTGGACTTTTCACCTTTGAAAGTAGCGAGCAGTCTAGTGTTACTGAACGTAATGCTGAAAAGGCAGAGCGAGAGGTGGATGACCTTTGGAAAGCATATTTAATGAAAGATAAAATCGGGCAGGAGTTTGAAGGTGTTATAACTTCTGTAACAAGTTATGGACTATTTATAGAACTTCCTAATACGGTTGAGGGACTTCTTAGGATTGAGGATTTGCCTACAGATTCTTACTTATTCCTTGAAAAACAGTTGAAACTTAAAGGTCAAAGTCATACCTTTGCGATAGGCGATAGGATAAAAGTTGTACTTGCAAATGCAAACATATTTACACGAAAGGTTGATTTTGGATATAAAAATTAACTAAAAACATATAAAAAGCCATCTTTTTTCGCAAATTAATTAAAAAAAATGAAATAGGGTATTGAAAAACAAATAATATGGTGGTATAATAGGAGGTGAAATGAAGATAGTAACTAATAACAAAAAAGCATTTCATGAATTCTTCGTTTCAGACTTGCTTGAAGCTGGCATATCACTGGACGGCGATGAGATTAAGGCGATAAGGCAGGGTGGAATCAGTTTGGTAGATTCCTTTGTGGTTATAAAAAACGGCGAAGCGTATCTAAGAAACTGTTACATTAAACCTTACGAACATTCCTCAAATCCTCATTATGACAGCAAACGAACAAGAAAGTTACTTTTACATAAAGCGGAAATTGATAAACTTGCCCGCAAAACTATGGAGAAAGGCTATTCAATAGTACCTACTAAAGTATATCTAAAAGATGGCCTTGCAAAAGTAGAAATCGGACTGGCGAAAGGTAAGAAACTTTATGATAAGAGGGAGGTCCTGAAAGAAAAGGCTGTTAAGCGGGATCTCGACCGCATTCTTAAAAGTTACTAATAGTACCCTCGCGGGGGCGTTATTGGTTTCGACGGGGAGTCAGACGGAAGCGGAAAGCGTGTGGTGGCGTAGGCACACCTTAAACCCTACAGCGTAAAATAAACGCAAACGAAAACGTAAGACCTATGGCTATCGCTGCGTAAGCGAAATCCAAGGCATTCGGTCATATTAATTTGACCTGCTCAACTTTGAAGTCGCTGATCAGAGAACTGAGTATCATTTAAGCGAAAATTTCATAATCAGTTTGTGGTTATAGTTATGAAAAATTAAAACCGCTGGTCAAAATAATTTGTTTATGGATTCAATTTTGATGAGAACTAAACATAAACTACACACGTAGAAAACCTTTAATCTACTTTTCGGACGCGGGTTCAAATCCCGCCGTCTCCACCAAATTTAATGTGGTAAAAATTTAACAGCAAACATAGTTATTATAAAGGAGTGAAATTTATGACTGGAACTGTAATTTTAAATGTTGTTATCATTCTTGGTATCATCGTTGCAGGAGGCTTCCTCATTTTCTTCATGGGCGACCTTCTTATGTCTATCTTTAACCCAAAGAAAGACAAACAAACTGTAGAAAATAAAAAGGCTAAAGACACTAAAAAGATTCAAGAGAAGATTGAAAAACTTTCTCCTGAAACCGCTGAAGAGGTTAAAAAGCAACCAGAGATTGCTAATCTTGTGTATGGTGGCGTAGTTGTTGAAGCTTATAACCCTGAAGAAGAGGAAAAGACTGAAACCATTGAAGAAGTTAAAGAAGAAGTGACTGAAGAGGTTCAACCAGAAACTACCGAAGCCGTAGCAGAAACTGAAGAAGAATCTGACGAAGATGAAGAAAGAGATGCTTATATCGCTCAACGTAGACGCGAACTAATGGAACGTCTTGCAAGAATGGCTGAAGAGGAAGACGAGGACGAAGAAGAGGAAGAAAGCGAAGAAGAAGTTTCTGAGGAAGAAGAAACTGAAACTGTTGACGTTGATGAAGAAAAGGTAGAAGAGGAAGAAGTTGCTGCAGAACCTGACGTAACAGCAGAAGAACTTGAAGCTGCAAGACGTGAACTTGAAGAAGTTAAAGCAAGAAACGCAAACCTTATCGCTGAACTTAACTCTGCAAAAGCAGATATGGTTGTAAAACAAGGTGGTAAAGAGGTTCTCCTTTCAGAGGAAGACTATATTGCAAGACTTGCAGAACAAGAAGAAAGCCTTAAACTTAACGAAAAAGAACTTCGTGCTTGCAAGAAAGAATATATGCCACTTAGAAGAGTGAAGAGAACTCTTGAAAACGATGAGAAGAAACTTCGTAGAAAAGAAGCTCTTGTTGCAAAACAAAAGGTTGTTCTTTACGGCGTAAACAACTATTCTGATATTGATGAAGAAAAAGCAAAGAAACTTGCTGAAGACCTTGATCTTCTTGATGGACTTAAACTTTCAGTTGAACACTGCCAAGAAGTTATGAATAAGAATGAAGATAGATATCCACTTCTTGAAAAGATGTATAACATCCTTACTGCTCAAAACGAAGAACTTAAAGCAAGCATCGCAAGAACTAAGGAAGAACTTGCTAAGGTTAGAGCAAAGAAAGACGGTAACGACGACTAATAACTAAAAAATAAATTTCACATTATATATACAGAAAATCCACGATTACTCGTGGATTTTTGTATGTAAAAATAATAAAGTATTTATCTTGCATTTCCTTATTTCCAGTCTATAGGTTCAACTCCATGTTCTTCAAGGAATTTGTTACATTTTGAAAAATGTTTACAGCCAAAGAATCCTCTATATGCTGAAAGCGGACTTGGGTGAGGGGCTTTCAGCACAAGGTGTTGGCTGTCAATAAGAGGGGCGAATGATTGTGCGTATGAGCCCCATAGTAAGAATACAAGAGGCTCTTTACGTTTTGCCAGTTTTTTTATAATTTCACTGGTAAAGGTTTCCCAGCCCTTATCCTTGTGAGAGTTTGCTTGTCCGCGTCTTACAGTAAGGACAGTGTTAAGTAGCAGTACCCCTTGTTTTACCCAACGGGTTAGGTCACCACTTTTGTTACATTCAATTCCAAGATCACTGTTGATTTCTTGCATGATGTTTACAAGGGATGGGGGAATGGTTACATTTTCTGGAACAGAGAAAGAAATACCTTGTGCTTGTCCCGGTTCATGATAAGGGTCTTGCCCGATAATCACTACCTTAACTTTATCAAATGGCAAAAGGTTTAGTGCGGTAAATATTTTATCCTCACTTGGATAAATGGTATAGTTTGCATACTCATTTGCGAGAAATGCTTGTAAGTTTTTAAAATATGGTTTTTGAAATTCCTCTTGCATGAGGTCATGCCAACTTCTTCTTATTTGTATCATATTTTTATGATACATTAGGATGAAAATTTTGTCAATTATTTTTAATATCCCTCTTGAAAAGTGAATGTAATTATGATAAACTATAGAGGTACAAAGGAAGGTAAAAATGAATACAACACTTATTACAGAAGAGATGTTACAAAAGATTATTCTTGGCGTTGTTAATGCTGAGGGCGAAAAGTATTGGATTAAGTCAATTAATCGTGCAAGCAGATCCACTTTAAAAGGTACAGTAGTTGAGGTTGCCCCAAACGAAGAGAACGGGGGGGGGAATTCAACACTTATATTTGATAAATTTAGCCTTATAGTTGAGGGCGATTTAAAAAAGTATGAATCAGAAATAAACAAAGAATATATTGACACACTTTGTACTCTTTCAGCAGAATTTAAAGCGTTTTTTGATGATGCCATGCTTAAAATTGATGAAAAAACCGCAGAATTTAGACTTAGACTTGTTGAAAACTTTTATGAAAATGGATATGTTAAGAATGATATAAAAGGCGTATTCAAAGGTGTAGGCGTTGCAGACCTTCAAGCAAGACTTGAGAAAAATAAACATAGTGAATGGATTGCACCTATTGATAATAAGTTGAAAAAAGTAAAAAGAACGTTCAATTCAGGGGATATATATTCGGCAGACTTGAACCCAGTTTTACCAAATGAATTTGGTGGTATTAGACCTGTGCTTATTCTTTCAAGTTTTGACAGATTTGTTACTATTGTACCAATTTCAACAGTGCTTGATAGTAATGAACCACATTATATTCTTCCTGCAAATTCAGTTAAAAATGAAAAAAATTTTGATTTTAATAATAATGACACTTCAATTTGTACTTATACGGTAAAAACAATTAGCAAGGAAAGGCTTTTTCATAAACTTGCAATCTTGCCTAAGGAACATTTAGATAAAGTATTTGATTTGGTGGCTGAAAATTTATTTGGAAAAGATTTTAAAACTGTTAATGTAAATGTTAATACTTTTTTTGATGAGGCTGAAAAGTTTGATATTGAGATGCCATTCTCTGATGAGGAAGTTGCAGAATATGAGGCTCAATTAAATGCAGAGTTTGGCTTAACTTCCGATATGAATAAGCCACAACAAGTGGAGCAAGAGGGCTTAAAGCCTAAAAGATATGAAACATATTATGCACCAGTAGAAGATGAAAAGAAAAAATTTGTTCAATTTGTTTTAACTGAAGATGAAGCACGTCAGATTGCTGAAAAAAAGATTCAGTATGTTAAGAACATGCAAAGGGGCTACGAAATTGATAATTTACAATTGGTAGACATTAACAATGATGGCAATTACTTATTTACTGCAGACGGTTATTTCACAAAAACTAAGGAAGCTTTAGCTAAAGCAGAAATTAGAATAGGAAAATTTTATGGTCAATTTAGCATGGGCTATAAGGAGCATAAGAATGACTACAATATTAATCAATTTATCTACTCTACAATGTTTGAAAAATATGGAGAAGACTATAGAAAGTATTTTGTAATAAATCATATGCGAATTGCAAATACACGACATATGAAGGGGTTTAATTATTTACCATTATCAGAAAATTTCAGAAGAGCCCTTGCTATTGCTGGCTATAAAGCAAAAGATTTAGAAAAAATCATTCAAGATGGAATTATTGATTTTGAAGCAGATCTTGAGCCTGTTGTTCCACATTATGAAGAAGAGAATATAAGTATGGAAGATGTAGTAAATTCTATGGATAGTGTTGAAAAATCAGATAAACCTGTTCAAAAGCCTGTAACTGCAAATGAAAAACATGTTGATTTTGAACTCACTGATGAGGAAGCAATGGAGATTGCAGAAGCTAAGATTAATAGAATGTGGGCTCAAGGCTCAAATTTATCTTTCTATAACCCAGCAGTTGCTGGAGATGGATTTTTAAAAAATGGAGTTGATATATTATTCAATCAAGGATATACAGATCCTAGAAAAGGAATTTTTCCTACCACTTTTGAGTTAAAACCTTTCTTTGCAAATGTGAAAATTGGTGATAGATGTATTGCTAACAACTATGATTTACTTGAATTTATGGCTAAAAAACTTTCAGAAAAATATCCAGACAGATATCCTAGACTGTTTGCAAAAACCTATATTGATAACCAAAATGCTTTTTATGAAAAGTTTAGAGATTTAGATAAATGCTGTGAAAAACTTACAAAATATCTTTCTTTTATAGGTAAAAAAGCACATGATGTTGAAGAACTTGTACGATATGGTTTAGGAGCATACAAGTTTGAAGAGTTAGTTGATATTAGCGATGAAAATGAATAAAAAAAGTAAGTGGTAATTCCACTTACTTTTTTCTTGTCATAACTGCTACGGTTACTGCAACAGTTGCACCTACAATCGGGTTGTTTCCCATTCCGATAAAGCCCATCATTTCAACGTGTGCTGGCACTGATGAAGAACCTGCAAACTGAGCGTCACAGTGCATACGCCCCATTGTGTCAGTAAGCCCATAACTTGCAGGGCCACACCTCATATTGTCAGGGTGGAGGGTACGTCCTGTTCCGCCACCAGAGGCAACAGAGAAGTATTTTTTGCCATTATCGTTGCACCATTTTTTATAGATTCCAGCAACAGGGTGTTGGAAACGGACTGGGTTGGTGGAGTTTCCTGTAATTGACACATCAACCTTTTCGTATTGCATGATAGCCACACCTTCTGGCACATCATAAGCGCCATAAATTTTAATATTTCCGCGTTCGCCCTTAGAAAACTTTTTCTTTTCAAGTATTTGAAGTTTACCTGTTTCATGACTATATTTAGTATTCACAAATGTAAATCCATTGACCCTTGCAATGATATATGCGGCATCTTTACCAAGGCCGATGAGTACTACATTGAGGGGAGTCTTACGTACTTTATTTGCTGTTTTTGCAATCCCGATAGCACCTTCTGCAGCAGCGAAACTTTCATGTCCTGCAAGGAAAGCGAAACTCTTTGTTTTGTCATCAAGAAGCATTGCGGCAAGCCTGCCATGCCCAAGTCCAATCTGACGTTCATCTGACACAGAACCTTTTACACAGAATGCTTGCAAGCCTTCTCCGATTTTAACGGCAACATCTTGTGCGGTTTTTGCTTTTGATTTAATTGCAATAGCCCCGCCAAGTTCATAGGCTTTAACCGCATTATCAAAACAAATAGGTTGGATACCTTTCACTATGTCGTATACATTGATGCCACTTTTGTCGCAAATCTCTCTTGCTTCATCAAGACTTTTAATTCCGTATTTTTTAAGGACTGATTTAATGCTGGCATATTTTGTAAGTTCGTTCATGATTAGTCCCTCCTTGGGTCGATTATTTTGACCCCCTCATTAAATCTTCCATATGTTTTGGTTGCACGTGCAATCGCATCTTTAGGGGAGATGCTGTCATCTTTTAGATAGTTTAAAAGTGTGCCAGGGTTGATGTATTCATAACCAATAATTTCTCCGTTTGCGTCAAGTGCTTCACGTGTGATATAGCCTTCAGCAAGGTTTAAATACTTTGTTCCAAATTCTTGGTTTGAATATACTGTGCCAACATTACTTGATAAGGTTTTGCCAAGGTCTTCAAGGGCAGAGCCAACAGCAAGTCCACCTTCAGAGAATGCTGATTGACTTCTTCCATAAACAAGTTGTAAGAATACTTGTTTCATTGCATCGTTAATTGCATCACAAACAAGGTCGGTGTTTAACGCCTCCAAAAGTGTTTTTCCTGGAAGTATCTCAGCCGCCATTGCAGCAGAGTGTGTCATACCACTACAACCAATAGTTTCCACTAATGCCTCTTTAATAATACCATTTTTAACATTTAGTGTAAGTTTACAAGTGCCTTGCTGAGGAGCACATTTACCACAGCCATGTGAAAACCCACTGACATCTTTAATTTCTTTTGATTGAACCCAGCCACCTTCTTCAGGAATAGGGGAAGGGCCGAAGCCATCCATATTTTTAGGATAAATAGGACAAGACATAAAAATTCCTCCTTATAAAGCAAGTATACCCTAAAATTTTTGCAAATCAAAGCGTTTACTTGACAAATAAAAAAATAGGCGGTATTCTTAAAACATTGGAGATTAGATATGAAGAATACAGATAAACAATTATATAGCACTTTGAAAGAGCGTGGTCTTTTATATCAATGCACAAATGAAGAAAAGTTTAAAGAGATTCTTGAAAGTGGAAAACCTATAACCCTTTATGAGGGGACTGACCCTACTATGGATAGTTTACATATAGGTCACTGTGTGCCTTATTGCATTCTTAGACGTTTCCAACAGGCAGGACATAAGGTGCTTCTTTTAATGGGTGGTGCAACTGCTTCTATTGGAGACCCTAGTGGTAAAAGTGAACTTAGAAAAATGCTTTCTTATGATGAACTCAATAAAAATATTGAAAAGATTAAAAAATCACTTTCTATCTTCTTGGATTTTGACGGCGATAATCCTGCAGAAATTGTAAATAATGCGGATTGGTTTAGAGGACTTAGTTATATTGATTTCATGCGTGAGGTTGGTATTCATTTCAATGTTAACAAAATGCTTTCAAATGAAATCTATGCAAATCGTATCAATGAGGGTGGGCTTACCTTCTTTGAGATGGGATATATGCCTATGCAGGCGTATGATTTCGTACACCTTAACAAATCTCATGGTTGCACTTTGCAGTATGGTGGGGCAGACCAATGGGGTAACATTGTTGCAGGTGTTGAACTTCAACGTAAACTTAACTATGCAAACGGTACTGATGTAGAACTTATCGGTGCAACAAATCCTCTTCTTTTAACACCAGAAGGAAAGAAGATGGGTAAAACAGAAAAGGGGGCTATTTGGCTTGATAGAGATAAGATTTCTGCTTATGATTTCTATCAAGGCATTTATCAAACCCCTGATGCTTGCGTACAGATGATGTTTGCACTTTTTACCGATATTCCTATGGAAGAGGTTAAAGCGTTAATTGAAGAAGATATTGTTAAAGCCAAAAAGAAAATGAGTTATGAAATTACCAAGTTCGTTCGTGGCGAATCAGATGCAATCTTAGCACAACAGATGAGCGAAAACCTTTTCACTCATGGTGGGGATGACGCACCTGTATTTGAGATTGAGAAAAGCCAGTTTGACGGCGGAATGGGAATTTGCGACCTTTTAGTACTTACAAAACTTTGCTCTTCAAAGGGTGATGCACGCCGTATGATTGAAGGTGGTGCGATTTCAATGAAGGGCGAAAAAGTTACAACTTTTACCTGCGTAGTAAATCTTTCTGATTTTGAAAATGATTCGCTTCTTCTTAAAAAGGGCAAGAAGAACTTTGTTAAGGTTGTAATAAAATAATAAAAGTGGCATTGTCACTTTTATTATTTAAATATATCAGCAGGGTGAACTCCAATTGCACGTGCCACTTTGACAATATCTCCAATGTCGCAAACAGAAAAGTCGTCAAGTATATCAGCAAGTGCTTTCATGCTTATGTTGCATTTTTTAGCAAATTCACGAAAGGTAATTTGATTTTTATAAATGTAGTCATAAATTAAATCAAGTTTAACCACCCCAGTCATTTCGCTTTTGTTCGAATACTTATTCATATTTCACCTCCTTTTAAGACCAATTAGTCAAAAGAATTATAAAACATATAAGTTAAAAATAATTCGCTACTACCAAATGGTTACAATAATTATAAATCTTTTTAATTTAATATTTTTTAGTCGTACCAAGTGGCACAAGAAAATTTTATTAGGAGTTTCATGTTCACAAAACAAGTTGAATTTATAGAGAAAAAGTCTAAGTTCTATGGATTTTTAATTGAAAATGCGGATATGGAGGCAATAAATGAGGCTCTTACTTTTTTGCGTAAGGAGCATAAGAAAGCCACTCATATTTGTTATGCTTATTCAATTTCAAATCCGTTTGCTGAAAAGGCGGTGGATGATGGAGAGCCTAGTGGCACAGCAGGGCGACCTATTCTTAATGTTCTTCAAAAGAAAGGTGTTAAGAATGTTTGCGTTTTTATAGTACGCTACTTTGGTGGGATTAAATTAGGCGCTGGCGGACTTGTAAGGGCATATACTCGCACCACAAGTATGCTGTTTGATTAAGGAGGCTTGCATGGAGATTACTGAAATTAAAAAGGTGGGTAAAGGGCTTCGCTATCATGTTTACATTGATGATAAATATGAGGGTACTTTTGAAGCAGAGATACTAGCCAAGCATAAACTTAAAACTGGGCAAGAGTTGTCGCATGAAGAACTAGAAAAAATTAAGATTGCGAATGGAGACCTTGCTTGCTTTGACAGGGGATTAGGGGCTCTTGAAAAAAGTATGAAAACTGAAAAAATGCTTTATGATTATCTTGTTGGTAAAGCATATCCAGAGGAGTGTATTGAAAGGGCAATAGAAAAATTAAAAGACTATGGCTATATTGATGACAACGTGTTTGCTGAAAATTTTATACGCTCATATTCGCATATGAAAGGACGAAAGAAATTAAAGTATGACCTCCTTGGCAAGGGGGTTGCTCCTGAGATTATTGAAGATAAACTAAACGAACTTGTAAGTGATGAGGAGCAAACTGAAATATGTTTGCGTCATGCAAAGAAGTATTTAAAAAACAAGGAGTTTAATGAAAAGACCAAACAAAAGTTGTACGCACATTTGCTTTCAAAGGGATATGATTATTCTTGTATATCAAAGGTGATAAAAGAGGTTTGTGATGATAGGGATTGATTTAGTAGAAGTTGAACGTTTTGAACTTGATGATAACTTTATGAGCCGAATTGCTTATGAAGAAGAAATTGCTTATATCAAAAAATCAAAAAGTGTTGAACTTCAGCGGCAGCGTCTTGCCAGCCTTTGGGCGGTAAAAGAAGCCGTGATGAAGGCTCTTGGTTTAGGGGAGAAAAGTGGGGTGAGTTTTAAGGATATAAAACTTTGCCATGAGGAAAGTGGCAAACCATATGTAGAACTTTTCGGAATTGCGAAACAAGAATTTAATATCTCTCATTATGATAAGAGGGTAGAAATATCTCTATCGCACACAAAAAATTATGCTACTGCGATTGCAGTAATAAAATAAAAAATCATGCTTTAATCAGCATGATTTTTTATTGTTCATCTTCATGAGATTTTACGTAATTTACGATATTGTCAACTATATCTTGAATATATAGATTTTCTTCTTTATCCACCTTTCTTTTATATTCCGCTGTGAGAAGTGCTGCACCATAAAGATGAAGTGGGTCGATTAAATGAATATAGTGTTGAATCTGTAATAAACAGGTGTTTTTCATTGTTTTTTCAAGGTCTAAAACCTCTTTTAGATCAATAAAGTTTTGAATTTTTTGTTCGTTCGATATTGCACTTGCAACCCGAGTACTTCTCTTGCAAAGCATAATTCTCATAGCGTCTACTGCGGTAAGATCTGCAACTCTTACTTGTCGTGTGCCTGATTTACTTCCAGCAGTTATTACAAATCTATTTCTTATAAATTCTGGTTCTGAGAAAAAGTATTCATCTTCTCTTATTTGGTTTGGTCGTCTTTCTTTCATATTTTTCTCCTTTTAAGCATTTTCTTCTTCTTTCTTTGGCTGTAACGGATTTATTAATGGTCTGTTTTCTACCAAACGTTTTTCCTTGCAATTCGCAAAGTTTTTAATCACTTCATCAAGTGAAATGTTGATTCCTTCATAGTTGTTTTTATATATTGCAACACCAAGTGCTTGATGAAACAACTGAAAAGGGTCTATAAATTTTAATATTTGTATTATTCTTTTAATATCTACATTTTCAATTAGGTTTTGAAGGGATAACACTTGTTCTAAATCTTGGAAGGTACAAATTAGTTGGTCTTTTTTTACGCAACGTGAAAAGAAATAATGCCTTGTTTTTAAAAGTATAATTGCAACATCTCTGGCAGATAAAGAGTATATATCAATCAATCTTGTTATGCCGTTGTTTGTTGCTTTAATATAGCATTTATCCTCCTCTACAACAACTTGCGTTATAATCGTGCCCGCTTGTGATTTTTCGGTGGCAATTATGTCGTTGGGGTCAAGCATATTTTCCTTCATTAATATTTCCTCACTCTTTTATTATATCAAAAGAGTGTTTATTAGTCAATAGTAAACTTGTGGTATATTTGCGGTCTAATTCCTCAAACTATGTTTAGAAAAATGAGCAAAAGGAGATAATCATGTTTGAAAAATGGAATAGAGCCTTGCGAAAAAAAGTGAAAGATGACGAACTTGCAAAAGGCGACATTTTAGAGCGAATAACATATGAAACTTTTGATGAAAAAGAGCATAGTATGCTAGTGAAAGGTAGTATGGCAGAACTTGCCAAAGAGCAAGAAGAACTTGTTGATTTGGAGCAAGCCGACCTATATGACTATATCAAAATAGAAAGGAAATATGGTAGAACAGATTAAACGTGGTGAAATTTATTATGCTGATTTAAGCCCTGTTGTTGGAAGCGAACAGGGTGGCGTTCGTCCTGTTCTTATTATACAAAACGATGTTGGAAATAAATATTCGCCAACCGTAATTGTTTCCGCAATAACCAGTCAACTTGGTAAAGCAAAACTGCCAACCCATATAGAACTTTCTGCGGACTCCTATCATCTGCCTAAAAACTCTGTGGCACTTTTAGAGCAAATTAGAACATTAGATAAAAGACGTTTGCGTGAAAAAATAACCTGTTTAAGTGACTCAAAGATGAGAGAGGTAAACAGGGCAATACTTATTTCGTTAGGATTTTAAAGTGCAAAAATAAGCACTTTTTTAATGTAGAGGATAAATAAAAAAGTGCCTAAGGCACTATCTAGATAAAAATCTTTTGAAGAGGGCAATGTTACGTTTTTGCCTAGCGTAATCACTGTCATCGCCATGTCCGCTGAAAGCAATCTCAAATTCAACTCTGCTGAGTTTATCAAGGCTGTTAATCATATCGTTTTTGTCTGAGCCGATTAAGTCAATTCGGCCTATTCCATTTGAGAACAGTGTATCTCCTGCGAAAAGGAGGGTTTCTATTTTATAGCACACACTACAAGGGCTGTGACCTGCAGTTGTTATCACATCTACATCAAAAGGGGATAGGCTGAGTTTAAAATCTTTATCAAACAACTTAAAGTTGTCAAAGTTGTCTATATAAAAAGTTTCGCCATAATTTTTCTGTGGGTCACTTGCAATTTCTTTACCAGCCTTATGCATATAAATAGGGCAATTAAATTCTTTGGCATAGTCGTTCGCATAATAACAGTGGTCGAAGTGACCGTGCGTTAAAAGAACAGCCTGAACTTTTGCATTTCCGACTGCATTTTTTACATCTTCAATTTTTGCACCAGCGTCAATTATAAGGGCGGAGTTATCTTTGATAAGAACAAAGACATTTGAATCCATAAACTGCCCAAGAATCTTTTTAATTTCCATGGAATAATTATAGCACTTTTATAATTTTTTCAAAAATAAAAAGTGATTAATTCGAAAAATGATTGACACAAGGGGCAAAAGATGTTATAAAAGATATAGGAGAAAATATGGATAAGGGTTATAAAGGATTTATTTCAAAGTACAGAGATAAAATTACAAATATTCCAACACTTGACGATGTCGCCAAATTTTATCTTGAAAAAATTAACGAAATCGACTTCAGTGATATTGATGAGATTTATGATTATTTGTCAGACGTAAGAGAACTCAGTGGCAATGAGGAAGCAAATGTACTTGTATCACTTTCGGATATAGAGAAAAATTTAGATACGATATTAGTTCATCCACATACCGATAGGTCTTTTATTTCTTTTTCAAATCCAAATTATGACCTTTATTGTCAAATAAATAACCAATTAAAACTTTGGATTGATGCTAAACTTGAAAACATCTCTGAGATTGCAATTAGGCTTGCAGAAAAAATTGATTCAAGACTTTGCAAACATATTTCTGATAAAGATGCTACAGTTGAAATAACTAGGCTTAAAATATCAAAATGGTTTCATAGAAACGACACTTTAACAATTTACACTGACTATTCTTGTGCTGACCAAATTATTCAAGATTTGATAGAGATGAAAGAAGAAAAGCCAGAATTGTTTGAAAGTGAATCAAGGGCGAACCCTTTTGTTATGAAAATCAATGGTTTTATTTCCTATGCGGATGTAGATCATCATTCTTCATATCCAGAACTTTTAAGCAATATCTATTGTGACGTTAATAAAAGTAGGGAGCAAATTTTAAGCTATCCTGCAGATAAACGTTTGGATTATGTAAAGATTACAATTTTGAATGCGATAAAATCAGAGTTTTATCATGATAAGAAAACGATACTTGCAAATCTAGAAAATATGGCCTCAACACGAGTTGGCGATGGGATTTTAGTTGAGGATTTAAGTAAAGAACAGCGTGATGGATATGTTGATTCTATTAACCAAATGCAAATTAAGTTGATTAATAACATTCAATCTGAAATGGAATAAAATTAATTTTTAATAAAAATCTCAAAAAATAGCGTTTTGCTATCTTTGTTGTATTGTTTTTTCGCCAGTTTGACTCCAGCTCACTCTGTTCGCCTTTTGCTATCGCAAAAGTTGTAGCCTATAAAAAACCCGTCAAGTATCTTCTTAATTTTCATGAGATAATTATGGTACTTTAGAATAATTTTGAAAAATAAAAAGTGTCTTTAAAGGCACTTTTTTATTTATTCTACTTCAGAAATATAAATCTTTTTTATTGATTCATTAGAGATTTGTTCAGCAATTTCATTATCATGAAAATCCTTTTTGAGTTCATAATCGAGTTTCGCAATTTCTTGATGATAGGTCTGTTTAGGAATTCCTTATTCTTAGAATAATTAACTTCGCATGAGAGTACCGACAAATCGCAAGGTCTTGCGATTTCGTTTGGTCGGTACGGAGAAAACAAGGCGATAAGGTCATAAACTTTTATGAAAGTAAAAGTTTAGACAAAATAGCCTGTGTTTTCGAAGTTTGGCAGGGGTGGAAGGAATCGAACCCTCCTCTGGAGTTTTGGAGACTCTCATTCTACCGATGAACTACACCCCTAAATATTGAAACATTGATAGTTTACTATACTTTTTCTTTATTGTCAATTAATTCTGAAACAAATTAAAAAATGACCTTAGAAAAGGTCATTTTTTGAGTCTTAAATCTTTGCCATTTAGTTGAATCTTGATTGTTGTGTCATCTGCTATACGTGAATAGATACGCTCATCATAGTTATCACGAATATCTGCAAGAGAGAGGTTGGTTGTTATTACTGTTGGCAGGTTACGCATTTTTCTTTCATTGATGATTGTGTAAACATAATTGTTTGTGAGGGTAGAGGTGTTGACCTCTGTGCCAAGGTCGTCAATGAAAAGAACTTCACTTTCAAGATATCTACTTATTATTGCCTCTTTTTCATATATGTCACGGCAGGCATGGCTTTTAAGGCAATCTTGGCTGAGTCTATATGCGGTAACAAGGGTGGTAAGTTTTCTTCGTTTAATAAGTTCATTTGCCATGCATTTTAAAAGATAGGTTTTTCCTGTGCCAGTACCGCCACTTAAAAACACCATTTTCTTTTTGAAATCGCTATTGCACCAAGCCTCTAATTTTTGGTAAATCTTTTTCATTAATTCTTGATTTTCAAAGATGTCAAATTTCACATTCTTAAAATCTATAAGTTCGCCAAAGCCACTCTCTTGAGTTAAGATTTTATTTATTTCTTGTTTTAGGCAGTCACATTGCTTTCCGTCAATATAGCCATTATCGTTACATTTAGTACAAGAGTATTTTGGTTCAATTTCTCCGATATTAAGTTTTTTTAATGTCAAATCAAGGTTTTGCTTAGTTTTTTCAAGATTTTTATTGAAATTGCCTTGTTTTGCTTGTGAAATAACTTCGTTCATATATTCTTTATAAGACAAAGCAAAGTCTTTATTTTGTAAGGCTTTTTCTCTGTTTTGTTTCGCAATAAGTTCGGCATTTAATCTTTTTTGATGAACTATGCTTAAAGCCTTATCTACGGCGTTCATTTCTTCCTCCTATATTTCTATGTCGTCTATTGAATCAAACAGGGCGTTCATTTGCTCCCTTGTGTAACTTCTGCCAGTGAAGTTTTGTTTCTGTTGTGGTTTTGTGTTTTCTGTAAGAGGACTTGTCTTTTTTGCCTCTTCTATTGTTGAAATGCCCTTGTTATGCCAGTCGGACAAAACCCTTGAAAGATATTTCATAGGGGAGTCTTTACCTTTTGCAAGGGTCACACCATAGTTAATAAGTTCGCTTGGCATTTTCCAGTTCTCTTTCCATGTCCTGTAATTTTCTCTGTCTATATAATTTACATTTCTGCTTTGACCAAGAGTGGTAAGAATAGATTGGATTTCGTCGTCAGTTTTAAACACATCGTTTATGTACTGATTAAGTGCCTCAGTTGAAAGCACGCCAAGTTTGTAGAATTTGTTTACGGTTTTATCCATTCCATCAAGGTTTCGGATATTATGTTTAAAGCAGTAGAAAGCAATCTCTGTCAGTACTGCTTCATCAAAACCAAGATTCATCCATTTTAAGATATAGTTTTCCACCTCACCATCAAGCACCTCATAATACACGCCGATAGTTTTATTGATTTCTTTTGCAAGTTCATAAAGTTTTGTTTTTTCTTTCTCAAAAGCCTCAATATCGGTTATTGTATACAGTTTCATTTCATAGTAGCGGGTGAGAAGTCCGTCAAGTTTTTCAAAACTGAATCTTGATTTTTTCTTGATATTTTTTGACAAGTATAAAATAACATCAAGATTAAATCCATAATCGTTAAGCCATTTATCCATAAGTGCACGTTCTTCAACATAGGCACGTCTTTTTATTCCAACAGCGTTAAACAATTCTTGGAGCTCTGGCACTTTGTTTTCAAGAGCCTCAATACGCTCTTCAACAGCAGAGGAGGTGGTAACCCCTTCATTTGCCCAGTTGCGGGCTACTGTTAAAATATAGTTATATCCAACACCGCTTGCTTTACTATCAACGCAGTATTTCATAATCATAAGAAGCGCCTCTTGCTCCATATGATAGCGTTCTAAAAAGTCGTAATATTCGCCATACTCAGTTTTAGAAATTGTACGTTTTCCTTCAAATATCTCCTGTGCCTGAGTATTAAATGTTTGATATTTATCAGGTTTAAAAAGTCTATTACTGTTAAGTACATTTTTAAGTGGAATAAACCTTACCTCAATAGGGTGAGTGTTAAGCACTTGCACCAGTCCTTGCTCTTGCCAAAACTCAAAAGCACCGATAACATCATCTTCGCTCATATTAAGATGTTTTGCAAAAGACTCAAGCGTGTTGTCAAACGCACTTGCATCATTACATTTATATAATCCATAGATATACACCTTAACAAATTCTGCTTGTGCAAAAGGTAGATAGTCATTGATAAAGATATTATCAATTTCTGTCTTGCTGCTTGCTACATATTCGGTTGAGTATTTACAAAATGCCATAATATACCTCTTAAGTGATTTTAACACAATCGTCAAAAATAAACAAGAATTATTAGAATGATTTTTAACTTGTCCTCATATTTTATGTCTATGAAAAAGTTTGTATTTGTTTTTGTTTTAATGTTTTTAGTACCTTTTATTATGGTGGGGTGTGGTGTAGAGGAGGTTCAACTTTCATCTTACGCCCTTGACCTTGAATATAATGACAGTCAAAAAACATTGAAAGGGAATGAAGTGGTTAGTTATGTAAACACAAGTGACAATATGTTTTCATATCTATATTTTCACCTTTATCCAAACGCTTTTGGTGAGGGAAGGGAGGCAAGTGTAGTATCTTCTGCATCAATGGATAAGGCCTATCCAAATGGCGTAAGTTATGGCAATATTGCAATCAACGGGGTGCTGTCAGGTGGCGAAGAGTTGCAATATGAAATATTAGGCGAACAATTAAACATCTTAAAGGTAAACCTAAAAGATGGGCTTTATCCAGATGACATTATAGAAATCAACATACTATTTGAAGTTAAACTTGCAAATATAAACCATAGGCTTGGTTATGGCGAAAATACAATAAACTTTGGAAATTTTTATCCTATTGCTTGTGTGTATGAGGACGGAAAGGGCTTTGTAACTTCTCCATATTCTTCAAACGGAGACCCTTTCTACAGTGATGTAGCAAATTATGATGTTAAGATTTCTTATTCAAGTGAGTTAAAATTAGCCTCTTCTGGCAAGGTGCTTAAAACCTCAAGTGAAGGCGGGGTAACAACTTCATATATTGAAGGAAAGAAGATAAGGGATTTTTGTTTTATTCTTTCTGATAAGTTTGCAGTTGAAAGTGGAGAGGTTGATGGTGTTACAGTGAACTATTATCACTATAATGACGCCGACTATGCAAGAAATTTGCAGGTGGCTTGTGATGCTGTTGAAACCTTTAATAATATGTTTGGAAAGTATCCTTATGAGGTGTTAAATATAGTTGAAGCCAACTTCTTAAATGGTGGAATGGAGTATCCAAACCTTGTTATGATTTCGGATACCTGCCGTGACGGCGAAGAATATGGATATGTTATCGTCCATGAAATCGCACATCAGTGGTGGTATGGCGTTGTTGGAAATGATGAGTATAATCACGCATGGCAAGATGAGGGGTTAACAGAATATTCAACCTTATTATTCTATCGTGAGAACAGTGAGTATGGGTTTGACTTTGATGAACTTGTAAAAAGTGCAAATTCAAGTTATAAACTTTTCTTGCAGGTATACAATAGTGTGAACGGAAGTGTTGATGAAAGTATGGATAGGTCGCTTGCTGAGTTTGATACCGAGCCAGAGTATGTTCAATGCACTTATACAAAGGGAGTATTAATGTTTGATACTTTAAGAGAAATGGTAGGGGACAAGAAATTTGGTAAAGCGTTAAATGATTATTATCAAAATTATGCATATAAGAATGCTAGTCCTGCCGATATGATTGCAAGTTTTGAGAGGTCAACGGGCTATCAACTTGAAGGATTTTTCAAGGCATGGCTTGATGGCGAAGTTAAAATATTATAAAAAGAGTGCAGAGGCACTCTTTTTATTTATTTGATATATTCATTGTTTTATTATGCTCGATTGCCACCCATTTTACCTCTTTCTTACACATTGCATGGCAGAAGATAGGAATATACAAGAGCATGAATATAGGGTTTGTGATAACACATACCAGTCCTCTCCAAAAAGTGAGGTTGATGTTTTTATGTTCCGCTATTATTACGCATGCGGTATACAGCATTAAGAACACGTATAATGCTACCGCTGAGCCAAGCACTGAGATTAGTGGTAAATACCAGATTGCCTGACCAAGTACAAGTCCAACAATCATAAGGGTAATGTTGTATGCTTGGTATGCAAAGATTGTTGCAAGTGTGAATGCAAGGGGAACAACACCAAATGCAAGCATAAGTTTATCAAATTTAGTTTTGCGTTTTTTATCTTTAAAACCAGCCTTAACCATTTTTGCTTGATAGATTTTGTTTGCTTGTGTATAGCCTTTGCACCAACGGATTCTTTGCGACCATGATTGTTTCATGGTTGTTGGTTGTTCGTCATAGAATTTAGCATTTTCATTATAGGTTGATTTAACATTGTTGAGGGTGGAGTACATTGTAAATTCGTAGTCTTCTGTCAGTGTAAAGAATTTCCAGCCGTCCAGCCTTTCTACAATATTTGCTGATACATAATATCCTGTTCCGCAAACATGGATGCCAAGCCCCAGTCTACTTCTTGGTCGGTTGTTGAAAGTGGAGTAGATTGAGAATGTTATACCGCTACACGCTGAAATCCAGTTGTCGTTCCAGTTTTTAGAATTGCGATATCCAAGAGCCATTTCGTAACCTTGGTCGAAAGTTTTATTCATCTCTTCAATATAGTGTGGGTCAAGCACATTATCCGCGTCAAAGATGAAGTATGCTTCATAGTCGTGGGGTTTTGACAGTATTTCTTGCATGGCCTCATCAAGGGCATAACCTTTACCTTTAAGTTCTAGGTGTTGTCTTACAACAACGTGCGTTCTTGGATATTTTTTAACAATGTTGCAGGTAGGGTCGTCCTTGCTTTCAACAATAACATAAGTATCAATTTTGTCCTTATTGTAAGTTTGGTTTTGGATGCTGTCTAATATCTGCCCGATAACCTTTGATTCATTTCGTGCGGGGATAAGGATGGCAAATTTATGTTCCTCTTTTGCTTTTGGAAATCTTTTACCAGGTAGGATTGCTGTAAAATGCAAAACTATTTTAAATAGCAATAAGAAAAAGCAGAATGCAAATAATGCATAAAAAACATAGTTTGAAATGTTATATATATCAAAAAACATAACTACTCCCGAGGTGTGAAATTAATATGTTAAAATTAGTATAACAAATATATTAAAAAATAACAAATATTTTAGTTGTATAACTACGTAAAATTTCCGTTATTTGTTTTGTATATTTCATAAATTATGGTATATTATAATAAACTATATCTAAATAAAAAGGTAATGATTAATATGGATTTATTTAACTCTTGGCTTGTGGAAACACCTATCGCACATCGTGGGCTTCACGATAAAACAGCACCAGAAAATTCTATGGCTGCTTTTCAAAAGGCGGTAGAGGAGGGGTATGCTATTGAACTTGACGTTCATCTTCTCGCTGACAATACTGTTGCGGTTTTTCATGACGAATCTCTTGCACGTATGACTGGAAATGATGGTTATATTAAATATCTCAACAAAGAAGACCTTAAAATGCTTCACCTTAATGGAAGTAAGGAAACTATTCCTACACTTGAAGAGGTGCTTAAACTTGTAAATGGCAGAGTGCCAATCCTGATTGAAATTAAGAATCAAAACAAGGTTGGAAAACTTGAACAAGCGGTGATTGACCTTATGAAAACCTATAAGGGTAAGTTTGCTATTCAATCTTTCAATCCTTATTCTGTTGGATATTTTAAAAAACACGCACCAGACATTATTCGTGGTCAACTTTCTGGCAGTTTTAAGAATGAAAAGAAATTCTCATTCTTCACTAAGTTTGCACTTCGTCATATGCTTCTTAACAAAAAGGTAAGTGAGCCTCATTTCATTGCCTATGAGTATACCGCTGTTCCAAATCGTTCTGTAAAGAAGTTTAAAAAACTTCCACTTCTTGTTTGGGCTGTTCCAAATCAAACAGAATATATGAAGGTGGTTAAATACTGCGATAATATCATTTTTGAAAACTTTGAGCCTAAAATATAAAAAGCATGAATTTTAATTTCATGCTTTTTGCTTTATATAGTAACTTAATTGCTTTATTCCATATACTTTTTCGTCGATAAGTTGAAAGTTTTTAATGTCAAGTTTAATTTTGCGTTCATGCTCGCATACGATAATTCCATCATCACTTAGCATATCATATTTTTCAATTAAGTCTAACGCTGGGTTGTAATAGCCCTTTTGGTAGGGTGGGTCTAGAATTATAATATCAAACTTTTGTTCTTTAAGTGCGTTTAACGCTTTATCAAAAGGTGCTTTTATCACCTGTGCTTTAATATCTAGATTTTTTAAATTTTCTTTTGTGAGGGTAACACTTCGATAGTCGCTATCAACAAATACAACCTCACTTGCACCACGACTGATTGCTTCAATGCCAAGTGCTCCAGTGCCACAAAAAAGGTCAAGAACCTTTGCGTCTTGAACCAAATCGCCAAGTTTATTAAACAAGGCCTGTTTCACAACGTCTGCGGTAGGCCTTAAATGCTCATATTGCATATTTTTTAATAGACGTCCTTTATATAGACCAGCAGTAACTCTCATAAAAATATTATATCAATTTTTATAGGTATCGCCAACTAATTTTGTAAACATTTGGACAAAGTTGCCGTCATAATTTCGTCAAACTGACCACTTTTTTTGTAAGCAAAGTACAATGTAAGGAAAAGGAGAACACTAAACGATGAAAAGTTATCCAAGATTTACTTTGCGAGTGCCACAAGGAATGTTAACCAAATTGGCATATACAGCAAAGTTTAATGGACGAACAAAGAACAAAGAGATTGAAATGTTGATACGAAAGCATATCAATGAGTTTGAACGGTTGTACGGCACGATACCAGATACCGAAGAAGACGAATAAGATTTTTAAGATAAAAATGTCTAAAAATGATTGACAAGGGGGATCGAATTGAGTATAATACCCCTTGTAAACTTTATTATGCAAATTTTAAGTTTGCGAGATGAATATGGACTGCTAGCTCAGTTGGTAGAGCATCTGACTCTTAATCAGGGGGTCCGGGGTTCGAGCCCCCGGCAGTCCACCAAAACTGCACGCGTAAAGCGTGTTTTTTGTTTGCTTTATTTTCTTCATTAAAGTATAATCTAAATCATGGATAGACTTTGGTATATTAGAAACTTTTGTATTGTGGCTCATATCGACCATGGAAAGAGTACCCTTGCCGACAGGCTTATTGAAAACACGGGCACTCTTGCTAAGCGTGATATGCAGGCTCAACTTCTTGACAGTATGGAACTTGAACGTGAAAAGGGGATTACCATTAAATTGACCCCTACACGTATGAAATATGTATATAATGGGGAGGAGTATATCCTTAACCTTATTGACACTCCGGGGCATGTTGACTTTACCTATGAAGTATCACGCTCTCTTCTTGCTTGTGAGGGTGCAATCCTTATTGTGGACGCTTCACAGGGGGTTGAGGCTCAGACCCTTGCCAACGCTTATCTTGCAATAGACAATAATCTTGAAATTTTGCCTGTAATCAACAAAATTGATTTACCGTCTGCAAGGCCAGAAGAGGTTAAGGCAGAGATTGAAGATGTGATTGGTATTCCGGCAGGGCATTCGCCTTGTATATCTGCCAAAGACGGCACAAATATCGACCAAGTGCTTGAAATGATTGTAAAAGAATTTCCATCGCCAAAGGGTGATGAAAATGGCAAGTTGAAATGTTTGATATTTGATAGTTATTATGACAACTTTAAAGGTGCTATTTGTTTCGTTCGTGTATTTGATGGAAAAGTAAAACCTGGCGACAAAATTTTAATGATGCAGACGGGCAAAATCTATGACGTAACAGAGGTTGGCTTTTTCGTTCCAAATATGCAGGCGTGCGGGGAACTTTGTGCAGGCGATGTTGGATATATTGCGGGGTCTATTAAAACAATATCAGATGTTTCAGTTGGTGATACTATCACACATGCAAACAATCCTTGCAGTGAGGCACTACCTGGTTATAAAAAGGTTCAACCTGTTGTTTATTGTGGAGTTTTCACGGTGGACGGAGCAAAGTATAACGACCTTAAAGACGCCCTTGAAAAACTCAAACTTAATGATGCAAGTCTTGAATATCAGCCAGAAGTAAGTGACGCACTTGGTTTTGGATTCCGTTGTGGCTTTTTAGGACTTTTGCATCTTGAAATAATTACAGAGCGAATAGAGCGTGAGTTTAATCTTGACATTATTACCACCGCACCAAGTGTTTATTATAGGGTGCATAAAACAAACGGCGAAGTGCTGGAAATATCAAATCCGTCAGACCTTCCTAGTACGGTGGAAATTGACTATATTGAAGAACCTATTGTTAAGGCAAGTGTGTTTACTCCGCCTGACTATGTTGGTGCGGTTATGGAACTTTGCCAAGATAAACGTGGTGAATATAAAAACCTTGTGTATCTTGATAAATCCAGAGTAAGGGTGGATTATACTTTGCCACTTGGCGAAATTGTTTATGACTTTTTTGATAGCCTTAAATCAAGGACGAAAGGTTATGCAAGTTTTGACTACTCAATGGCGGGCTTTGCACGAAGCGACCTTGTTAGGGTGGATATACTTTTAAATGGCGATAAGTGTGATGCGCTATCTCTTATCGTTCATAAAGATAAGGCATACTCACGTGGTAGGGCGATTGCGGAAAAACTTAAAAAGATAATTCCACGTCAACTTTTTGAAGTGCCTATTCAGGCGGCGATTGGCAACAAGATTATTGCAAGAGAAACGATTTCTGCAATGAGAAAAGATGTGCTTGCAAAGTGTTATGGTGGAGATATAACAAGAAAAAAGAAACTTCTTGAAAAGCAAAAAGAAGGCAAAAAACGAATGAGAAGAATAGGCTCTGTGGAGATTCCATCTGAGGCATTTATGACTATTCTTAAACTTGACGATGATGAGTAAACTTGGGTTGTATTTTCATATTCCCTTTTGTGAAAGTAAATGTCTGTATTGTGACTTTGCTTCCTTTTCTGGTGCAAAAGATAGGGAGGAGGCATATTTTAAATTTTTATTAAATGAAATAAAACATTCCGAACATAAAGGGCGGGAGGTTGACACAATTTATATCGGCGGAGGCACTCCGTCTTGTGTTGATGCAAATTTTATTAAACAAGTTTTGGAAACAATTAAATCTACCTTTAAAGTTGATGACACCGCTGAAATCAGTATGGAATGTAATCCGAATTCTGTGACAGAAGAAAAGTTGAAACAATATAAATCTTTTGGTGTGAATAGAATCTCTTATGGTGTGCAGTCTTTGCAGGAGGACGCTTTGAAAGCGATAGGTAGGCTTCATAGCAGGGAGCAGGCGTTAAATGCAATAACACTTGCAAAGAGTGTTGGTTTTAAAAATGTTAGTGCGGATTTAATGTTAGGACTGCCTAATGCTACACCAGAAAAAGTGATTGAAGATGCGGAGATTTTGATTTCACTTGGTATAACGCACATATCTTCATATATGCTTCAAGTGGAAGAGGGAACGCCGTTATTTGAGATTGTTAAACGAAATCCCGACTTTGTGTCAAGTGATGACGAAAGCGTGTTAATTTATGAAAAATTAGTGCAATTTTTAGAAAAAAACGGGTTTTTACGCTATGAAATCTCTAATTTTGCTTTAAATGGCTATGAATGTAAACATAATTTAAAGTACTGGGCGGGAGATCAATATCTTGGTTTTGGTTTATCCGCGCACTCATTAATTGACGGCAAGCGTATTGCGAACGGTAGAAAATTTGACGAGTATTTTTTAAACAAAAAAGAAATTGAGGTGCTTAAAAACAAAGATAAGATAGAAGAAAAAATAATGTTGGGTCTTAGGTGTAAGTTGGGATTTAGTAAAAGCGAATTATCAATACTTGGATATAACGTAAAGAAAAATTCAAATTTTGAAAAGTTTATAAATCAGGGGATAATATTTGAGGAAGGTGATAGGATAAAAATCAATCCCGATTGCTATGGCGTAAGTAGTTTTGTGATTGTAAATTTGCTACCCGAAAATTTTTAAAAAAAGTTGTGAAAAACAGTTGATTTTATTGTTTTAATATGTTATTATATTGTGTAAAGTGAATTGACTTTACGAGGGTGGTAATGAAATTAGAAGAGAATATTCGTTTAAGTAAACTTTATGATGCGTATGGCAAACTGCTTACACTCAGCCAGCAAGAGATTGTTGAGGCATATCTCTTTGATGACCTTACTGGAAGTGAGATTGCTGAAAATAAAAACATTTCACGTCAGGCTGTTAAGGACGCTGTTACTAAGGCAACACGCAAACTTGAAGGGTATGATGAAAAACTTGGTTTTATTGCAAAAGTGGAATCTTACGAAAAAGAAATTTCAAAACTTAAGAGGAGGAAATAATGGCACTTTTTTCATCATTATCAGAAAAGTTTAACCACATTTTCTCTAAACTTACTAAGCGTGGCAAACTTACCGAACTTGAAATTAAAGAGGCTATGCGTGAGGTGCGTATCGCACTTCTTGAAGCTGACGTAAACTATATGGTTGCAAAAGACTTTGTTAAGTCGGTGTCTGAAAAGGCGATTGGTGATGAGGTTATGAAAAGCCTTACACCTTCACAACAGGTGATTAAGATTGTTCGTGATGAACTGACAAATCTTATGTCATCACCAAATCAGAAACTTGCAGTGGCGTCTAATCCGCCAACTATCATTATGATGTGTGGACTTCAAGGTGCGGGCAAAACTACAATGTGTGGCAAACTCGGTGCATACCTAAAAAAGAGCGGAAAGAAACCTCTTCTTGTTGCTTGTGATATTTACAGACCTGCCGCAATCAATCAGTTGCAGGTGGTAGGTAAGCAAGCAAATGTTGAGGTGTTTGAGAAGGGTACTCAGAATCCTGTTAAAACTGCACGTCAAGCAGTCGACCATGCAAAGAAGCAAGGGTTTGATACAGTAATCATTGATACTGCTGGTAGACTTCATATAAATGAAGAACTTATGAAGGAACTGAAAGATGTCAAGAAAGAAGTATCTCCAACAGAGATTTTACTTGTTGTTGACTCTATGACAGGTCAAGACGCTGTTACTGTTGCAGAAAGTTTTAATAACGACCTTGACATCACAGGCGTTATCCTTACTAAACTTGATGGTGATACACGTGGTGGTGCAGCCTTATCAATCAAGGCAATTACACAAAAGCCTATTAAGTTCACTGGTGTGGGCGAAAAACTTGGCGATATTGAGCCGTTCTATCCAGACCGTATTGCTTCCAGAATCTTGGGTATGGGCGATGTGCTTACCCTTATTGAAAAGGCACAAGAGGCTGTAACCGAAGAACAGGCAAAAGAACTTGAAAAGAAACTTCGTGAAAATTCATTTACCTTTGATGACTATCTTGCACAAATTGAGAGCATGAAAAAAATGGGCTCAATGAAGGACATTTTAGGTATGATTCCTGGCCTTGGCAGCAAGATTAAAAACCTTGATATTGATGAGGGGCAAATCTTAGTTAACAAGGCAATCATTCAATCTATGACCCCAGAGGAGCGTCGCAACCCTGACATTATAAAGGCGTCAAGACGTCAACGTATTGCAAAGGGTAGCGGAACAAGCGTTCAACAAGTAAACGGGCTTTTAAAGCAGTTTGCTCAGTCAAAAGAAATGATGAAACAACTTAAAAGTGGTAAAGGTATAAAGGGTTTACCACGATTCTAAGTGGCAAGTGCCACATCTTAATCAGTTATCTACGCATTAAATTCGCGTTGATATATAAAATTTATATAGGAGGAAATATACAATGGCAGTTAAAATCAGACTTACAAGAATGGGTTCTAAAAAAGCACCTTTCTACAGAGTAATTGTTGCTGATTCACGTGCACCAAGAGATGGTAAGTTCGTTGATATTATCGGTACTTACAATCCACTTACTGACCCTGCTGAAATCAAAATTGATGCAGTAAAGGCTGAAAAGTGGCTCAAAAATGGCGCTACACCTACAGAAACAGCAAAACAACTTCTTGTAAAGAGTGGCGTTATTAAGAAGTAAGGACTGGAAGATTTCAAAGTGAAAGGACTTGTCCGCTCTTGAAATCTGGAAGGACACCTCTTTGGAAGAGGACTAGGTGGAGAAACCGCGAGGTAGCGAGTTAGGCTTGCTTTGTCAAGCCGTGTCCGCGTTTTTCGAGTGGTGTCTGTCCTAATAACAGCAAAACAACTTCTTGTAAAGAGTGGCGTTATTAAAAAGTAATAATAAATAGGAGATTTTATGAGAGATTTAGTTGAATACATCGTTAAAAGTCTTGTAGTTAACGAAGACGCAGTTAAAGTTACTGAAAGCGAAGAAAATGACGAAACTGTTATCCATGTTTCTGTTGCAAACGAAGATATGGGCAGAGTAATCGGTAAACAAGGTAATGTTGCTTCAAGCATCAGAACTATTGTTAAATCACTTTCAGCAAGAGCAAACAAAAAAGTCTTTGTTAAATTTGGTGAATAAGTGAAAGCGATTGAAATCGCAAAAATCGTAAAACCGCAAGGCGTTAAGGGAGAGGTTAAAGCGACCCCTCTTACTAATGTCCTTGCTGTTTTTGATAATTTGAAAGAGGTCTTAATTGACGGCAAAGAGGTGCAAATTTTGCATTTATCATACCGTCAAGGTTTTTTATATCTTCAATTAGACGGCGTTAACACCAGAAATGATGCAGAGGCTTTACGTAACAAACTTTTAAAAGTGGATAAAGAACTTCTTGAAAATGTTACACCAGAAGATGAGTTTTTGATTGATGACCTTATCGGTATGGTTCTTTATGACCTTGACGGCAATCTTGTCGGTCAGATTATGGATGTTGTTGATTATGGCAGTGGAGATGTGTTTGTTATCGACAACCATGGCAGAACTATTGAAGCACCTTATGTTGAAAAGGCATTTATAAAACAAGGGGATAAACTTGTTGTAGACCGCAAAGGATTTGATGAGGTTGCGATATGAATAAGCCTTTAAAGATAGACATCTTAACATTGTTTCCTGAGGCGTTTTCAGCACTTGATTCTAGTATTTTGAAGCGTGCAAAAGCAAGCGGAAAACTTGAAATCAATCTTATAAACATTCGTGATTTTTCAGAAGATAAGCATAAGAAGTGTGATGATTATCCATATGGCGGTGGTGCTGGTATGCTTATGACACCTCAGCCTATCTATGATGCTGTTAAAAGTGTTAAGAAAAGAAACAGCCATATTGTGTTTGCTAGTCCAAGTGGCAAAACCTTGTCACCAGAAATAGCACAAAGTCTGGCGAAAGAAAAACACTTAATCTTTATTTGCGGACATTATGAGGGGATTGACCAGCGTGTTATTGACCTATTAAAACCAGAAGAAATCTCAATCGGTGATTATGTGCTTACTGGTGGTGAGTTGCCGACTATGGTAATTATTGACTGCCTCTCACGTTTTGTCCCTGGGGTGATTACAAAAGAAAGCCTTGATGAAGAAAGTTTTTCTAATGGTATGCTTGAATATCCACAATATACTCATCCTCAAAAATTTAAGGGACTGGAAGTGCCAGAGGTGTTGCTTTCAGGTAATCATGCTGAGATAGCAAAGTGGCGAAAATCGGAAAGTGAAAAGCGAACAAAAGAAAGACGGTCGGATTTATTAAAATAGAATTACGGTGGAAAGTGACTTGACTACCGTATTTTTTTATAGTAAAATATCATCTAAGAGGTTGAAATGAAAATAAACTGGTTTCCAGGGCATATGAAAAAAGCCCTTAGTGAAATGAGGTTACAATTAAACAAGGTAGATGTAGTGATATATGTGCTTGACGCCAGAGTACCACTTTCTTCTATCAATCCTAGTTTAAACAATCTTGCAGCAGGGAAAAGCATTCTTTATGTTTTTAACAAGATTGACCTTGCTGATGAAAAACGGATTGCAGAAATTGCACCTAGGTTTAAAGGTGACAATTATGATTACATTATTTTAAACAGCACAATGAGTGGTGCGGGCAACAAGATTCGTCAAAAGTTGAACGCATTAGCACAGGCTAAGATTGACAAGTATGCTAAAAAGGGGGTAAAAACCACCGTGAGAGCCATGGTGGTTGGTGTTCCTAACTCTGGGAAAAGCACACTTGTAAACAATCTTTGTGGCAAGGCAAAGGCGATTACTGGAAATAAGGCAGGGGTAACTAAATCAAATCAGTGGCTTAATATTGGTGGGTGTGTGGAGTTATGTGATACACCTGGTACTCTTTATCCAAACCTTGCAGACCAAGAGGTGGCAAAAAAACTTGCCTTTGTTGGAAGTATTAAAGATGAAGTTGTTGATGAAACAGAACTTGCAGGTGAACTTATTAAAGCAATTAAAGAAAAGTATGGGAAAGAACTTTCTTTAAGATATAATGGTCGTGACACCTTGGAAGGTATTGCAGAGGTAAGAGGCTTCAAACTTAGTGGCGGAGAGTTGGATATCGATAGGGCGGCATACGCTGTTATTGATGATTTTAGAAAGGGTAGAATCGGCAAGATAACCTTAGACTAAGAGGATTGTTATGAAACTTTTTAATCGCGTTAATGGTGTAAGAGGGGAAAGTATTGCTACTAAGTACCTAAAAGACAAGAAATATAAAATTTTAGAATGTAATTACAAAAACTCTATTGGAGAAATTGATATTATTGCAAAGGACAGGGATTATCTTGTTTTTGTAGAAGTGAAAGCCCGCTCTACAAGTGCATTTGGCAGACCTTCCGAAGCTTTGGATTGGCGTAAGCAAAACAAGTTACGTATGGTTGCGAATGTGTATTTAAAAGAAAAACATTTGTTTGATACTCCTTGTAGGTTTGATGTTGTTGAAGTGCTTGGCGGGGAGATTAATCATATCATCAATGCTTTTTAGAAAAAAATATGTTTTAATTTTATAGTTTGGGACAAAATATTTAATGAGGTTATTATGAAAAACTTTGTTAAACATTTTGTTCTTTTTTCTTTGGCTGTTGTATGCCTAACTTTATTTGTTGGTTGTGAAAGTTCCACCGCACTTCATACTGCCTCTTTTACAGATATTTCAATCAGCGGAAGCAAAAATTATGGGGTGGCTGTTAAGTTTGCTGAGGATAAACGCCTTGAAGAAAAATATATTGACGTGCAGGTAAAGTCGGATAGAAAAATAAATGATGTTACAATCTGGCAAGATGGTGGGGAAAAATATACATTCAACTTTGAAGAGCCAGATACTTGGAAGTCGATTACTACAATACTTGTAAATGGTAAAAATGAACCAGATACTGAGGTTTTTGAAAAATATACAGAAGCCACAAGCAGGCGTTATCTTTTTTCAGGTAAAGAGGAGTTTACGCTTGTGTTCCGCGTTGTGGCAGGCGAGAGTATTGATAACAACTTAGGTAAGGGAAAGGTGCTTGTAGGTTCTGAGGCAATCTCTGATGAGTTTACCCTTGATATTGAAGGAAAAGATAACAACAATATTGAAGATTAGTCAAAACTCCAAACAAAAGTGTATAAAATCGTTTTTAATTTTTGCGGTTATATAGTAAAATAGGTTAGGAGAAATTTATGCTTCATATAAAAAACCTGTTTTTAAAATATACAAGAGAGTATTATGCACTTTATGATGTGAATATGGATGTTGCTGAAGGGGAAAGTGTTGCTTTTATCGGTGAAGATGAAAGTGGGAAAACCAGCCTTCTTCGGGTTTTGGCTAAACTTGAAAAACCTACAAAGGGTGAAGTGTATATTAAAGATATTCCGCTTGAGCGTGTGAACTTTAAAACTGATATCAGTGCGGGATATATTCCAGCAACCCCAGTATTTTTTGAAAAGAAAACTGTTTATGAAAACTTTAAGTATATATTGAAAATTTGGGGATTTGAAGATTCTGAAATTGAAAATAAAATCAATGAAATCATTATTGAGTATGCCATTGAAAAATTAAAAGATGTAAAAATTAAAGATCTGACACTTGAAGAAAAATATGTTTTATCCTTAATTAGATTGTCTATGAGGGAACTTGACCTTTTAATGGTCGATAATATATTCGACCATATTTCAGAGCCTATTATGGAAGTGGTTATAAATCTTATCAAAAAATTGAAATCAAAAAAGACAACATTAATTGTTGCCTCAACTAAACCTGAGATTACTCAAAAACTTTGCAAGAAAAATTACTATTTTAAATATGGTTCAGTATCTGATAGTCTTGAAGAATTAAAGTAGATAGTCGTCTTTTGGAATCAAGTGTTCTTGTTCGTCACTTTGTGGCGAATTTTTTTGTTGTGATTTTAATAGGCTGGTTAAAATGTTTGAATCGTTACCATTTGATAAAATACCACTTAGTGCCGACATGGGATTATTTCCGCCTCCGCTTATAAGTGACATAAGCAAGGGGAGCATATTGTTATTGCCCCCATAGCCATTGTTACTATTAAACTGTCCTGTTGGATAAGCCTCATTTGGATAATAAGGATTTTCAATATGTTGGTTTTGAGGTGCATTTTGTAAGGGACTTCTCCCCAATAGTTGAGTCAGCATTTCAATAAAATTGTTTTCCATAGTAAATATATATTCTTAAGTTTTTATTTTAGTGCAACTTTTTAAGGGTGCTTGCCATATATTAAATTAGAGGTAGGAAACATGAAATTATCAGAGTTTAAAAATGAGAAACAAAACAGTCAAAAGACTTCTGCCAAAAGTGATGCCGATTTAATGGATAAGTATAATGAATTGAAAGATTTAAGCCATGATGACCTTTCTAAAAAACTTATTGATGAGGTGGCAAGGCAGAAGCAAAATGGAACATTTAATTACAATCAGATTTTGCAGACTATGGAAGGTCTGAAAGGCTTTATGCCACAAGAAAACTATGAAAATATGAAAAGGATATTAGACACTCTTAAATGACAAAGGATAAAATTGACAAAAGTCTGCTTGCCCTTGCCAGCACTTTAAGTGGTGGTGCGAATGTTGAATGTATTGTTAGGGCTTATGATTATGACAGGCTTAAAGCGTATTTACATAAAAAGAACATTAGGATTTTACACGAATATTTATTCATAAAATCTTTTTGTATAAACATTGATAAAAAAGAACTTGCAAAGTTGTCAAATCTTACGCAGGTGGAGTTTATTTATTCAATCTCTGGCGTATGTGCCCTTATGAATGTATCACGAAAGTTGTTGAATGTGGAGGACTCTTTTCTTACAGGTAGGGGCGTGACGATTGCTTTTATTGATACTGGAATAAGTACACATTTTGATTTTATGGTAGGGGCAAAACGCATTGTTTATTTTAAGGATTTTTGCAATGGTAAAACTGCACCTTATGATGATAACGGACATGGCACTTTTGTAAGTGGTGTATGTGCTGGAAGTGGCAGTATGTCTGGCGGGAAGTTTTCGGGTATTGCACCGCAGGCAAATATAATTTCGTTGAAAGCATTGAATGGTTGTGGTGAAGCGTCCGCAGATAGAATCTTAGACGCAATGGAATGGATATATCTTAATTGTGAAAAATTTAATATACGGGTTGTTTGCATGAGTTTCGGAAGTGAGCCGCTTGGTTATAATGACCCAATTATGAGTGGTGCAGAAGCACTTTGGCAAAAGGGCGTCGTTGTTGTTGCAGCCGCAGGAAACAGTGGGCCTGAAATGCAAACAATTAAAAGCCCGGGTGTAAGCAGTAAGATTATTACAGTGGGTGGTTTTGATGACAACCGAATTGATGATGAAAACTTTAAGGAAGAGTTTTTTGAGATAGCAAATTTTTCCTCACGTGGACCAGCCTTTAAGAGGTTTAAACCAGACCTTGTTGCACCAAGTGTAGATATTAAATCTTGTGGGCTAAATAAAGCGTATACCACTCTTAGTGGAACAAGTGTTGCCACACCAATGATTGCTGGCATGGTTGCCTTAATGCTTGAAAAAGAACCTCATCTAAAACCAGATGAGGTAAAGCGTAAACTAATATCAAAATGTAGGGCGATTACTTTTAATAAGAATTTAGAGGGATTTGGTTATCCTGTTTTTGAAGAAGGAAAATAAAATTTTCTTCTTTTATTTTTTTAATTCTACAGATTGTAGTAATTCAATAATTTTATCACACGCATCAAAATTTTGCATTTTTTTCATGTTTTTAATGTAAAAAGCAGTATTGTTTGCAAGTCTTTCTAGTTTTGCTATGAAATATGCATCTTCACAATTTTCTTCTTCAAGGCAGGTTGCAAGCCCTAATTTCTCAAAAAGTTTAGCGTTTTCAATTTGGTCGCCACGGGAACAAGATTTAGATAATGGAATAAGTAAGGCGGGTTTTCTTAGTGCTACAAATTCGTTGATTGCACCAGAGCCAGCACGTGAAAGAACTATATCTGCAAAGTTAAGATAGTCACCAATATTTTCTACATATTCAACTTGAAGATAGTTTGTGTGTTTATGTTTGGTGACGGCCTGCTTTCCAGTAACATGCACCACGTTAAACTTTTCGGTAAGCCTATCAAGATTCTTCCATACTTTTTCATTGATGAATTTAGCCCCAAGGCTTCCGCCGATAACAAGCAGGTTTTGTAATGACGGATTGAAACTGCCTTGGCATTTTATTTTATTTCCATTTCCGCTGAATATCTTTTTACGGATAGGTTGACCTGTGTAAACGCACTTCTTATTTTTCTTGGCAGTTTCTTCAAATGTGGTGCACATATAGTTGCAATAGCGAAGAATGATTTTGTTTGCAAGTCCCATACTTAAATCACTTTCGTGACTTACAATCGGTATGCCTAAACTTTTCCCAGCAATCACAGTAGGCACAGAAACAAATCCACCTTTAGAAAATATTACATTTGGCTTTATTTCGCCTAGCACCTTTTTTGCATCCTTAATTGCTTTTACAAGTTTAAAGGGGATAAACAGATTGTCGGGTGTGAGTTTACGTTGAAGTTTTACAGTATGTATTTCGTGAAAGGTTATATCTTTCTCTTTTGCGATTATCTCTTTTTCCATTCCTCTTCCTCCAACAAAGTGAACCTCATAATCTTTGGATAGATGCTCCTTTACAGCAAGGGCAGGGTATATGTGTCCAGCAGTGCCACCACCAGTAAGTACAATTTTTTTCATTATAATTAATCTCCTATAGTTTTATATATGCCTCAAATTGCGATTAATATAATATTAAATAAAAATACAAGATTATGTATAAATATACGCAACGACATAAATAAAAAGACAGATATGTTTATCTGTCTTTTTACTCTGCTTCTTCGTTATTTTCAGTTTCCAACTGTTTTATCAGTTTACGGTCTTTGTCTGATTCACAAAAGAAGTAATAACCACCAAAAAGTGCGGGAATTGTTGCTCCTGCTGTGCCAAACATCAAACCAAGATTTTTTCTTGATGATTTATCTAGGGCTTGGTAGGCGGCATCTTGAGTGTTATGTTCTTTTAAGTATTGAGCGGCTTGTTTACCTTGAATAGTTGATTGAATTCCAAAAGTTAATATACCCGCCGTTCCCAAAGTAAGGGCAGTTATCATGGTGGCTAGTCCTAAATTTATCTTCTTATTATGGTTTCTTTTAAGCAGTGATAGTAATACTTGATGTGTTTGTTGTTCGTTTTTCATATTTTTTACCTCTGTTGATAGTTTAATACAGGAAATGGGTTTTGTCAATATCTAAAATTTAGATAATAAAAGAGTGTAATTTTGTTTCCTTAATTTAAGGTTTTGTGTTAAAATATAAGCATAAGAGGAGAGCACATGGCAGAAAAAACTTATGAATCAAAAGATATTGTCGTACTTGAAGGCTTAGATGCGGTTAGACTTCGACCTGGTATGTATATCGGTACTACTGGCTCTAAGGGTATGCACCACCTTTTATGGGAAATTGTTGATAATGCTATGGACGAAATTTCCAATGGCTATGGTGACACAATTACAATTACTTTAAACACTGATGGCAGTGCTACTGTTGAAGATAATGGTCGTGGTATCCCTGTAGATATGCACCCAACACTTAAAAAGAGTGGTGTTGAGGTTGTTTATACCACACTTCATGCAGGCGGTAAATTTAACAATTCTAACTATAAATTTTCAGGCGGACTTCACGGTGTGGGTGCGTCTGTAACAAACGCACTATCTAAATGGTGTAAGGTTGTTGTTTATAAGGCTGGCAAGGAATATGAAATCAACTTCCACTCTTTCATGGATGAAGATGGCAAGATGCATAGTGGTATTCCCGTTGCACCTTTAAAATGTATTGGCTCTACAACCAAAACAGGAACTAGGGTAACCTTTCTTCCTGACGAGGATATGTTTGGCAATATCTCGTTCAATTTTGAAACCATTGCACGCCGTGCAAAGGAACTTGCCTTTCTTAACAAGGGGCTTAAAATTGTAATCAAAAATGAAATAGATGGACAAGAAGAGTTCTATCATTATGAGGGCGGTATCTCTGACTTTGTTAACTATCTTGTTGAAGAGAAAACAAAACTTTTCGCAAAACCAGTCTACTTCCACGCAGAAGATAAAAATTTCGATTTGGAGGTGGCATTTACTTATACCGACTCATACACAGAAAACTCATTCTCATTTGTAAATAATATTCCTACCGTTGAGGGTGGAACACACGAAACTGGACTACGTAGTGCGTTTACAAAGGCACTTAACGATTATGCCCGTGCAAACAACTTTTTGAAAGAAAAAGAAGCAAACCTTCTTGGTGAAGATTTTAGAGAGGGTATTACGGTTGTCCTTAATATTAAAATGAATAATGTTCAGTTTGAAGGACAAACCAAAACAAAACTTGGTAATCCTGAAGCAAAAACATTTGTTGAAAATCTTACATTGCAGGAACTTGTTAAATGGCTTAATGATAAAAATAATGCTTCTACTGCTGAAATTATTATTAATAAAGCAAAGGGGGCGGCAAAGGTAAGAGAGGCTGCTAAGAAAGCCAAGGAACTTACCCGTGCAAAAAATAGTGCAGAAAACTTTAACTTGGTTGGAAAACTTGCTTCTGCTTCTTCAAGAAATGGTGCATTGTGCGAACTGTTTATCGTAGAGGGTAACTCTGCGGGTGGTACTGTAAAGCAGGGAAGAGATAGGCGTTATCAAGCGGTGCTTCCACTTAGAGGTAAACCACTTAATGCTGAAAAGAAGAGAATCGACCAAGTGCTTGCTAACGAAGAAATACGTATGATTATAAGTGCACTTAACACAGGTATCGGTGAAGATATGGACTTATCTAGTTTGCGTTATCATAAGGTTATCATCTTATCAGATGCCGACCAAGATGGCGCACACATTCGTTCAATACTTTTGACATTCTTCTATCGTTATATGCGTCCACTTATCACAGACGGACACGTGTTTATCGGACTTCCTCCACTTTACAAGGTGGCAAAGAAGGACTTTGTTGAGTATGTCTACTCTGATGTGGAACTCCCTGATGCGATTGCAAGGGCAGGTAAAAACTATACTCTTCAAAGATACAAAGGTCTTGGTGAGATGAATGCAGAACAACTTTGGGAAACAACAATGGACCCTGAAAAGCGTACCCTTATTCAAGTAAGCATTGATGATGCTGCAGATGCAGAGAAAATGGTTACCACTTGGATGGGTGATGATATTGATGCAAGAAAGGCTTACATTAATCTCCATGCCAACTTTGATAAAGAAGATGACTTTTATAAAAACTATAAGGTTAGATAATACAAAAATAAAAGAGGTAGATTGTGCAAGAAGAAGATAAAAATGGAATTCAACTAAACATGCTTTCTGATGAAGAGATGGATACCACAACAACTGATAATGCAGGTGAAGACAACGGCGGACAAAAGGGAATCCTTTATAAGTCTATTGACGAAGTGCTTCACGACTCTATGATTCCATATACTGAATGTGTTGTTATGGATCGTGCTTTGCCACGTGTTGAGGATGGACTTAAACCAGTACAACGCCGTATCCTTTACGCAATGATGGAACTTAACATGTATCCAGACCGTGAATACAGAAAGTCAGCAAGACTTGTCGGTGACTGTCTTGGTAAATATCACCCACATGGCGATACTTCGGTTTATGATGCAATGTGTCGTATGGCTCAAGACTTTGTTATGCGTATGCCTCTTGTTGATGGGCAGGGTAACTTTGGTTCGGTTGACGGCGATCCTCCTGCTGCTATGCGTTATACTGAGGCAAAACTTGCGCCTCTTGCACTTGAACTTTTACGTGATCTTGACAAGGATACTGTAAGGTGGAGTTTTAACTTTGACGATACCTTGCAAGAGCCTGATATGCTTCCTGGTCGCTATCCAAACTTGCTTGTTAATGGTGCGTCAGGTATTGCGGTTGGTGTGGCAACAAACATTCCTCCACACAACCTTGGTGAAACTATCGACGGCGTAATTGCCTATATTGATAATCCTAGAATCTCTTTAAAAGAGATGATGACTATCATCAAAGGTCCAGACTTCCCTACTGGGGGAGATATCTTCTTTGAGGATGGGTTGGAGCAAGCCTATAAAACTGGTAAGGGTAAGATTATGATGCGTGCCAAGGTTAATCTTGAAACGGTTAATGGCAGGTCTAATATTGTTATCAGCGAACTTCCTTATCAGGTAAACAAGGCACAACTGCTTCAAAAAATAGCAGAACTTAAAGACCAAAACAAGGATAAACTTTCTGATATTGCTGATATTGTTGATGAATCAGATAAATCAATACGTGCGGTAATTAAACTTAAAAAGGACGCAAAACCTAAAAAAATACTGGAATTTTTGTATAAAGCAACAAACCTGCAACAATCTTTTGCAATTAATATGGTTGCTATTGCAGGCGGAAAACCTAAACTTATGGGGCTGCTTGATATTATTGCATATTATGCACAATATCAACGTGAGCTTATTGTAAGGCGAACTAGGTTTGACCTTAATGCCGCAAGGGAAAGAGCACATATTGTTGAAGGACTTTTAATTGCAATCAAGAATATTGATGAAGTTATTAAGATTATTAAAACTTCTCCAAACATTACTGAGGCTAAACAAAGATTAAAAGCAAGGTTCTCTCTTAGTGATAAACAAACTCATGCAATACTTGAAATGAAACTATCAAGACTTGTAAACTTAGAGGTGACAAAACTTGAAGCTGAACTTGCTGACCTTCGTAGACGCATTGCTGAGTATGAGGCAATTCTTGCTTCTAAGAAGGCACAATTCGATGTTGTTAAGAAGGAACTTCTTGAAATAAAGAAGAACTATAACAGCCCAAGACGTACAAACATTTTGAAAAATGGCGAAATTAAACTTGAAGCAACTCAAGATGCAAATAGTGATGAGGGTAAAGCATTCATTCTTGCAATCTCTGCTGGAAAGACAATTAAAAAGGTGACTGCTAAAAACTATTCAATGTCGGTTAAGACTCTCTCTGACGGCTCAACCATTACAGATGTGCATACTCAGATTATAGGGGCGTCACCAAAAGATGTTGTTTTAATCTTCACAAATAAAGGTAACTGCATTAAAGCGGTGTGTGAGAAGATTAAAGAATGTAAATGGCGTGATAAAGGAATTAATCTTGCAAGCATTGATAGTGGTGTGGCAAAAGATGAATATCCAATTTGTATTATGATTGCGGGAACTGAAGGACATCTTCTGTTCTACTCAAAACAAGGTATGATTAAGAAGAGTACTTTTAAAGATTCGATTACAACAAAATCTTTCTATCAAGTGATGAAACTTAATGACGGCGATGAAATGATAGGGGTTGACCATGAAAAACAAGGTAAGAGTGTGCTTATGCTTACAAGGCTTGGCAACTGCCTCAACTTTGAAAAGGGTGAAGTGCCAACACAAGGTCGTGTATCTGGCGGTGTTAAGGGTATTAACTTAGAGGGTGACGACACTGTTGTATTTGCAAGACAACTTGACTTTACTGATGTGGTTGTTGTCACTGATAATGGTTATGTAAAGAAACTTAACGCGTCTTCGCTTCCTGTATCACAACGATATAGAAAGGGACTTAGATATATCAATTTCACTGACGCAAAAGAGGTTGTATTTGCCTGTGTTGCAGATAGTAATGCGGTGATTGCTGTTGATTTTGGTTTGAAGATACTACCTATGGAAACTAAGAAACTTCCAGAACTTGAACGTTTAACAACAGGTAATCAGATAATAAAGAAAAAGTTTTTCTCAATTCAACCACTTATGAATTTATAAAAGAAAAAAGGCCTTAAATTTTAAGGTCTTTTTTAATTAGTATTCTTTTCTGCCAATAAGATAATCAAGAGATACCTCAAATAGGTTGGCGAGTTTTATAAAATTAATCAATGTTGGCAAAGACAGTCCTCTCTCATAGTTTTGATACGATTGGTAGGATATGCCTAATTGCTTGGCTACATATTCTTGAGTCCATTCATTCTGTAATCTTAGTGATTTTAATATTGTTGGAAATTCGTATAATTCTTTCATTAGTAATTCCTTTTTAATTATCGTCATGTATTTCAAATAAGTCGTTAGGCTCTACTTCAAGTAATTCGCAAAGCAATTCGAGATTTTCATATCTGATTCCTCTTGTTTCATTATTTACCATTTTATTGAAGTTTTGATAACTCATGTTCATTTGGTTGTATAACCAATACTTTGTGTGATTCTTTTCTTTTAGTATCTCTAAAACTCTTAATTTAATCATGTTTACCTCCACATTACCTTATGTGAAGAGTATATATTTTTTAAGTGCGCTATATATAGACTGATACATTAGATAGTGAATCAGTAAAGCAAATCGTTTGGTTGGCAATTCAGAACTTCGCAAAAAAGTTCTATATATTTATATTTTATAGACTTGGTTTTATTTTTAATCATCTTGTCAAAATTCTGGTAACTCATATCTACATACTGATAGAGCCAGTATTTAGTTTTATTTTGTTGCTTTAAAATTTCTAATACATGCAATTTCATAATATCTTACCTCTACATTAGTTATTTTTAACATATCATGAATTTTTATTTGACATGTAGACTTTTGCATTATATAATGTAAACATGATATATTGTCAAATGCAAAAGGCGTGTTGTTTTACAGGGCATAGACCTAAGAGTCTGCCATGGGGATATAATGAAGAGGGGATAAGTTGTTATCTTTTTAAAAGAAAACTTAAAAAGGCTATTGAAAAACTTATGGACGAGGGAGTTACTCATTTTATTTCTGGTATGGCTATGGGTGTAGATTTGATTGCGGCAGAGATTATTATTGAGTTCAAAAAACAATATGATAATGTTAGTTTGGAGGCGGCTATCCCTTGTAAGAATCAAACTAAGGGGTGGTCTTTTGAATATATAGAGCGTTACAACAATATTTTGGAGTATTGTGATAAGGTCACTTATGTTAGTGACATATATACATATGATTGTATGTTAAAACGTAACAGATATATGGTGGATAACTCTGATGTTGTGATTGCTGTGTGGAATGGGGTGAACCGTAGTGGTACGGGTTCTACCATAAATTACGCTCAAAAGCAGGATAAGCGGGTTATCATATTTGATATTTAAGATTTTTTTTGTCTGAACCATATTGACAGGTGAGGTGTTTATGTGGTATATTAAATATGTATACAAATGGAGGGAATAAATATGGCTAAATTTAATACAGAAGAATCATATGTTAAACCAGTTGTTTTAGATGAGGATGTTGAACAGGCAAAGCGTATAGAAAAGACTGTTGAATCAATAAAAAAACAAAGTATAAGATTACAAGGTTTGGACGAATTTGCAGAGTTGCTTGCAAAAATGGAAACAGAAACAACATCTGGTGAAGTAGAGGCTGAATAATTTAAATAATAAAAGTCTGATTGTTATGTCGGGCTTTTTTGTTGTCATAATTTGGTTAATCACCAAGTATATTAGTGATAGGATTACCTTTTCGACAGGTGCGAACAAAATTCGATAGTTTCTACCAAAAAACGCATTGTATAAATCAGGTAAAAAATTATATCATTAAAAGCGAGGTTTGTATGCCTTTTTGTGTTATTAAATCAAGAACAATTAAAATTATATGTGCAATGATAATTGTGGCGGTTTTATTATGTGTTCCTATTAATGGAAGTAATGCGGCTCAGGTATTCTTTGGGTATAGTGCAAGGCGTGTGCCTGTGTATAGTGTGGCGACCGAAGAAAAGCAGGTTGCAATCTCTTTTGATGCTGCATGGGGTGCTGATAAAACAGAGGATATTTTGGCAATTTTGAAAGAGTATGATGTTACGGCTACTTTCTTTCTTGTTGGCTTTTGGGTGGATAAATTCCCTGAAAAGGTGAAGGCGATTGATGAGGCTGGTATTGAAATCGGTACACATTCAAACACTCATCCTGATATGGCAAAACTTGATAAAGCAACTATGAAAAGTGAACTTACCACATCTATCGATAAAATTAAAGCCGTCACTGGCAAAGATGTTTCAGTATTCCGTCCACCTTATGGTTCTTACAATAATACTTTGATTGAAACCTGTGACGAACTGAATCTTATTCCTATTCAATGGGATGTTGATTCGCTTGACTGGAAGGGGCTTTCTGCTGGCGATATAACAAAGCGTGTAATGGATAGGGTTAAAAATGGTTCAATTATATTAATGCACAATAATTCTGATAACGTTCTTGATGCGACTAGAATGGTTTTAGAAAGATTAAAACTCCAAGGGTATAAGGTTACATCTGTAGGGGAATTAATTTATAAAGACAACTTTACAATAGATAGAAATGGTGTACAACACGCAAATTAATTGGAGGAAAATAATGAATAACGCACTTGATGATATCAATAATTATGCACAAATTTTAGGGAAAATTGTAGGTAAGGTAGAACGTAATTTTGAAGCATATGGTGAGGGCTTTTATGGCTTTAACCTTGCAATAAGTAGACTTTCTGAGGAAATAGACACAATTCCTGTGACTATTTCAGAAAGAATAGTAAAAGCAAAAGAACTTAATCTTGTTGAAGGTGAAGAACTTTGCCTTTCTGGTGAATTTAGAAGTTATAATAAAAATGTAGACGGAAAAAGTAGGCTTATGCTTCATTTCTTTGTGCATAATGTGATAAGTGAAGAGGAACTTCTTAACGCTAACGATTTAGAACCAGTACTTGGTGACTATGTCCCAGTAAATAAAGAACATGGTGCAAACCATAACCTTATTAAACTTGAAGGGTTTATTTGCAAGCCACCAATATATAGGGTAACACCATTTAATCGTGAAATCTGTGATGTGCTTCTTGCAATAAACAGACCAAATCATACTTCCAAAACATTCTGCAAAAGTGATTATATTCCATGTATCCTTTGGGGACGAAATGCAAGGTTTGCAGGAAAAATGGCAATCGGTGATAAGATTAGAGTAATGGGACGTATTCAATCTCGTGATTATAATAAAAAACAAGAAAATGGGGCTTTTGAAGTTAAAACCGCATACGAGATTTCTTGTCAGTCAGTTGTACTGTGTGAAAACGAATCTAAATCAAAAAAAGAAGAAGAAATTGTTTAATGTGCAGAAATTGCACCTTTTTTATTAAAACGTTTGGTAAAAAGTATTTTATGATGTATACTATAACTAATTAAATAAAAAAAAGGAAGGTAATATTATGAAACGAGCAGTCAAAGTGTTCGGAGTCATAATATCCCTAATTTCCCTCCTGTCAGGTGTGACATTGTCATGTCTTACGGGGGGGGGATTTTTGACTCTGCCAAAAAAAATGAAGGAAATACAAGCCTAGAAGAGGCAATAACCGCGGATAGTTCCACAAGTATAGACACATGGTATAATCATATTGCTGACAACTTTAATGGAGGAGATGGTACAGAATTGAATCCCTATCAAATTGCCACACCAAGTCAATTTGCAAGACTATCCTATTTATCTCGCGATAGCAATTTATCTAACATACATTATAAACTTGTTTCAAACATTAATATGGATTCATATATATTTCAAGGAATAGGTACTAATAATTTCCTTTTTAAAGGTGTTTTTGACGGAGATTTTTATACTTTAAAGGGTGTTACAACTTATACTGAAGATACCTATGCTATATTTAACGATGTAGAAGGTACAATTAAAAATTTAATAGTAAAAGATTGTACCATAAATGTGTTAACGCAAACGGTTAGTGTAGCAGGAGGATTGGTAGGGCGTTTAAATGGTTCTTTAGGAGAATTATCAAATTGCATACTAGATAATGTTGATGTATATTTTCCGTCAATAACAAACACGGCTTGTTATGTAGGTGGCGTGGCAGGTAGTGGAAGCAATATTAAAAATTGTATTTATAAGAATAGTACTATAATTTCACCTACAACAGATACAAGAAATATTGGTGCATTTGTTGGAATTACCAGCGGAAAAGGACTTTCAAACTGTTCGGCTATTAATATTACAGTTATTGGTGGCAATGGCCGACTTAGCTCTTTATATTATAGTAATATGTATGGAACAGTTATTGCATGTTTTACATCGGCAAAATTGATAAGTTCATCAGGGGTGGGTGTATTTAAGAAAATGTCTGCGACGCCAACGGCTGGAGTAGTTGTTTGGACAGGTTATTTATTTAATGAGAATTTAAATGATGGTTATCCGATTCAAAGGTCATTACTTAGTATACCAAGTACACAGGCAGGAAGTGAGATATACAATTATCTTGTTAGTTTAGGTTTTTCTGTAGTGTAAAAATACAAAAGCCCTGATTTACAGGGCTTTTGTCAACTGTTCATATGTTTTTAGAATTTCAATATAGCGATATTTTATAAGGGATGCGTAGGTTTGACTTTGATTAAGAGGTACTCCTGAACATAATGACTCAGAGGTTTTTAGTGTGTTATTTAAATGAGTGGAAAGGTTTTTAATTGAGGCTGTTTGGTTTGCTTTAAACAAGGTGTCAAAGTCCGCTTTTGTTGTATTGATATTTGAATGTACTGAGTTGATTGCAAGGCGGGCAGAGATTTCGTTATACACCATTGTATCAACGCTTATTGCAATGTCATAAAGGCTTTTATAGATTTCTTGAAAGATACTCATGGCTTTTGTTAAGACCCTTTTTTCATCGTTGTTAAAATTCCCCTCAATTTTGATTCCTTTAAACTTTATGGATATGATTTCACTTTCAATTCCGCTTGTGGAAGAAAGATTGTTTTGCACTAGAATTGCGTCATTCTTATTTTCAAATCCACTTGAAAGGATATGGTAATATTCGTCTATTTGCCAAATATATCCACCTGCACCTATTTTTTGATAGTCCTCAGCAAGTGATTTTGCACTATTTTCAAGTTGGGATTTATTCAGCGAAATAAAATGTATTTCAAAATCGTTGGTTGACAGTGTGATTGTTTGTTCGCCCATGGCTGGGGTATAAAGGATATTTGATAATATTGTTGCAAGGGCTATTCCGCTTATTATAAAGGCACTAATAAAGGAAAATAGCAGATATTTTCTTTTTTTTGACATACTTTCTTGATTCCTTGTTTTTTATTGTTTACAATCTATGTGTATGACAAATTAAAGCAATCTATGAGCAAAATCTTTATGAACTTTGCTTTACAAAAAAGATGGCAAGTCGTATAATATTAAATAAAAAGGGAGGAGATATGAATATTAAACCATTGTTTGATAGAGTATTATTAGAGCCAAAAGAAAGTGAAAAAGAAACAAAAAGCGGAATTATTTTGCCTACTGCCGCACAAGAAAAGTCACAGGTGGCAAAAGTGATGGTTGTTGGCAAGGGTGGCGATATGGACGGCCACAAAGTTGAAATGCAGGTAAAGGTGGGGGACACTGTACTTTACGCAAAATATTCTGGCACTGAGGTTACCTCAGGCGACAAAAAATATGTTATTGTTCGTCAAGCGGATATCTTGGCTGTGCTTGACTAGGAGGGGTTATGTCTAAGAAAATATTAGAAGGAATTGAGGCAAGAAAGGCTCTTGAAAATGGGGTAAACAATCTTGCGAATATAGTTAAAATTACATTAGGACCAAAGGGACGTAATGTTGTGCTTGGTAAGAAATATGCATCTCCACTTATTACAAACGACGGCGTTACCATTGCAAAAGAGATTGAACTTGAAAATCCTTTTGAAAACATGGGTGCGGAACTTATCAAAGAGGTAAGTGTAAAAACTAATGATGTTGCTGGCGACGGAACAACCACTGCATGTGTGCTTGCACAAGCAATTATACGTGAGGGTATGAAAAACTTTGTTGCAGGTGCAAATCCTATCATTTTAAAGAAAGGAATTTTTAAAGCGGTTGAGGTTGCCACAAACGAACTTAAAAAGATTTCCAAACCTGTTGAAAGCAGTAAGGCAATCAGTCAGGTTGCAAGCATATCTGCTGGCGATGAGCAGGTGGGTGCTTTAATTGCTGAGGCGATGAGCAAGGTTGGCAGTGATGGTGTTATTACGGTGGAAGAGTCACAGACTATGACAACCGAACTTAATGTTGTTGAGGGTATGCAATTTGACAGAGGATACCTCTCTCCATATATGTCAACAAACACTGAAAAGATGATAGCAGAACTGGATAATCCATATATCCTTATCACAGACAAAAAGATTTCAAACATTCAAGAAATTTTGCCGTTACTTGAACAGGTAGTGAAACAGGGTGCTAAACTGCTTATAATCGCAGATGATGTTGAAGGCGAAGCGCTTACAACATTAATCCTTAATAAACTTCGCGGAACATTTAATTGTGTTGCTGTTAAAGCACCAAGTTTTGGTGAAAAACGTAAAGCAATGCTGGAAGATATTGCAGTGCTTACTGGTGGAACAGTTATAAGCGAAGAGTTGGGACTTGAACTCAGCACCGCTACTCTTGACACTCTCGGCAGGGCAAAAATGGTTAAGGTTGACAAAGATAACACTACTATTGTTGAGGGGGCAGGCTCAGCAGAAGAGATTGCAAACCGAGTTAAAGTAATTAAGAATCAAGTTAAACAAGCCACAAGTGAATATGAAATTGAAAAACTTAATGACCGACTTGCTAAACTTGCAGGTGGGGTGGCTGTTATCAAAGTAGGTGCGGCTACCGAAGTTGAAATGAAAGAAAAGAAACTTCGTATTGAAGATGCCCTTGCTGCAACCAAAGCGGCAAGTGAAGAGGGGATTGTCCCTGGTGGTGGAGTTGCACTTCTTAAAACAAGCAGTGTGATTCATGATGTTGTTGACATCCTTGATGGAGATGAAAAGACTGGTGCTATGATTGTGCTTAAAGCGATTGAAGAGCCTATTCGTCAAATTGCAAAAAATGCTGGCGTTGATGGTGGTGTTGTTGTAAACAACATATATGAAAATATCAGCAAGAAAGCATATGGTTTTGACGCGCTTAAAAATGAATATTGCGATATGATTGAAAGGGGAATTGTTGACCCTACAAAGGTGACACGTTCCGCACTTCAAAATGCAGCAAGCGTGGCTGGCACTATGCTTACCACCGAAGCAATCGTTGTTGAAGTTGAAGATAAGGCAGAGCCAAAACAAGCAGATGTATATTAATAAAAACGTGCGGTTTTAGGTTGTCCATTTTGAAACTAGCGGAATAACAATAGAAACCTAAACCAACAAAACGGCTTAGGTTTTCTTTTTTATCCTTACTCTCTCTTAACTGACAAAAAAGTGAATAGTTCTGCCGTTGTCATAGGTTGTCGTTCAAATAACAATTCTAACAATCATAAGACACTCGCATTGACCTTGACAACAAAGAATATTCGTTTACACTAGAATAATAGAGAGAAGAATACAAAAAGCAAAAGAGCGGGCTGCGTTATGCTCTGCCAGCAACCGCTCTTTTTGCAACAAAGTTTAGTTGTAGGCGTGTGGTTGTCTGGCGAGGCAAAGCCGAGCCACTTGTATAAGACAAGCACACGCCTAAATGCCAAAGTGAAAATATTTATATATTTTTAAATTTTTGATACAAACAGAGAAAGTTTATGATATAATTAAAATATGAATTTTAAAAATTGGAAAGGATACAATGTTGTCGATGTTATCTTGCTTGGTGCAGGACTTATCACAATTATAACAACATCAATAATTTTCAAATCCAATTGGCTGATAATAGTAAATTCTTTACTTGGAATTTGTTGTGTATTTATGCAAGCAAAGGGAAAGATCGTAACTCAATTTATTGGCATTGTTTGGTTTGTTTTCTATTGCTTTATGTCTTATCAGCAAAAATATTATGGTGAAACGATTTTATATGCGACTATAATGATACCACTTTACATTTATGGCGTTATCCATTGGCTTACACACCGTGATAAAAAAGACAATGTTGTGATTGTCAAAAACAAAATCAGCACAAAAGAAATTGCAATTTTCACAGCAGTTTGGGTAGTTGTAAGCATAGGTGTTTTCTTCTTGTTGCAAGCATTAAACACAGCACAACTTTGGCTTTCAACTATTGCTTTTTGCACAATGTTGCCAAGTGTATATCTATTGATGAGACGAAATAAATGGAATCAATTGATGTTCTTAGTAAATGATATAATACTTTGTGTTTTGTGGCAAACGCTTGTTTATAAAGGTGATTATAGTTTTATTCCAATCTTATGTTATCAAGTTTTTCAAATAATTTATGACGCCTACGGAATGTTTGAATGGATTAAACTGGAAAAGAAACAAAAACAAGAAATGAAAAAAGCCCCATAGGGCTTTTTATTTACATATCTCTTTCTTCATGCGTGGAAAATTTATTGTGCATTTCTTCTTGTAATTTTATAGCAGTTTGTAATTCGCTTTCTGTTCTATAAAGACTTGTAGTTTCCGGTAAACCTTTATGCGATCTTACGCAATATTCTCCAACTTGTTGTTTTTGGTCAAGATATGAATGAAGCTTAGTGCCTGTAAAAACATCAGTAAATAATTTTTCGTCCGCCGAATATCTACACACAGTATATCCTAAATATTTTGTTTTATATTCACCTGTTGAAAAGTGTTTATAAGATATTTCTGTTATTTCGTCAATTCTACACAAATAAAGCCTTTTGACACTATAAAATTTTTCCATTTTATTATTCCTTTTCATTTAATATAACTCAGTTTGATATAAATGTCAACCCCTAATCTTGCATAAATTATAAAACTTATGTTTCATTCTCATTCAAGACAAATCAAAATCCGTCTGTTTAGGCGGATTTTTTATTTTAAAATGGTGCAAAATCGGAAGTTTTATGTTATAATAAAAATGAGGTATATATGGATCTTCAAGTTTTGGTTAATGAATATATAAACAATCAGCTTTTGAAAGTTGATAATTTATCAACTGAATTAAACGGAAATATGATTGACAGATTGTTTGCCAAGAAGTTTAGAAAATACTCTATTGATCCACAAGTAAAAGTTGATGTCGAAACAAAATTAAACAATATCATTGATAAGAAGTTGCCTTTGACCTTTGTGCCAAGTTTTGGCGGATATAAACATTGGTGGGCACCAACTTATCCAACAATTGACTGGGCAGAAATTTTCAACATAAAATTCATGCTTGAATATCTTGCGCCAATCTGTACTAACTATCATGACAACAAAAGCACAATTGAATATGAAAGTGAAGAAATTATTTTAAGCGAACTCAACAATGTGCCACAATCTGGATTGGACGAATACACAAACACTTTCAGAAAGGCTTTGGAATTTTTCAACAAAAATCAAAAAGTTGTTGAAATGAAATTAAGTCTTGCAAGAGAACAATACAAAGACTATAACTTTGACAAACAAAAATTGCTTAAACGAATTGACGAAATGATGGCTGATTACACCGATCGTTTCAACAACTACGATTCAGAAGATCAAGCAAGAAGAATACAAAAAGCAAGAACAAACTTTAAATTGAATGGCGTTGTTGATTATTCTCATTTGAGTGAACAAGAACAAGAAGAACTTTATAAGAAATCCCGCATATTAAACGAGGCTTTCTTGGACGCCGATTATGAAGTGCGTGGGAACGATTTCTTTGAAAAAGAAAATAATATCCCTTTGTTGTTCTCTTTTGGACTTGGTCCAGGCGGAGAAGCATGGCTACACATTGGATCAAGCAAATCTTCAATGACAGACTTTTGGGCAGGCACAGGCATTTTGGAAGTAAGAGAAAACGGGCAAATTATTGAAAGAATTTTGAGTAGAACACAATTTGAAAATGTTAAAGATAAACTTGTGAAAGTTGAAGTCAATAGCCCTATTTCAAACATTTGCAAACCTTTATCTTACATCTATGTGTATGAAGGACAATTGAACTTTTAATTGACAGTAAAGGAGTAAAAATGAAATATAAAATTTGTTTAGTTAAAAAAGCTGAATTAAAAGATTGTGCAAAAATTTTAAGAGAAATTTACAACAACAACGTGCTTAATGAAGGTTGGACAGAAGAAACATCTTTAAATACTTGTCAATTTTTCTATAAACAAAATAAAGATTTGTTTTTTGTTGCGAAAGATGAAAATGACAAAGTTATTGGATTTACTTATTCTTTCATAAAGCCATGGTCACATGGGAATTTGCTTATGATTGAAGAAATTTCTGTCGCAGAAAATTATAGAAAACACGGGATCGCAAAAGCACTTATGTTTGCGGTTGTTTCAAAGGCAAAAGAAAAATACAACATATCAAATGTTTGTGGCGAAGCCTATTATGATAAAAATGTTGAGTGGATACCTTTTGATTGGTATAAAAGAATTGGGTTCTCAAAAAACAAAGAGTTGTTTATTATTGAAGGCGAGCCAAACAAAATAATTGATAGTTTAGAAAAATAAAAATGCTTTATTTAAAATAATAAAGCATTTTTGCTAGTTTCAAAGTTTATAACCCTTACGCACGTTTTTTTCTTTTCTTAAAAAATAGTTTGTTGCAGGCTTTGAGATATAAACTCTTTGGGAATATTCCTTTTGCAAAGTAAAGTAGTTTATATTTAAAAGTCATAATATAAAGTGGTTTTAGATGTCTTTTGTTTATCCAGCGAGTCATGATTTTGATTGCTTTATTTAGGCTCATGCGTTTCTCTTCACGACCATCTACTGCCTGTGTGGAAAGGGCAACAGCGTCGCCATAACGCTGGTTTGTTTCATAGTCTTTTAGCCTGTTTTGTGTGAAGTTGGTTTTAATATCAGAAGGGCAGATTGCTGTAACTTGAATTTTAGTTTGACTCAGTTCCATTCTTAGTGAATCAGAAAGGGCAATTATTGCACTTTTTGCAGAAGCATAAAACCCTCTAAAAGGAATAGGGTATAATCCCATAGCAGATGCAATGTTGATTATCTTTCCGCGATTACCCATAAGTGGTAAAGTGAGTTGTATGCAATTTATTGTCCCTATAACATTGACATCGTAAATCGATTGAACCTTATCAATATGCATAAGTTCGATTGCACCAGAGCCACCAAACCCTGCACAGTTGATAAGCATATCAATTTTCTCCACTTTGCTTGCTATGTCATTAAAAACAGTTTCAAGCCCTTTGCGGTCGGTAATGTCGCACTGGTAACCATCGCCACTTCTTGAAATATCAAAGACAACATTACCTTTTTTTTCGTAATACTCTTTAAGGGCTTTTCCTATACCGCTGGATGCACCTGTGATGATAATATTCATATAAAACCTCTTTTAATAACTATATATTAAATACTGATAAAAATCAAACTTTTTCGCCTATAAATTAATTTGACATTAATTCTTTAAAGTATTATCATATTTACATGAATAGAACAAAAAGAGGACTGCTTATTGCAGCAATAGTATTAAATTTTTTGTATGCAGGGCTTAATATTTACTTTATTGTAAAGGATTTTATATATTATAAGCCTGAAGCAATTTATATATTAAGCATAGTATATGATTTTATTGGGCTGGTAGGATTTTTAATTAGTGCAGGATTACTTATTTATGCAATATCAAATGGTGGCACTCAGTTTAGAAGCAGAAATTCTTATTATCTTGCAGCGGTGACAATTTCTTTCTTTCTGCCATATTCACTTTCTACCATTTTATTAATAATCTCTTTGTTTATTTCAGATATTGTATGGGTTAAACCGATTGATGATGTTTACTTTGGCGACACTGATGTGAATGCGAATAAGAAAGAAGAAAATGTTGTTTCAGATAAGGAAAGAGAGCGTAAGATTGCTAAACTGCGTGAACTTCGTGACAATGGTACAATTACCGAAGAAGAGTTTAAAGACGAACTTATGAAACTTTTATAAACTGATATATAAAAAAAGAGGCTAGATTGCCTCTTTTTTACTGCGTTTTTCTTTGAAGAAATCTTGAAGAAGAAGTTTTGATGTTTTTTCATACTTTCCTTTTTCAAGAGATACTTTATGGTTTAGTCTTACACTTTCACATATCTTTTCACAAAGATTGTCTTTTGCTGTTGTATCACCAGTGGCATAGATTATTCGGCTTATTCTTGCATTCGCAATCGCCCCAGCACACATAGGGCAGGGTTCTAGGGTGACATATATATCCGCCCCGTCTAACCTCCAAGAATTCAATTTTTTACAGGCTTTATGTATTGCAACAATCTCAGCATGTGCAAGTGCGTTCTGTTTTTTCTCACGTTTATTACGGCCTCTACCAATAATCTTTCCGTCTTTTACAACGACTGCACCAATAGGGACTTCTCCCTTTTTCATGGCTTTTTGGGCTTCTTTAATTGCTTCCAACATAAAGTCTATCATACTATTCTCCTCTATTTTTGTCGCTTTTTATATTATGATAGCGAATTTATGTTAGTTTGTAAAGAGAATTCTTGTTTTTTTATTCTAAATGATGTATACTCTAACTCATGGACGAAAACAAGCAGATTTCTTTTAGACGAAACTATTATACAAGTGATGACAGTGGAAAGGTTTTTCTTGTGGCAATTTTTTCAACTTTTCTTCTTGCCTTTTTCGTTTCTTTGGTGTGTGGGGCTATTGCCTCTGCTATTGGACTTGCAGAAGGAGAATTATCAAAACAGATTTGGTATCTTATTCCCGCTTCACTTTCTGCACCTATTGCTTTTACGGCAACATTCTTTCTTTATAACAATATTGCCAAAATAGGTTTTAGTGCAGCAAACATTAAAGTGAAGATTGGTTGGAAAAATACCCTTATTTGCATATTAGTGGCACTTATTGCTTTGTTTGGGCTTCAACCTTTTATTTTCTGTGTTGACTATGTCCTTGGGCTTATTGGCTATGACCTTACATTATTATCTGTAAATACCTTTGGCAAATTTGTTCTTTATACTTTTCTATCTGCATTACTTCCTGCAATTTGTGAGGAGTTAATATTTAGGGGAATAGTGCTTAGTGGGCTTCGTAAGTCGTTGTCTGATGGTAAGGCCATTGTACTGTCAGCATTATTGTTTGCACTTATGCATGGAAGTTTGCAACAACTTATCTATCCATTTATACTAGGCATGATTCTTGCTTGGGTGGTGGTGCGTACAGGCTCTACCTTTGCAAGCATGATAGTTCACTTTGTCAACAACTTTCTTGTTGTGCTTATGGCGTATATTTCAACTGTTGCAGGCTGGTCGCTTGATGGTATTACGTCAAACTGGTGGTTCTGGATTATTGCAGTTGTACTTTTGGCAATAGTGGGAGTAGCACTTTGGCTTCTTGACAAGTTCTATTTCAAACATAAAAATCAAATGGAGGTTGAAAAGTTTGAGGGCAGTAGGCTGTCACTATTTGTGTGGATTGCGATTATTGTCGGAATAATTTTACTTGTTTTAAGTATTATTATGAATTTTACAGCAAAATAAATTATACATTATACAAAAGGAGAAATATGGTTAAAAGAAAAACTACTTTCAATTCAATACTGACATATTTTGTTATAGTGATTGCTTTTGTGGCTATTCGCACTATTTCTTCTTTCGGATTACTTTCGTTTATGGGCGAGTACGGTGAATATGTTTTTACTATCGTCGTGCAAATAGGGCTTTTATTTTGTTTATCAATTTTTATGTTTTCTGGGCTTCAAAAACAGAGAGTAAAAACCACATTCACCTTTTATGGGTTCAAAAAAATCTCATGGAAAGCGGTACTGATTACAATCGTACTAGGTGCGGTAGTTTTCTTCCTTAATATATTTGTTGCTTCTTTCTTTGATATTATTTTGTCGCTATTTGGTTACCATTTCCATAGTGGAGAGCCTGTGTCTGAGTATCCGATTTATATGCTTTTTGTCAACCTTATTTTTACTGCTGTGCTTCCTGCGGTGTGTGAGGAAACGGCACACAGAGGATTGCTTCTTAAAGGGCAATCTGCATATGGTCAAAAAACGGCACTCATTATTTCCGCTTTACTATTTGGACTTTTGCATATGAATATAGAGCAGTTTTTCTATGCAACCATAATTGGACTTTTGGCAGGGTATATTAGTATTATTTGCGACTCAATTTATCCAGCAATTATTATTCACTTTATGAATAATGCACTTAGCGTATATTCTGGGTTTGCTGCTTTTTATAAGTTACCATTTGCAAAGATATTGTCTTCAATAAATGGATTTTTGGTTAACAACTTTTTCTTAGGACTTTTATTTGTATTGCTTCTTGTGGGCGTGTTAGTATATATTTTGTTTGTCCTTTTAAAAATGTTGTTTAGGGAAACCACTGGAAGAAAACTTAAAGATTTACAGGTGGAATTATATAAAGAGATTGCAAAAAAAGACTATATGACAAATTTAGAGCAATCAAAAGCAGAACTTCAAGGCAAAGAAGATGTTGCACCTGTTACTGTCAATATGGAAGAATTGTATGTCGAAAAAAATATCAAAATGGGGCTTATGACAGAACTTGATAAGCAGTTGCTTGAGGATACTGGTAAGTTTAAGCCAACAAATGTGACGAAATCGATTACGATTGCCTGCATTGTGCTTACTGCCTGCATTACAATTTTTACATTCATATGGGGGCTGTTATGATGACAATAAACCTTGTATGTGTTGGCAACTTAAAAGAAAAATATTGGATAGAGGCGTGCGATGAATATCAAAAACGCCTTTCAAAATTTTGTAAACTGAAACTTGTTGAGGTTGACGAACAAAATAAATATACAAATATAGATCAGATAGTATCTAAGGAAGGGGAGATAATTCTAAACCATTTAACCCCTCATTCAGTGCTTATGGCTATTGAAGGAAAACAATATTCTAGCGAGGAACTTGCGGACTTTATTAGAGAAAAGCAACTTTTGACAAGTGAATTGACTTTTGTAATAGGTGGTTCTTACGGGGTGAGTGACGAAGTAAAAAAGTCGGTTCAAAGCAAAATTTCTTTTGGCAAACCGACTTTTCCGCATAATCTTGCAAGGGTTATGCTACTTGAACAAATTTACAGAGCATTTATGATTAATGCTGGTTCTAGTTATCATAAATAGAATTTATATAAAAGGGTATAGACAGATGTTTGAAAATAACACTGCCACAATAACGCCTAAAATAAAATATATTGACCACTTTGCCATAAAACCCAACCTTTTATCACACAACACAATTTTTTGCATATAAATAATTAAAGTGATTACTCATTATGAAGGTGCTCGTTTAAAAGCCCTTCTTCTTTATCTTCATGATAAGGCTCTGCCATATCGGAAGATGCTTCTACATTGCTTTGTGCGGGCTCTTTCTTCATTTTAGCCATATTTTTAGCAAGATCTTCCTTGTTGCGTCTTGAAAACACTGCAACCTTACCTTTTCCTTTAATAACCTTAAAAACGAAGAATGCGGTGGCAAGACCCACTATAATATAAATGATTCTTGAAAAAATACTGCCTTGATAGCCAAAAATGCCAGCCACAAAGTCGTATTGTAACAGTCCGATAAGAAGCCAGTTGACCCCTCCCGCAATCATGAGTAAAAAACTTATTATTGTAAGCATAAAACCTCCAAATCTTGACATACTTTCTTGTATTGTTTGCAAATTTTTTATAAATATAATACAAATTTTTTGTTAAAAAGGTCAAAATATTTGACTTTTAACCACCTCTTAGGGTATAATACGCCTTAGTGAGATTTCAAAAGGAGCGACATGAATATGGAAAAAGAAAAACATTATTTAACAGCTGAGGGCAAAAAACAACTTGAAGAAAAACTTGCTTATTATAAATCTGTAAGACGTGCAGAAGTGGCTAAAAAGATAGGCGAGGCTAGAAGTTATGGCGATCTTTCTGAAAATTCCGAATATGATGCAGCGAAAGAAGAACAAGCTCAGGTAGAAGCTGAAATTAGCGAGATGGAGGATATTCTTTTATCTTGCGAAATTATAAATAAGAAAAACTTAGATAACGGAGTTGTTAATATTGGAACTACTGTTACTCTTTACGATGAAGAATTTGATGAAGAGGTTACTTATAAGATTTTAGGATCAACTGAAAGTGACCCTGCAAAAGGTATTATCAGTAATGCATCTCCAGTGGGGGCAGCACTTCTTGGGCATAAGAAAGGGGAAGTTGTCACTGTAAATATGCCTCACGGCTCTTTAAAATATAAAATCCTTGAAATTCGTTTATAATTAGTTGTTTTTTCTGTCTTTCTAATGTATAATACATATATTAAAGTATTTGGAATTAGAAGATTATGATGTTTAAAAACTCGTTTAGGCTTTTATGTGCTAATTTTGATAAAGTGTGGAAACTTCTTGTTTATCAGATTTTGTCATGGGCAATTGTGCTTGCTTTGCTAGCACCTTTTTATAATGCAATTTCAACCTCGCTTGTTGAAGCATGGAATATGTACAACCTTGGCGACCTTTTTAATTCGGGTACTTTTTATGGTGTTAATGTTGCCAATGCATTATTTTCGCTTTGTAATGCAACATTAAAATTTGTAACTATTTTGTTTACAAGTAGCGTTGGCATTGGGATTTATATGCTTATCGTATTATTTGCTGTTAGACCTATCCTTGCAAATGTTGGCAATTTTGTGGTTTGCGAGATGGTCTATGGATATATGGCAACTGGTGCTAAAAGAGGTTTTACAGGTACACTTCTTCGTACTCTTAATCGTTCTCTTCCTTACGCTTGTATGAGAACTCTGTATTCTCTTCCTTTTAGTGCCCTTATTCTTCTGAGTTTGTTTGGGCTTACTGCTATTTCAAATCCTGCATACGGATATGCTATGCCATTGCTTATCGTTGTTATACCTTCTTTACTTTTTGCATTTAAAGAAACTTTTGTTGCAGGATGGGCACCTGCAATGGTTGTGTTTGATTACAATGTATTTAAGGCATATCCAAAGGGTATGAAAGCCAGTTTTCGCAGGGGACTGAGGGTGTTTTCCACTGCATTTATCATCTACTTGCTTGCATTTGTGCTTTCAATGGTATTAGGGTTCTATTCTTTGATAATAATATTACCAGTTATATTCCCTCTTTTTGATATATTTGAGATGGTAATGTTTTTCTCAAGTCAGGGAATGCGTTTCTATGTGGATAATGATACCATTCTGACACCAAAGAAGTTGGAAGAGGTTGATAAGATAGACGACGCGAAATTTTTGCTGTAAACTATTCTTGTTTTGATAATGTCAAGTTTGTTTATAAACTGAAAAATAATTCAGTGTGTGTTTTATGTCACAATAAAAGGAGTTGTAAATTGAATAATAAAGTAAAACTCACCTTTATTGGCGGTGTGGGTGAAATTGGAAAAAATATGACCGCCATTGAATATGAAGACGAAATTATCGTTATCGACGCTGGACTTACTTTCCCTGATGATGAACTTCCTGGAATCGATATCGTAATTCCTGATATTTCATATCTTCTTGCAAACAAGGACAAGGTAAAAGCCATTTTAATTACTCATGGACATGAGGATCATATTGGTGGACTTCCTTTTGTGTTAGAGCAATTAAACGTTCCTGTTTATGGTTCTAGACTTACTCTTGCTCTTCTTGAAAACAAGATGAAGGAACATCCTAATGTAAAACTTAAAACTATTTCAGTTAAGCCTAAGAATGTGCTTAAATTAGGGCACTTTACCATTGAGTTTATCAAAGTTAATCATTCTATTGCGGGGGCTCTTGCTTTTTGCATAACAACACCTGCTGGTAACATAATTCACACAGGGGATTTTAAGATTGATTATGAGCCTATTGATGGGGAAGTGATTGATCTTCCTAGATTCGGTGAACTTGGCAAGAAAGGTGTAAACCTTTTACTTTGTGAAAGTACTAACGTGTGTCGTAAGGGTTTTACAATGAGCGAAAGTTCGGTGGGAAAAGCACTTGAGGAAATAATTAAATCTCATGTAAATAATCGTATTATCATTGCAACGTTTGCATCTAACATTTATAGATTGCAACAGATATTAACTTTGGCAGAAAAGTATAAAAGAAAGGTTGCTTTCACTGGACGAAGTATGATTAATGTTTCCGATGTTGCTTCTAAACTTGGTGAACTTAAGTTTGACCGCAATAACATAATTGATATTGATAAAGTTGATAAGTGTGATGATAAGGAAATTATGATCCTTACAACAGGCAGTCAGGGAGAGCCTTATAGTGCACTTACCCGTATGGCGGCAGGGGAATTTAAGTTCTTAAAAATTAGAGAGAATGACCTTGTTATTTTGTCTGCATCGCCTATTCCTGGAAATGAAAAGAATGTTTATAAAGTAATCAACGCATTGTATAAACTTGGTGCAGATGTCATCTATGATGAACTTGCTGACGTTCATGTTTCTGGACATGCTTGTCAAGAAGAGTTGAAACTTATGCATAGCCTTGTTAAACCAAAATTCTTTATGCCTGTGCATGGAGAGTATAGACACTTAAAAACACATAAGGAACTTGCTATGGCACTTGGCATGGAGGAGCGAAATATCATATTGCCTAGTCTTGGAATGCAGGTAGAGTTGTCACCAAATTCAATTAAACAGGTTGGGTTTGTGACTGCAGGTCAAAGGCTTGTTGATGGTATTGGACTTGGTGATATGGATAGCAACGTTCTTCGTGAGCGTAAACAACTTGCAGAAGATGGTTTCTGTGTAATTTGTGTAAGCATCAACAATGTTTCTGGCTCTGTAACGGGTGACCCATTCATAATCACAAGGGGTGTGGTTTATGCTGACGAGCAAGAAGCCTTTATACAAGATGCAAAGGCAACAATTATTGCGTCATTAAAGGAGCAAGATCTTCGTGGAATGGAGCCTGCTGTGATTAAACAATCACTTCGCAGAAAACTTTCAAACTTTATTTATAAACGTACTGGGCGTAGACCTATGATTTTAACAATAGTCATTCTTGATTAAAGGATTTGGTTTATGTTAGAAGATTTACGTAAGGTTGCAGTAGAAGGATTTGTGCCTATACTTCGTGATGAAAGCACAAAAATTCTTCAAGATTTATGTAATAAGAATCAGCCGAAGAATATCCTTGAAATAGGTACAGCAATAGGTTACTCTGGCATGATTATGCTTAACGCTAGCAAAGACGGATATTTAACCACAATCGAAAAAAATGAAGAAAGATACGCTTTGGCAATTAAGAACTTTGATGAGGGCGGTTTTAGCGACAGAGTTGATGTTATACTTGGTGATGCAATGGAAGTGCTTGAAAAGTTTGCAGAAAATAATAGGCAGTTTGATTTTATATTTTTGGATGGGCCAAAAGGGCAGTATGTAAGATATCTTCCATATTTGAAAAAATTGTTATCAGTTGGCGGTGTTTTGTTTGCAGACAATATATATTTTCGTGGGCTTGTTAAGTCAGAAGGCAAGATTGCACATAAGCATAGGACTATTGTCAATAATTTGAGGCTGTTTATTAAAAATCTTGAAGGGGATATGGATTTAAACACTCAGTTTTTAGATATAGAAGACGGCATGAGTATATCAAAACGTATAAAATAAGCAATCCAAATAAGGATTTGCTTTTTTTTATCAAAAATCTTTGCTAAATTTTTTATTTTTTGTTACAATAATAACCATGAAGTTTGAAGCAGATATTATAATGTTTTTGCAGGCTGGCATGAATGACTTTTGGCTTTATTTTTTTAGGGTCATTACTTTGTTTGGTAGTTGGCTGGGATTTGTTATAGCACTTATAATTGTTTTTTATAAGAAAAAGAGCCTTAGTTATGCTTTTGCAGGGACTTATGCGGTGGGAGTGCTTGTGAATAAGGTTTTGAAGCATGTCATTATCAGGCCTCGCCCATATGTCGCATATGAGGCAATCCTTGACTTGGGTGGCTCTACTGGATATAGTATGCCTAGCGGACATGCATGCTCTTCTGCCATTATCGCTGTTATGGTGGCGTATATGGCAATTAAGTATGGTAAAACTAAGGCAACAAAAATATGCGTGCCTATAATTATGACCTTATATGTTGCACTTATCTGTTTTTCAAGATTGATATTAGGTCAGCACTATCTTACCGATGTTATTGCTGGTACGATTGAGGGGGTTATATTTGCTATTGTCGGAATTTTAATTTATAATTTTATATTAAAGAAAAAGGGAAATAAATCTACAAATGGAAAAAGCACTAAAAATTAAAGTTGTATCGCATAGTGAAAGCGAAACCATTGCGTTTGCAGAAAAACTTGTAAAAGTTTTTCCTAAGGGGACGATTATTACACTTAGGGGCGATCTTGGTGCAGGAAAGACACACTTTGTTAAAGGGCTTGCTTTGGGGGTTGGTTCAAAGGCACTTGTTACAAGTCCGACTTTCACAATCTTAAATGTTTATGAGGAAGGAAAACTGCCTATTTATCACTTTGATATGTATAGGCTTTCATCAAAAGAAGAGGCGGAGGAATTAGGCTTTAATGAGTATTTTGACCCAGCAACCCTTGACGGCATTTCGGTTGTGGAATGGCCAGAGCAGGTAGAGGGGCTGATAACAACACCTCATATCGCAATAGAAATTGTAAAAGGCGAAAACGAAAGAATAATCTATGTAGGGAGAGAGGAATGATAGTTTTATCAACCGCATTTAAAACAGCACAAATAGCAATATCACATAATGGAAAAACTTCTGTAAGGGAATTGGATGCAAACTGCAAGCATTCGGAAAATGTTTTAAAGACTATTGATACCATGCTTGATGAAATGGGGGTAGAAATAGGTGAAATTAACACTTATGGAGTCGTAATAGGGCCTGGCTCATTTACAGGACTTCGTATAGGTGTGGCACTTGTAAAAGGTTTGTGTGAGGGTGGTAGAAATGATAGCAAAGTTGTTCCACTATCATCATTTGATGTTATTGCATACTCTTATATCAAACATGCCTCGCCCATGTCAGATTTTATAGTTGTAATTAATGCTTTAAGTGGACTTGTGTTTGTGCGTAGTTATGATAATAAAGGTTCGGCTTTGTCAGAAGGAAAACTTGTTTCGAGAGAAGAACTTGATTTTATGAGTGGTGATAAGATATGTTTGGAAGAAGACAATCTCCCTTTCACAATAGTTGCAATTAGTGCAGAGGATTTACTTGAATACGCTGTTACTCAAGAAAAATTAGACAAAAGTTGTGATTTCCACATTGTTAACCCTATTTATTTGCGTAAGAGTCAAGCAGAGGATCAGTTGGAACTTAAAAACTTGAAGAAAAGTTGAAAATTCGCGTAAAATTGATAGACTTTTTATTAACTTATAAGTATAATTTGAGTTGAATTTACTAGAATTAATCTAGTAGCGAACAAAAGGAGCGATTATGAAAAAAGCGGTATATATCAGATGTCCGAGATGCGAACTTAATTATATACAGAAAAAGGATAAATTGTGTAGTGTTTGCAAAGCGGAACTTGCCTCTAAAGAGGATTATGTTGACGATATGGATTTGGAACTTTGCCCTATTTGTAAAACAAACTATATTCAATCTGATGAGATTATGTGTGCCAACTGTTTGAAAGAACATCAAACAGAGGACGGAGAACTTAATGAAGATTGGGAAGACTATATTACTCGTGACGATGAAGATGACATCGTTACAGAAGATGATGAAACTGGTGGCATGGCGACAGTGACAGATATTACAGAGTCTTCACTTCTTGATGATGACATTGCAGACGACCTTGACTTTGGCGATGATGCTGATGATGTTGACTTTGATGATGAAGAGTTTGATGACGAAGAAGAGGAAGAAGATGATGACGACTTTGACGACGATTCTGATTATGACGACGATGATGACTATGATGATGACGACGAATAATTAAATAAAAAAACACGGAATTTAATCCGTGCTTTTTTTATTCTTCAGAGTCGGTGTTTTTTTGTTTAGTTTTTCCAGCTTGAAGTTTTTCCATTTCGCGTAACATCTTTTCTTCCTCTGCCGCAAGTCTATTTTCAATATCAATAAGGTGGTCGGCAGAAAGGGTAGTGTCAAGTTGTTCTTTTAAGATGTTCTCTTTTTCGTTAAGTCTTGCAATCTTACCTGCATAGGCTTTAAATTGTTTTTCGGTGTCTTTTGTAATCTTACCATTAGAAGTTGCTCTTGCGGCTCTTACAGCCTCTTTGTGTTCTTTTTCAAGGGCTTCTCTTGATTCAATTACTGCTTTGATAGAATGTCTGATTTCTTCGGCCTCAGCATCTCTCTCTGCTTGTGCTTTAATAAGAATTGCGTCATGGTTTACATTAATTTTCTTATCGTAAGATTCACGAGTGATTTTTTCGTTTTTCTTAATCTTAACATGGCGGAGTGCATAACCGATAATTGCAATAAGAAGTGCAACGCCAAAGATTACTGATGGAATGATAAGCCATAATGCATCTGAGGATGCTGTTGGGGTAGTGTTGTCGTCACTAGGTTTATCATCTGGATTTTCATCATCGCTTGCATTTATTTCATTTGATGTGAAAAGTGTTTTTTCAAATTTGTCACTTGTGCTTGCAGAATTAAAATCGTTTTCTGTTGTTTCTGTGAAACTGATGTGAGTGAGATATGCAGAACCTATACTTTCATTGCAGTCGCAGTCAAGGGTAAATGTGAAGTTTTGATTGCCTGCAGTATTTGCTTTTAATATGATTGTATATGTTTCAAACATGTCATTTGATTTGAGTTTGGTTGCAAGGTCAAAACCGCTTAGTCCAACAGATACGCCATATTTGCAGTCATGCTCTTTATTTGCTTTAATGGCATCTTCATCAATATTGAAGATAGTCCTTAAGTCAAAGTTAAGTCTATAATATTTGCCTTCTTCAAGTTTAAACTTATAAACAGAGGTGAGGGTAGACTTGCTTTGGGTTGCAGCAGAAAGAACCAAAATGTTTGAATCTTCAACAGTTACTCCAAACTCATTTTCTTTTCCGCTTACAATTCCACCAACAGCACTGTTTTGTGTGCTGGTTGAAGTTGAGTCAATTTCAAATTTATATGCACTGGAATCTGTAAGATTGAACCCTACTGAGCCCTTAGGATCAAGGTTTAAAAGATAATCTGTAAGATCTACGTTGTAAGATGCATCAGTGAAAGCACTTTGTGTAGAAGATGTTATTTCAAAGTTGTCAAGGTATAAATAACCAGCAACCTTATCCTCTTCCTCTCCAAAATGAATTACTACGGAGATGTTGGTAGGGGCAGAGATTCCTGTGTGGAAATATACCTCCATATTGCCATAATTCCAATCTCTGGCATTGAAGCCGTCTTGGTAGAATAATTGAATGCCGTTTTCGTCCACAATTTCAAGTGCAAATTGTGCGTCTTTTGAGTGGCTTGTTGATACTGTTTTGTAATCAAAAGCAAGTTTATAGTACTTTTGTTCGCTTGAAGTTGAACCTTCAAGGGTGTAACTGCCTGATTTGAGTGATTGATAACTTGCAGTGCCGTTATACATCATATATACGTTATTTGGTGAGTTGTCACCGTTAGGGTGTTTAGGGAATGACGCCTTCCATGAATAGTCGGCATACATCTCTTCATAAGTAAGTCCGTCTTTAAGATAGATAACCCCGCTTTCAACATTTGCGTTTTCTGGCTTTGTTGCAGTCCAGTTTTGTGCCTTTAATGGATAAGAAAGTTTTGCTTCTTCATTTTCTGTGATATTGAAAAGATTGTTTGGAAGATTTGAAGTGTCAGGGGTGTAAGCAGAAAACTCTTTCTTATCTGATGCAGATGAATATGCGTTGTAATCAACATATGAAAGGGTAATGTTATCAACAACAACGCAACCTTGTGCGGTTTCTTCGTTAGAACCAAGTGCAAATTCAAGATTTACACTTGTGTCATAGAAATCATGACCTTTAATATAAATGTCGATTGTGGTATAGTCATTCTTAAATGCATTGCTTACATTTGTGTTTGATATTGTTTTTGAATAAGAGTCTAATTTATAGTTGTCTTTGTTAATTGAGTATTTTGAATAGATTGAGTCATTTTCTTTTACAATTATATTAAATGAACCAGATTTTATTTCAGACACTTTAACATTAACTGAAAGTTTGTATAATCCGTGAGCCTTAATGTCAAACGCTTTGGATTGTACTGTTACGTTTGAAGGGGAGGTGGTATATAACACCAACGCTTTTGCATTTTCTTTTCGAGTATTTTGGTTATAGTCAAGATCGTATCCTACAAAGTCGTATCCAGTTGTTTCTTTAAAGTAGGCTGGTTGCATAACATTTTTACCTACTGGCATGATGCCTGCATGTCCGCCAGTAGATGCTGAACTGCGAGTCCATGCATTGCCAAGAGAGTTGATGCCTGTGTCAAGATCTTCAAAGTCGAAATTATAACCGCTCATATCAAGGACAGCGTTTTTGTCAATAAGTCCATCAACAAGGAATTTTGTTTTTGCATTGTCATCAGTAAGATTATCTTTAAATTCATATCCGTAAGTGCTTGATTGAATTGTAGTGTAGAAGGTTGACTTTGCATACCTTTCAAGATGAGCCTCATCAAAGAATACTGCACCAGTAGAGGTGGAAGTATCGCTTCCCAGATATAAGTCCATTGTTACAGTTTGTGCGGAACTGCCTGTTGCAATAAAGAAGTAATAAGTTTTCCATGTTGTATTATTAATACCTTCGTAACTAAACTCAATAGGCTTATTATCTTTATCGCGAAGTCCGTTGATGTAAACCGAAGCGTATGCTGAATACACGCCACTGGTGCTTCCGTCAAGTGAAGTTTTAACATCAACCGAAAACTTGTAGTATGAGTTTGCTTCAAGGGTTATCTCATTTGAAGAGTAGCCTTGTTTTGCAAAGACATCTTCTTCTTTGGTAGAGTTTTTAGAGTTAATCATTAAAATTTTATCATCACTGCCAGACTTGTTTGGATTGTTGTTAAGGTAGTAAGAGTTGCGGTAAGAAGAAAAACTTGTCCCTACATCAATAATCATTCCAGACGCACGGCTTGACGAGTCAATCGCATTCCAACCTGTAAAACTATTACCAGAAGCATATACGCCAGAAATACTCTTAAAGGAGTTGTTGCTGATGTTTACTTCTTCCACATGGTCGTGTGAGAATGTGACAACATTATCCTCCGCATTTGTCGCAAGTGATGGCGTGACAACAAACCCACCAACAAGAGCAAGTGGAAGTGCCATCGCATAACATAAAGTCTTTAATTTCTTTTTAGTATTTTTAATCATGTTTCACCTTAAAAATCAAATTTTGTTAGTACTTTAAGAGTTTACCACATTTGTTGCCAATAATCAAATATTTTTTACATATTTATTAATAATATTAATATGAAACTTAATAAAGGCAGGGCTAACTTTGGCAGTAATAGGGCGAGGGAAGAATCACCATTTATAAAAATGCATGTGACAAACCTTGTACGATATAAACCAGATATATCTAATTGTAACCAAAAATCCAAAGAGCAAAACAAGAAAAAATATGAAAGATTGTTTTTAATTCTAAGCGGAGCAGTAATAGGGCTTTTAAATGGCTTCTTTGGTGGTGGCGGTGGAATGGTTTGTGTACCTATCTTAGAAAAGGTTTTAAAACTTGATAATAAGCACGCCCATGCAACAGCGATTGCGGTAATTTTGCCTATCAGCCTTATTTCTGCATTTATCTATGTTTACAATGGATATTTAGAGTCTTTTCCACTATTGATTGTTGGCGGTGGGGTGCTTGCAGGTGGAGTGCTAGGCTCTTACGCTTTGAAGGTGCTTCCACCCAAGGCGATACGTATTATATTTGCGATTGTAATGTTTGCGGGAGGAATCAAACTGATTTTTTAAAGTATGACAGTGTTTTTGATGGTATTATTTGGTTTTGCAGCGGGGATATTTGGCGGCCTAGGTATGGGCGGCGGAACTTTGTTGATTCCACTTTTAACCATATTTCTTGGGCTTGACCAAAAACTTAGCCAAGGGATTAACCTTATCACCTTTCTTGTCATGGCTTTAATTGCTATTATCATTCATTATAAAAATGGATACATTGCCACAAAGGGGATTGTTTATATTGTTTTAAGTGGGATAATTTTTTCTGCGATTGGTGCGTTAGTTGCAGGAATATTGCCTTCTAAGGTGCTGAGAATTGCTTTTGGCGTCTTTTTATGCGTTTTATCGGTTATAGAACTTTTTAAAGTATTAAAAAAATAGTTTACTTTGCTTGAATTTTATGTTAAAATATCCTCAAACGGAGGAGAAATGGTAGACAAGAAAAAATGTATAGAGTGTGGTACTTGCGTTGCAATCTGTCCTGTAGGTGCAATTTCATTTGCAGATGATGGCAAGGCTAAGATAGACCCTAAGAAATGTATCCATTGTGGTGCATGTGAGGCTAGTTGCCCTGTTGGTGCTATTGATTTGAATAAGTGAGGTGCAATGTGATTAATTTAGCGATTATTGAATTGAATGATAAGGGGTTAAAGCTTTCTATTTATAAAACCAGCAATGGAAGATATAAACTTGTGGAAGAAAAATGTCAACCATTCAAACTTGGTGAAGAGATTTATAGTGAAGAACTTTTAAGACCTAAAACTAAGACTGACCTTGTTGAGGTTTTAAAAATTTATCGTAAAATGATTGAAAGTTATAAAGCCCAAAAGATTATTGCAGTGGCATCTGCTGTGCTTTTGAAAGCTCGCAACTATCATGGTTTTATTGAAGAGGTATATAACCATACTGGAATTAGTTTTACTATCCTTGATAATGAGGAAACAATTAAAAATGTTTACCTTGCAACAATCAATTCTATTGACAACTCAAAGGGATACATAATTAATATCGGTTCTTATTCAACAAGTCTTATTAAATATAATAGACGTACTATTTTAGGTAGCAATACTATTGACATTGGTGCAGTAAACCTTTTGACAGATGAGAACGGCAATGCACGCTCTCTTGATGATATGATAAAGGTTGTTTCTAGTGAAATTAAGAAAATGGATCTTCTTTCAACAATTGAAGAGGACAGCCTTTTTGTTGGAACAGGGGATGCTTTCCTTGCATTTGGACATATTGCAAAGAAGATTGCAAGATATCCACTTGACATTGACAACAACTATGTTGTTTCAAAAGAGATTATGGATAAGACTGTCAACTTTATTAAGGGTATTGACCTTGAACGTATCAAAAAGATTAAAGGTATTGCAGAGTCTGAGGCTGGAAGCATTGGAGGCTCACTTGCAATTATTAAAGCATTTTATGATTTGTTAAATGCACCAGAAGTTACAGTATCTACCGCTTGCATTCGTGAAGGAATCATCCATTCAAATGTTGCTGTGCCAGCACAAGAGAAATTTAATGACCTTCTTGCAAATTCACTTGATTGTTATTATGAGTTTAATCATGACGAGTATTCAATTAACAAGCAGGTGTACCAAATGGCACTTATCCTCTTTAAGCAACTTAAAGTTATGCATAAACTGCCTAGATATTATGTAAAACCACTTAGAATTGCGGCTCAACTTTATGATTGTGGCAAAATTATCAATTATAATGAATATGCTAAGCATGGATTTAATACAATTTTATATTCAGGCATTAATGGAGCGACTCATAGGGAACTGTTGATTGCAGCATTTATTTGCTTATGTCAAGACCTTGACAACTTCTCTCTTGCAGATTGGATGCTTTACAAGGATATTGTTACAGAAGAGGATTTGGACGCTGTTCGTAAACTTGGCGTTATAGTTAAACTTGCTGAAAGTTTGAACGCATCAAAGAAAGTGGTTATCACTGATATTATCTGTGATATTTTAGGCGACTCTATTATCATGAAAACAGTGGTAGAGGGTGATGCTTCTTTTGAAATTATGGAAGGTATGAAAGTCGCTGTTGACTATAAAAAGGTGTTTAAGAAGAGTTTACAGATTATCTAAATAAGATAGGGGATGAAATGAAGCGGACTTATATTGCAGTTATAATGACACTTTTGGTCGTTCTGTGTGTTTCCATAGGGGGCACATATCTTGTGTTGAACTGGGATGATATGTTTAAAACTTATTCTGACGGCTATTGTCTTAACGAAAAGGTAACTGAGGATATGAGCCGTATTGATATTGCAAGGCTTTATACTGACTCTTGTGTTACGGTGGTTGTAGAAACTACTGCACCTAGGGGGCACGGCTATCGTGCACATGGAAGTGGTGTTTGTATTGCATCTAAGGGCTACAATGAGAATGCAACATCTGGCAGTTATTTTGTTACAAATTATCATGTGATTTCATATGCATGTGACCCGCTTTATGATGGCTATAATACGCAAATTTATATTGAATTAAACTCATCAGACACCCATTATCCAGCCTCACTTTTGTGGGCGAATAAGGACTTAGATGTAGCAGTTGTTTATAGCAGTGAACTTAATGAAATGTCTATCGGTTGGATAGAAATGAAAGATAGATTTATTGCTTGTGAAAATCAAGATAAGGTTAACTATGATGAGATTTTTGTTATAGGCACTCCTCTTGACCTTGACTATAAAAATACTTTGACACTTGGTAATGTTTCAAATAACAATTTTGACCTTGTTGAACTTACAGGAAGCAATCTGTATGTTTACACTCAAGATAGAGAAATAAAAATAACTCAAGACCCTAAAGCAACTGTTGGCACAACTCAGACCTATGAGGTCATTGAGAATGTTTATGAAAATGCAATTATGATTAATTGCGACATAACAAATGGTAATTCTGGTGGTGGCGTATTCGATAAATATGGCAACCTTATTGGACTTGCTACACTTGGCAGAGATGAAAGCAGTTATGCTATGAACTTTATTGTGCCTATTTATCCTGTTACACTTGTGCTTGATAAGATTATTCTTAACAATGAAACAAATGCGAAACAAAAGATTTTCACTCCTGAAAGTATGGATTTGGTTGTAATGGATGAAACTGAGGCTTTTTATGCAAGTAAAAGGGTAACTGAAACTGGCAATGTTGTTGATTTCCCTATTAATGGTCAATACTATTATTATGATGGTAAATTATATGACAAATCTCAGTATTCTTCAGAATTTAATTTTGAAGGTGATGGCGTGTGCGTGCTTCGTAATGACGGGGTTTATGGCAATATTACAACCGATTTTATTATCACTGGAATAGATAAAAACGACCTTGTTAAGGTGGATATAAAAGACAGAAATGATTTACTTTTCTATCTGCTTTCATGCAATCAAGGTGATAAAATTAATATATATGGCAAAAAATTAGATGGAAATTCAAAAAGTTTTACTATTACATTATAGGAGGAAATTATGGTTAAATATAAGTTTGCAATAGAAATAGGTGGTGCTAATACAAAAATTTATGTTAAAGACTGCGGACTTGCTTTATGTGAGCCTACTTTAGTTGCGGCAGAACCTACTCCAGACGGATATAAAGTTATTGGGCTTGGACTTGAAGCAAAAAAACTTACTGGTAAAAGGGTTGATTCTGTTGAAGTGTTTAGCCCTATTTCAAATGGACTTATTGAAAACTTTGAATATTGCCAAAAACTTCTTGAATACTTTTTTAAGAAGGTGGAATTTAAAAAGAAGCGTGATAACGTTATGGTTTTAGTTAACTGCGGTCTTAATGAGGAAGAAAAAAGACGCTACTTAAAACTTTTACATAATGTAGGTTTTAAAGAGGTAAGCCTTGTTCCAACTGCAATTTGCAGTTGCATAGGTGCAGGCAAAAACATCAGTTCTACTAAGACTACAATGGTGGTTAACATTGGTGGGGCAAACACCGATATTGCTGTTATCAATATGAACTCTATTGTTAAAGGTGCAACTCTTGGAATTGGTGGCAGGGCAATGGATAGTGCAATATCTCATACAATCGCATATAATCATGGCATAGTTATTGGCCTTGGTATGGCAGAAACACTCAAAAATGAGGTTGGAAGTCTGTTTACAAATGATACTTTAAATATGGAAGTGACTGGCGTTGATATTGAAACTAAAATTCCACGTGCATATATAATTACAGCGAATGATTTATATCCAGTGCTTGAACCATATTTTGCGGAAATTTTGCGTGCAGTTGAGGTGACAATAACCTCTCTTCCACCTGAAATTTCAACAGATATTATTAATAGTGGTGTAATGTTTGCTGGTGGCCTTAGCCAAATTGCAGGACTTGGCGATTATCTTAAAAAGAATTTCCGTTTCCCTTACTATATTGTAGAGGATGCAGACAATGTTTCAATTCTTGGTGCAGGCAAACTTCTTGATGATGAAATTTTGCTTAATAAAATTGTTGAAAACTTTTAAAAACAGCCATTTTGGCTGTTTTTTGTTATAAAATAGCGGTTTTTGTTTGTGAAAAATGAAAAAAAGTGTATACTATAATTAATTAAATATAAGGAGAAAGAATATTATGAAACGAACATGGAAGGTGTTCGGAGTTGTAATATCCCTAATTTCCCTCCTGAGCGGCGTCACAATGGCAGCCTTATCGGGGGGGGGATTTTTGACTCTGCCAAAAATAATGAAGA
>CAOJXO010000006.1 GCA_948465545.1 uncultured Bacillota bacterium
AAACGAACTTTACTTTTATCCCCATCATCAAGTTTATTTATCAAAAGATTATATGCATTTTCACTTATTCGGCGTGTGATAAAATTATCAACAAGATGCATCCAAGTAGAACAGAGTGTTGAATTTCCACCACCTCCACTAAGGATCTTGTTTATAAATGCTTCATCATCATAATCTACCGAAAAAATCTGATAAAACAGCAGAGACGTGTTTTTTACCCATTTCTCGATATCGATATTTTTTCTTTTAACCATTATGCTTCATCTCCCCATCTATCCCAGCCATCAACTGTACGTCTGGCGAACAATTCTATCTTCCTTGTGTTTTCACCAAACAGCCTCTCAATTCTTCTCATTATTTCATCTGGCTTTACAGAATGGCCTTTTCTAGGATGCATCAACACCTGTGGAACAGTTTTATCTACACTTTTAATATGTCCTCTCATTGCTAATAAACATAATTCAGCATTTGCTTTTGTATAACTTCCCATACCAGATAATGGCTTACCATCTTTTTTTTGTTTTTATCCAAGTAAATGCGCAAGTTTTATACTTAAATCCCCAAGCATCTATAACTTTAAAAACTTCTGGTAAGCAAGGCATTGTACACCATATAAATAGCGCACAATTCTTATTTCTAATTTTTTTAATATATTCACCTAATTCACAAATTTCTTCAGTTGACATTGTGCTGTAGTGTTTTTCTGAACAAAAATTCCCACCTTTTTCACCTTTGCCCCATAAATACGCCCATGGAGAGTCTGCATATATAATGTCATACTTCTCGTTACAATTTGTTATATCAACTTTCATAAATCACCTAAAAACCATAAAATACTTTTACTTTTGAATGCTGTAAGGTTCTGAAAAACATTTTCCCAGCTATTGTAGGGTTTAATTGTTGAACATCTTTTATATTAAAGGTTATAAGATTGCCACTCAATTCACAATCCTCTACATATACAAAGAACAATGGTGTAATTTTATACCCTGATAATTTACGATTCCCACCACGTTCTCTTCGCTCTGCGAGTAAGGTTTTGTCTACGGTTACCAAATCATTATTGAAAACGGCATTAAATTTCATCAGGAAATTATGTAATGCAATTGGTGTCCAAACATTATAATGATTCCTTCCCGCTGGTCTAATTTCACCTTCTATCTCAGCCCATAAAGAAACTTGATTCACAGGCAACATAACTAAATATCCATTTACATCTTCAGTGCAAATCACATCTGCATATTTCTTTGTATAGTTATTTGAAACAGCAATATTTATACTTTCTTTGCTAAAGTTATTTATATTACTACCCATAATCTCAAAAAAGTTTAAGCCTTTTTGTTCATTTAACATATCAATAAATTGTGGATATCTTTCTTTGAAGTCATCAGTTACAAGTAATTTGCCGTCTTCTTTATACTTTGGTAAGTCAGGCTCACTAGTTTTAGCACCTGGCTCTTTGAATTCTATTGTATAAATATTCAAATCCATCACAGTAATCAATGCACTATCTATTCCGTTACACCCACCCGCTTGAATAAGCATCCTCTTTTTATCATTTGTTGAATATGCATATCTTGGATATAAGTTATATGATCTAAGTAGCGACTTAATATCGTTTGGAATAAAATTTTGATCAGTAGAGCAATTCACGAAAAGATTTAGGCCTAGCATATTTGCAAAAGTTTGAGCATATACACATTCACTAAAAACAGCCGACTGTATATTTCTACCAGAATTATAACTTTTTCTAATTTGGTGTTCAAGGGCAGGACATGTTCTTTTCAACATATCAAAATCCAACTCACCATCTCTACTTGTTGATTTCTTCCACAACTCGTTTCTTTGCGTTTTATTAAATATTACTTTAGTTGCTGGTATATTGTAAAACTCCTCCATAATTTCTTTTTGAAGTTTTGTTAAAGGTATGATTTTATCCATATTATTCTCCTTTGTTTACTAATCTCTGTTATTAAGTTTCCCAAAGAAACTATTTTTGTGGACAACATCAAAATTAATTAAATTTGAGTTATCAATTCCTAAAATTTTTAATAATCTTTCATTTATCTGATTACGATAATTTGGAGGGAATTTTATATTTTCTTGAAGTATCCCCGCATTTAATTTTGTTACTATACATTCTTTTTCTAATTTAACCATACTTTGGGTCATCTTTTTAAAGAACGTCTTATCTTCATCATTTAATAAATTTATGAATATCGGTAATTTGTATAACAATCCAATAGGATATGTGATGCCGCCGTCAAAAATTCTCCACCACCAATATGCAAAGCTTGAGTTGATTAAACAGTATATAAAATTAAACACATCTTCATCATCAAAATTTAATCTCATCATTCCTGTTCTCTTCAATTCGTATGAAGATGCCGTTGTAAAATACCTACAAGTATTAGGAACGAATATTTTGTAATATTGAGATTTTAGAGATATATAATCTTTTAAACTTTTTTCAGATTTGCTTATCCAGGCATCATATACTTCTTCCAATTCTTTTTGACATTTTGCAAAAGACTTATTTTTCTTATCCACAACTTGATAATTAGACGATATTGTCGATTCAAGAAGGCCACAATTTAACAACTTTTCCCTTTCTTCATTTTTAAATCTAATAAGTGGGCTCAGTCTAAAGCCTTTATTATGATTTGTATTATTGACAACTGTTATTGCCGCACGAACTGAATTACTTGTATTAGTATTAAATATTCCATGTTTTCTGCCACAAAAGATATTTCCAGGAACATTATCAAATGAAACTACAAAACCTGAATAATCATTCATAAGCAAACGCAATGAATAGAATTTATTTCCACCAATAAAGCTGTAGGGCGTGATTATAACAGATTTATCGCTTTCAAGAATAATTTTTTCCATAAAACTTGTGTACAGCTCTTTAGTTTCTAACTGAATTTTAGTCCTGTCCCAATTAAATGGTATTGCTGAAATACCAGCATAAGGAGGATTTGATATTACTTTACAGTTTGAAGGAAGATGTATATCTTTATTAAGGAAGTCGCAATGAATCGCATGAATATTTTTTGAATATTGCTTTCCATATCTAATCAAAATCGCCGTTTTACAAATTGTAAGTGCTATTTCATCTAAATCGTAAAGGTAGATTCTTCCTTCGTTCAATAATTTAATCGTCTCATCAATTCCAATTAAATCTAAGTATGTTAATATTAGTTTGCCCGTACCACATGCAACATCACATATATTATAAGCGTCAAGGTCTTTTAACCAACCAGCCATCACAAGAGCAACATCCTCTGGCGTGTAGTATTTGCCATTTTCCTTTTTTTGTTGTTTGTCTTGTATCGCTAAAGCAATTTCATATAATTCACCAAAATTTGATACATTTAAAAATTCGACGACATTATCATTAGATAAAACATAATCACAGATATAATCCCATGTAGTTTTTATCCCAAATTGCTCTATATCGTCGGTATATTTATTTAAATTATATGTTCTTAACTTTGCAATCCAATCGTTAGGAATATCTCTACTGAATGCTATTTCGATTTCTTTGATTGTCTTATCATTTTGATATGATCGCTCGGCCAAATAATCAAATAAAGTAAATTGGTTATAATTTCTGTTCATTATTTTTCTCCATTAGGCAACACATCCATAATATCTGATATGTTGCAATTAAGAACCTTGCAAATTCTTAATAACACATCCATACTTACTTGCTGATCTTTCCCTAATTTAGCAAGCGTGGCAGTGCCTAAATCCGCTTGTATTCTTAATTGGGTTTTTGTCATATCGCTATCAATAAGTTTCTTCCATAGCTTTTTGTAACTTATACTCATTGTTTTCTCCCATATCAATTTCACATAAAACATTATACATAAACAATCTCGCAAACGCAAACAATTTATTCATGAAATTGAATATTTTATTCTAACAGAGGTTGATAATTCCATTAAGATAGATGATTTGCTCCAGATAGTTGAGTTTTATGCAACTTTCTGGAGCAAATCAACATTTTATTAGTCACATGGATATAGCAACTCCTTAGGAGACGAATGCGCCATCTTCTAATACCGTGTAGTATCACAAAATTATAAAATAACATCAGAAAGCAATCTATTAAAACCTTCTCTATTCCATTGACGAGTTTCAGGATCGAAAAGATATGGAATAATTATTAATCTTGAATCTGGACTAATATAATCTTTAGGGTTATAGTTCTTCGGTTTGAAAATGTTTATTATATAGCCGCGAGAACCATGACAATCGTTTAATTTATTTAATATTCTCTTAACTTCTTTTTCTCTGTCTTCATCTCGACCACCGCTCCAATATTTAAAATCCACATACTTGTCATTATTAAAAACAAAGTCAAATTTTTCATATCTGTCTAAATTTGTTATTCTTTCGAGTTTAAGATTTACATTACTCAAAAATTTATTGACTAGGAAAGTACCAACAGCTTCTCCTAAAGCACCTAAGTATATCCTTTGAAAGACATTTGGTAAAAGCAAATAGTTGGATTTTTTGAAAAAAGTAGCGTAACCATTTGATTCGAAATACTCTTTTATGATATCAATCGACATAAGAGTTTTTAAATTAGCAAATTCTTCACAGATACAATAGTCGTTATATTTTTCATAGGTAATATTAAATTTCCCAAATTCATTTTTATTATAGTAATAGTGATCATTCGCTTCTTTAAGTTCACAATATATATCATAGTCATTATGTATTCCTGTATCATCGTAAGGATGTTTTAAAACTACATCTCTTAATTCCTCCCATTTAGCTATATCGCTAGCAGATTTAAATTGCATTAAAGAGTTTATTCTATCATTACTTTTCTGAATTTTGGAGTTATTAATATTAAATAGATTATTATCAACCTCAGCTTTTATGTTTTCACATGTATTAAGCAATTCTTTCAATTCATTATTTATTGGTCTACTTAGAAATTCGTTTTTACAATAAGATAATTCCGTTTCCATTTGTTGATCAAAAGAAATAAAAATGTTAGTATTTTTGGTGTTTGTCCTACAGATTCTACCAATTGCCTGTAAAATTATTTTGGCAGTGTGCATATAAATATGTTTCGACCTCGGTGTGTTTATCTTTTGGGTTGAGGCATGGTATAAAATTTTTATTGCTTTCTTAATCTCTGTGGTTGCTTGGTCAAGATTAAAGTGTCCTACTTCTTCTAAACACTTAACTTGATAAATAAATTTTAGTAATTGTTCTTCGTTAGGTTTCGAATTCATATTTACGAATAAATTAGTTGGCTTATCAAGGAATAAGGCATCAAAATCTTTATGTTTCTTTCCATATGAATTATCATTAATAACTCTCAAAAGATCTTCGTAATTTTCGTCATATTCATATTGCAAGTTTTGACCAGCACCTAATGTTTGATATGTAGAAACTACAAACACTCTTTTTCCTAATTTCAATTTGTCTTTTATGGCTTGCTTTAAATTTTCAAATTTTTCGAGAGATCCCTCTAATGAATAGCAATATGCATTTTTGCAATTCTCTGGTTTCAAAGTGTTAAAGATGTAATTTATACATTCATAATTGAAATCCAAATTGCTATTCATTGAGACATTTGTTAAGAATAGAAATGAGTGGATAGATCTTTTGAAAAACTTCTCTATAGCATAAACTATTTTACAATATCTTGCCTTAATAAACCCTTCTGTCGCATAACTATCGATCTTTTTGGTGATTGCATCATAGTCAGATTCTGACAAAAATGATTTTAAAACATCATAATAATTTTTATCAGTAATTAAGCATTTATCAATATCAATGTTTACATTGCTATAGTCACCTAAACTTTTCATTATCGATTTATTAATCCTATCTTGCTCTTCTGGACTAATTTCATAGAATAGCGATCCAAGTTTCTTTTTAACATAACACAAATCGTAGTTTCCTGTGACAGTTTCCAATGTTCCACTTGCCGAAATTCCTATTACTTTTGAGTTCAGACATAAGTATATCAATATCTTTTCTGGCGACATATTGAATGATAGCAACTGAATTTTTGATTGAGTGTCAAAAGTATCACTATCAACGAAGTTATAAAATCTAAATCCTTTCTCATAAACAGAAAAATCCAGTTCACTTTTTAAATCAACTATTTTATTCGATCTTGCTTTTTTCGTATTGAGTATTTGACTTGTTAGATAGTTTAAATATTTCCCTTCAATACCAAATTCTGATAAAACCGTTTTGATCGAAGCTTCATAAGAAAAATTATTTGTCTCTTGCTTTCGCTCTCTTTTTAATGCCAAGTAATTATCTGCTATTAACTTAACACCATTCTGAAAATATGCCAAGAAAGACTTTATTGCTTGTAAAAGAGCAAAAAGATTTTCTTCTTCCAACACCTCTTTTTTGTCTGCCTTTTTTATCCAATTGATGCGTGTTTCTTTATCATTTTCAAGATAAACACAATTTTTTTCATCACTTAGAATAGTATGAAACTGATAATCTTGAAATAAAAAGTTCGCCCTGTCTTTTTCAGACGCATCAAGCTTATGAAAATTTACTAATTTATACTTCTTTTCAATTTCTTTTGCCCTCGCTCTAAATTCATCTAGTATTTCATCTGGTGTATAAAAACGACGCTCTTGCTTTCGAATGTTCTCATTAAGCTTATTTGAAATTTCCGTAAGTAGTTTAGAAAAACTTGTGTTCTCTAAACCAGAATAAATTATACGAAATAATTCAACGACACTAACTTGAGTATCTAAACTTTCTTTAATTATACTTTTAAGCAATATATCCTTGCTCGCGTCAAATTCATCTATAAAGATAATTGAGTCATCCAGTAAAGACTTGTTGTCTATTATATTATAGGAAGGTTCAACTATAGTTGAATTTCTAACAAGAAATTTATCTATACTCATAAAAATGATCTTTTTATCATCAGTATTGACTGCAGGATAAAGTACAGGAATCCATTTATAGTTTGGATCAGTTTTTATTAATTCTAATTTTTGCGCCTTAGTTCTTCTTTTACCTTCGCTGTCATATTTTAATTCTTCTTCAATTATTGTCCTAAATTCTTTCTCATACTTTTCTTTTAAGTCCTCTTTTGCTTGACTCATAATAAAGTAAGCATTATCTTTTGATCCAAATTCTTCTAATTCTTTTGAGTTCTTATTGTTTAAATTATCCTTGATTGTAGTAATAACCTTAATACATCTTTTCACATTGTAAAGCGTTCCATTTTTAGAAAATCTGTCATGAGGAATAAGATTTTCAACTTCGTTAAAATGTTCGATAAGAGTATCAACATTATTATCTAAAAACAAGACATCTTTCTCAAAATCATCCAACTTATTATCTTTTTCAAAAAACTCTTTTAGTTTTTTTATTGGCAAGTTTTTCTTTAAGTTTGTGATGAAAATTATTTTGTTTTTTACATTTTTATAATTTTTGTAAATAAACTCAACTGAATTGTGAGTTTTTCCAGTGCCAGTTGGCATGTCTATAAGTAACAATCCTGCATTTTTATCTGAAAAACAAAAATTATTTAGAAGGGTTTGCATAATATCTCCTATAATACTACTAATTAGGATTATTATAGCATACATCGTCACTAGATTTATATAAAAAATGAATTTTTTGTAAAAATTTATTAAATTTACTTGCAAAAGTTTTTTATTTAAGTTAAAACACAAAGCAACTCAAGGAGCGAATATGAAAGCAAGGTTTTTGTGTGCTATGGCGAATGCCAGATTTCTTAGGAATAAACTTGACAAAGGCGAAGGTTTAGAATGTGAATATATTATTGAGAGAGTTGTTTATTTGTCTAAGCGAGACTTTATTCCTTTTCGAGAGCATCTTATGGAAAACACTCCATTTGTGTACTGTCACAAAGAAGATATGTTTATTGATGAACGAGGCATTTGGCATGTGTTAATGTTCTGTTGTTTGCAATCGGACATTATATTGCTTGTAAATAGCAATGGCGAAGACTATGCCAAGTATTGTAGCATTATTTCAAATGGAGGTGAAAAAGTTGAACCACGTTTTACAACTAGTCAGAGATATACTAGAAAATGAAAAAAGAACTTAAACGACAAAAAATTTGGAATTGGATTACTTATGGAATAACAACTTTAATTGCTATTGCTTCTGTTGTTGGAACTTTTATTAGTATTTTTAAATAAACATCAAATTGTACCCAAACGTCAAAACTGGTTAAAAAGTCACCATTACTGTACCGTGGATTTGGATTGGTTTGAGTTTATGGTGCAAAAGATAGAAAAGTTGGTTGGAAATTTGCAAGTTAGGTGCTATAATGTTTGTAAGAATTGCCAAAGTGAGTGATAGAAAAGTTAAAAGGACTAGATTTTATTGCTCCTAAGGGTTGGTCAGCCGTTCGAGTCGGCTTGGGAACACCATACAAAAAGGACATAATATAACTATTATGTCCTTTTTGTTATTTAAAGCAATATCGTTATACAAACGTCCCGACATAGATCTTGCATCTGAAGAGGCTTTTATATGCGCTTTTACTCCTGCCTGTGTAAATGTATCGTACAATTCTTTAATGTGCTCTAAAGTGAGAGGCTCTCCATCCTAATCGCGAGAAAGATAAGTTATATGTCCATCAAAAATCGGTATCTTCTATTATACTTTGATTGAGTGCTGAGTGAATTTTGCACTTCTGTAGACATAAAATACTTATAAAATAGTGGATAATACGACCTTAACTTTTCTAGACTGTATGGTTCTTTTGACCCGTATGGATATGGGAAAATACAATAGAATTTTGTTTGTTCAATTTCCTTTTCAACAATGTTTTCAGATTTAATAAATGGATAGACTATCTCAGTTTCTAACCTTATCGTTTTATCAGATAAGCGAATATGTGAACCCTGTCTTTCAAAAATATAAAATTCTGAAATCTTGTCTGAAATCTTTTGTTTAAATGATAACAACAGGTAATGTCCGCCTTTAATTAAGTTAACTCCACTTCTAAACACTAAATCGTTATGCCCTAACACTTTTTCTATTTTTTATAATCTGCCTCATCTGAAGTAGACTCCTATATCATTTAATATATCATATATTTGCTCGTTTCTCTAACTGTTTTGTGATAAGTCATTCGTAAAATCCATCTTATTTAGTTCTTCACGAATTTTAGCAAACAGAATTTTTTGTGTTGGTGTTAGTTCTTTATTCTTTTCCAAATAATCCAAAATCTCAATGGTTTCTTTTTTTAGTTTTATCTGCTTTTCAATTACTAGGTTTTTACTATCCATAATGTTTGCAAGTCTATCACATAGTTTAATTACAAAAGCATATGGTGACATAATACACATTCTTGTTTTAAGATAATTCGCCTTCCCCACCTGATCTGCCATGTAGTCGGCGGTAGTAAGCTCTATAACAATACTAGCAACCATCTCACCAAAGTTATCAATAAGTTCACGATAAGAGGTATATGTATCTTCTAATGTGTCATGCAAAAGTGCTGCTGCAATAATCGCATCAATATTTTTTGACTTTTTGTACTGTTTAATAAGTTTTGCAACAAGCATTGGATGACAAATATAAGGTGTCACTCCATCTGCCCTAAATTGCCCCTCATGCTTTTTCTTAGCAAATTCTAAAACATAATCATAATTTAAATTCATTTCAATTAACCTTTGAGGAAAGGTTATCACACAAGAAATTATTTGTCAATTAATTAATAGTCAAATCACATTTATCGTAAAAATCACCCGCACCCAAAACAAGAACAACATCATCCTTTTCTAAATCATTCATAGCGTTAAGCAAATGATAATCCTCACTATACTGGCAAGACATTTCCCCTTTTAAAACCTCATATAGGCGAAATGCGTCACCCTCCATGTCAAATAGTTCGCGGGCTGAATAAGTTTTAAAGATGATTGCTTTATCGGCAAATTTGAGGCATTCTACAAAGTCAGAAAAGAATGCTTTTGTCCTTGAATAAGTATGTGGTTGAAAAACAACCACAAGTTTGCCTTTACATATATTCCTTACAGTAGTCACCACTTTCTTAATCTCAGTGGGATGATGAGCGTAATCAAAGATTAGCGTACTTCCATTTGTAAACTCATATTTTTCAAAACGCCTCTGCACCCCTTTGAAATTAGCAAGTCCCTGTTGAATATATTGTTTATCAACACCATAAAAATCAGATACTTCAACTGCCGTAAGAATGTTTTGTAGATTATGCTTTCCATGCAGATTGCTTTTAATAGTTAAATACTTTTCACCATTTTTAAAACAATCAAATTGCATACCTTTTATGTCTTCTGAATAATTTTCAAATGAGAAAAGACTTCTTTTACCCGAAAACTCATATGGAGCAATATAATTTTGACTTTGCGAAATAAATTGCCTAAACGACTTTTTAACATTTTCAAAAGTTTTAAAATAATCAAGATGCTCTGCCTCAACATTAAGCACCACCCCAAAGGTTGGATTAAGATATAAAAAGTTATCTTTATATTCACACGCTTCAGTAATAAAAAAGTGTTTATCACCAACAACAAGATTGCTTTTCTCTTCTGCCAGAATTCCACCTATATGCACCGTTGGATTAAGTTTTGCAGTCTTAAAAATTTTTGCAATCAACGCAGTTGTAGTCGTCTTTCCGTGTGCCCCACTTACCGCAATAACATTTTCATATTTCCGCGAAATCCGACCTAAAAGTTCTCCCCTAGAAATTAATTGCAACCCCAAACTTTTTGCATACAAAACGCCTTTGTCTTCCTGTGAAATAGCAGAGGATACCACCACAACATCAGAGCCCTGCATCTGTGAAAAATCATCTATGTAATTGACATTAATCCCCTGCTGTTCTAATTTATGTGTAATCTCGCTTTTCACGGCATCATATCCAGCGACCTCATTTCCATTATGCTTTAACAGCAAAGCAAGGGCGGACATACTTACTCCGCCTATTCCCAAAAAATAATATTTCATATAAAACAATATGATTTTGCAAATAAAAATGTTATAAAATAAAAAAATCGCAAGATTGCGATTTTTTATTTATTTTTTTTCTTAGCAGTAATTGCCCTTGAAAAATTGTAAGCAATAAATGTTGCACCTGCAAGGCATGGCGAAACTATTGCACCAAAGCCCACAGAAGTTAGATTTTCTACAACATATTCTCTTGCGATTATCACCGCAGTAGCAACAGTTGCAACCATTAAAAGCAAGGTAAGAATACCTCTAAACACACCAGGTCTTCCATTTCTAAACATTCCTATAATAGATGTTAAAACAAGCAATCCTGCCATAGCCATTGTTGCAACAACACAAATAGTAAGTCCAAGTGCCATTCCTTCAGCCTCAAAATTGATAAGGCTATAACCGTCAGTAGCCTGTCCAAGTAAAACTGTAATTTGTGGCTGTGATAAGAACACAAAAACAAGCGCTGGACAAACTAACATTAAAACATTAAGTAGTGAATTAACTGCCTTCATAGCCCCCTCCTATTTTTGAGCCTTCTTATTTGAACTATCAGGTTTTGCAGGCTCTTTTATAGTTTCTGTTATACTTGTAAGAAGTCCTGCAACATTTTGAATTTCGCTAGGAACAATAATCTTGGTAGATTTACCTTCAGCAAGCGTCTTTAATGCCTCAAAGCCTTGCATTGTAACATATGCTGGGCTTGGGTTTGCTTTATTAATTAAATTGATTGCTTGGCTTTCACCTTCAGCGGTAGCAATTAATGCAGCCTGTTTTGCTTCAGCAGCAAGAATCATTGCTTGCTTTTCAGCCTCTGCACGTAAGATTTTAGCCTGTTTTTCACCTTCAGCAACCAAAATGCTTGATTTCTTCTCACCTTCGGCACGTAAGATTTGCTCTCTACGCTCTCTTTCTGCACGCATTTGTTTTTCCATTGCGTCTTGAATATCTTTAGGTGGAAGAATGTTTTTAAGTTCAACACGATTTATCTTGATTCCCCAAGGGTCAGTCGCTTCATCAAGAATAACCCTCATCTTGGTATTAACTGTATCTCTTGAGGTAAGTGTTTCGTCAAGTTCAAGTTCTCCAACTATATTTCTTAATGTTGTAGCGGTAAGATTTTCAATAGCCTTGATTGGTGAATCTACGCCATAAGAGAACAATTTTGCATCAGTGATTTGGAAATAAACCACTGTATCTATCTGCATTGTAACATTATCCTTTGTAATAACAGGTTGTGGCTTGAAATCTGCAACAATCTCTTTCAAAGAAATAGGCTTGCTTGTTCTATCAAAGAATGGAATAACAAGATGCACCCCTGTTTCCAAAGTCTTGCAATACTTTCCAAGTCGTTCAACAACTACTGCATTTGCTTGCCTAACAATTCTGATAGAGCATGCAAGTGCCACTAAAAATAAAACCCCAAATACAATTAAAACAATTCCCCATGCAGGCATTTTTTTAACCCTCCTTAATTACCTTTTCAACAACAAGTTTATTGCCGTCTACTTTTTTTACTTTAACTATACAATCTTTTTCTATCATTTCTCCACTTTCGGATACCGCACTCCAAACAACCCCGTTTATCTTAACTGAGCCATTATTTTCAAAGTCACACCCTGTAAGCATTTTAAATTCCCTGCCAATATATGAATCAGTGTTAGTTTTTTCGTTAGCATTACGAAGTAGGTATTTTTTCGCAAGCGGTCTTAAAAGAATGATAAACACTGCAGATAATACAACAAATATTACCACTTGAATTATCCAACTTATTCCACCTATTGCAGACAGAATAAACGGAATGACTGCCCCCGCCGTAAACCAAATAGAAGTCAAATCCATAGTTGCAAACTCCACAATGGCAGTAACAACAACTATCCCGAGCCAAACCCAAAACATAAAGTCCACTTTCAGCCCTCCTTAATATACTTATATTATATTATACATTAATAAAAAAGTCAACTATTAAAGTTGACTTTTCACTAAGCCTTTATAAGGCTTGCTTTGATATCACCATTTGTTAAAATTTCCACATAATAGTTTGTCCCATTATATCCGTTTACTTTAAGTGGATTTGTAAACTGATCGTCTGTAACAAAGTCGATGGCAATTTTATCATTTAACTTTTCATAAAGTTTGCCGGTTGCATCCTTGAAAGTTAATAAGAATTTATAACGACTTGCGATATTTAATGTAACCTTGCCAGAAACAGATTCAATGGTATTTTTAGAAATTATTGCTGCTGTATAAGTAACATCAATTTCCCCTGTATCAGTACTAAAATAATGTTCTTGATTGATATATTTATCAGAAACTACTGCACTGATTTTCCCACTTTCCGTTTTAAGCCAACTTACCTCTTTAATAGAACCTACGGTAATATTGCCTGAGGTGGACTCAATATTAATCTCACCGCCTACATTTCCAATATTTACATCACTTGCTTTTACACTTGGCAAACTCACATTTCCGCCAACTTCACCAATAACGATATTAGTTCTATCAATCTTATCAGCGGCATCATTTCCAACGAAAGAGCCTACAACATTATCAACATTAATCTTTGCACTTGCTGCCACAAAATCTATTCTCGCTGCCACCTTACCAGCAGTAAAACTGCCATTTTCAAGGTTTAAGTCCAAAGTCTTGCTAACATCATCTTCATCTTTATCATTTTTGAATGCAAAATTTTTTAATGTAATAGAGCCATTTGTGGTAATAAATTTTGCACTAGACTCTACATTAAGGGTTTCAACTTCGCTGGTAAATGAGCCTGATTTTGTGCTTACTGATATGTTATTAAACTTCTGTTCGTTATATTTTGTAAGAAGTACCCTTCCGCTATCTGTACTTACTGATAAATTGTTAATATTCATATTAGCATCAGCATTCTTGTCTTGAAGTGCGGTGGTGTTTCCAACAATCACAGAGCCACTTGTTGTAGTTACATCAAATGCGGTATTTTCAAAATTGTAACCACCCTTACCTGGCACTCTAATAACCACCTGAAAATCAGAGGTAAAATGTAAAAATCCTTGAGGCTGTGAAACATCAATTTTTAAGGTTTTTGTTGCACTTTCACCTTCGCCTTGAACTTCATACACAACACTATATGAAAAATTTACATTATCAGACCACTTTGCAAAGCCATTTGACTTATTCACAATTATTACATTTTCTTTTGTTGCTTTATCACTTTTTATAATTGAAATCTTTGAATTTGCACCATTTATCACAATTTTATTGGTATTAGCAAAATCAAAAGGTGTTGCACTGTCATCTGTTGTTGTTTCCAAAATTTTCTCTTCACCATAAACAAAATACTGATACCCTAAAATTACTTTTTTAGGCGAAAACATCATGATACACACAATTATCATGAATGCAGCAAACAACACAAGTATCAACATTAAAAGGTAAAAACCAAAACCTTTAGTTACTCTTTTTTCGCTTTTAGGCATTATTACCCTCCTTTTGCATCTATTTTAGCATAAAATGTAGAACTTTTCAAGTCTAATCTATAATTGCTTTAATTCTTCTAATACCGCTTGAACTTGACTCTTCTTTCAAAATTTTGAAATGATGAAGGTCTTTTGTGTTTTCAGCATGAGGTCCTCCACAGATCTCCTTGCTGACATCACCTATTGTATACACCTTAACCTCTTCGCCATACTTACTTGTAAAAATACCAAGTGCCCCACTTGCTTTCGCCTTGTCAACCGACATAACTTCGCAGGTAACAGGAATCTCACGCTTAATTACATCATTAACAAAATTTTCAAGAGTGACAATCTCTTCCGCCGTCATTTTGTGGTCGAGATTAAAATCGAAACGAAGACGCTCGGGAGTGATATTTGAACCACGTTGGTAAACATCATTTCCAAACATTTTTCTCAGTCCTGCAAGCATAATGTGTGTCGCTGTATGAAGATAAGCACTCTCTTTAGACGCATCAGCAAGTCCACCTTTAAATTGCCCTGCTGAGGCTTGACGGGATTTTTCTTGATGCTCTTGAAATTTCTCTTCAAAGCCCTTTTCATCCACGCTATAACCACGCTCTAACGCAAGTTCTTTTGTAAGTTCAATAGGAAACCCGAAAGTATCGTAAAGTCTGAATGCAGCCTTGCCTGAAATAATATTCTCAACGACTTCACCTTCTTTTGCAAACTCTTTATGTCTTTCAATACCCTTTATTGTTTTTTCAAATTCGCGATGTCCTTCTTCAAGAGCCTTTGAAAATCTTTCAACTTCTTTAATAAGTTCGTCCTTAACCTTCTCGCGGTTAAGTTTTATGTCTTCATAATCCTGACCATACTCACTGACATAAATATCAGCAATATCAGCGAAATATTTAACATCAAGCCCAATATTTCTTGCACAGTTGACACTTCTGCGAATAAACCTACGTAAAATATATCCCTGTCCTACATTAGAAGGAACAACCCCTCTTGCATCTCCTAGAATAAAAGTGGAAGAACGAAGATGGTCGGTAATAATACGATAACTTCTCTTTGATTTGTCATCATTAAGATATTTTACCTCAGCCTTACTTTCAATAAAGTCTATCACCCTTTTAAAGCAACCACTATCATAAACACTCTTGCTTCCATTTAAAACAAGCACTGTACGTTCAAGCCCCATTCCAGTATCAATGTTAGGTCTTGGAAGTTTCTTTGCTTTTTCGCCAGCCTTATCCACCTTAAATTCCATGAAAACATCGTTCCATATTTCAAGATATTTTCCGCAATCACAAGCAGGCGAACAGTCCTTACAGCACTTAGGCTTGCCTGTATCATAAAACATTTCAGTATCAGGCCCACAAGGTCCAACTCCGCCACCAAGAGCCCACCAGTTGTTCTCTTTTGGAAGGAAGAAAACATTTTCCTTTTTAACGCCAGCGTTAACCCATGCATTTGCAGTTTCCTCATCCCTAGGTGCAACATCATCGCCAGCAAAAACGCTGACAGCAAGTCTGTCAACTGGAATACCAAGATACTCCTTGCTTGTTAAAAACTCAAAAGAATGTGCCACCATTTCAGCCTTAGGGCAAGAACCTAAATACCAGTTGCCAAGCATTTCAAAGCATGTGAGGTGACTATCATCACCAACCTCATCAATATCACCAGTCCTTATACAACGTTGCACATCAAAAATCTTATTCCCCGCTGGGTGTTTTTCACCAAGAAGATAAGGCACAAGTGGGTGCATACCTGCTGTAGTGAAAAGCACAGTAGGGTCATTTTCAGGAATTATAGAATAACCCGGAATTTTCTTAAATCCATGCTTTTCAAAGAATTTAAACCAAAGTTCTTTCATCTGTCTGTCTGTTTTCATAATTATCTCCGATTTACAATATATCACACTGCGGTAATTTTTGCAATTAAATTAGTAATGAGTTGCTTTTAAAAATAAGCCGTTAGGTGGCATAGTAACCCCTGCATAAGCCCTATCGCCACTTTCAAGTGCTTTTTTTGCACTCTCTATGCTAAGTTTGCCTCTTCCAATATCAACAAGCGTGCCGACGATAATTCGCACCATATTATATAAGAAACCACTACCCTCAACTTCAAAGGATATAATATCCTTTTTCTTTGTTATTTTCAAAGAGTAAATAGTACGCACAAAATCATTTGTCACCGCTTGTGCACTGCAGTATCCTTTAAAGTCGTGCTGTCCGATAAAAATCCTGCTTGCATCTATCATCTTATCCATATCAAGCGGATATTTCACACTTGCCACCTGCCTTGAAATAAGTGCTTTCTTCTCTTGTCCGATATACACACGATATTCATAAGTTTTGCTTTTAATTGAGAACCTTGCATGAAAGTCATCAGCCACATACTCTGCCTTCTTGATTGCAATGTCCTCAGGAAGCAGACTATTAAGCACATCTGCAAGTTTGGAAATAGGGATAGGCACATTTATATCAAAGTGTGCGGTTTGAGCAAGTGCATGCACGCCAGCGTCAGTACGACCACTTGCAAACACCTCAACATGAGAGGACGTTATTTTTTCGATTGCATCTTCAATTTCACCCTGCACCGTACGCTTGCCAGGTTGCCTTTGCCAACCATAAAATCCGCTGCCATCATATTCAATTGTAATAAGTACACGTTTCATGTTTATATTATATCTTTTTCACGTTTAAAAAACAAACATTTACTATGCAAAGCCTTAATTTTCTTTGACTAAACTAACGCAAAAAGGTATACTTTCGATAGGAGTAAAACAATGAAAAAAATAATAGTTGACGGTTGCACTGCTACCGCTCAAATCGCATACAAACTTTCTGAGGTGATTCCTATTTATCCTATCACCCCTTCTTCACCCATGGCAGAATATTGCTCTGCTTGTAACGCTCGAGGGGTAAAAAACCTTTATGGAAAAGATGTCAAAATGGTTGAAATGCAATCAGAAGCAGGTGCTGCTGGAACATTGCACGGTGCACTTATGGCTGGTGCACTTGCCACCACTTTCACAGCAAGCCAAGGCCTACTTTTAATGATTCCAAATCTATACAAAATTGCAGCGGAGGGACTACCCGCCGTCATTCATGTTGCATCAAGAACGGTTGCAAGCCATGCACTTAACATATTTGGTGACCACTCTGACGTTATGGCAACCCGTATGACTGGGGTTACATTGCTTGCCTCTTCTTCAGTGCAAGAGTGCCAAGATATGGCAATAGCATCACATATGCTTGCTTTAAAATCAAACAACCCTGTTCTTCACTTTTTTGACGGATTCAGAACAAGCCACGAAATCCAAAAGATTGATGAAGTTGATGAAGCAACCCTTCTTCGTCTTGTACCAAGAAGCGTGGTGGAAGAATGTAGTTATGATAACCATGCACTTTCCCCAGATCATCCCCTTCAATTTGGAACAGCACAAAACCCTGATGTATTCTTCCAAAATAGAGAAGCGAATGAGAGTAAAATCCGCAACATTCCAGTGGTGCTTAAAGAAGTGTTTAAAAGAATTGAAGAAGAAACTGGTCGTTCTTATCAGGCATTTGAGTATTTTGGTGATAAAAATGCAGAAAATGTTATCGTTTTAATGGGTAGTGCTGGCGGAGTTATTAAAGAATATATTAATAACGATAAAATCAAAAATACTGGCATAATCAATGTAAGATTATATCGACCTTTTAATGAAAAAACTTTTATTAATACTTTGCCAAAAAATATTAAAAACATCTGCGTACTTGATAGAACAAAAGAGGATGGTGCAAAAGGCCCTCTTGCACTTGATGTAATCAGCACGATACATAAATATAAAGATGAAGTAAAAGTTATAAGTGGAAGATATGGACTTGGCGGAAAAGACTTCACCCCTGCTTGTGCGAAAGCGGTGATTGACAACCTTAAATCAAGCAAACCAAAAGATGACTTTACGGTGGGAATAAATGACGATTTATACAACTCCTCTCTTCCACTCTCAAATGATGTTAAACCTACTGGTGCTTATGAAATCAAGATTTTCGGACTTGGCTCTGACGGCTCAGTATCAGCAAGTAAGTCCACAATAAAAATCTTGGGCGAAAGTTACAATAAGTACGTACAAGGATATTTTGAGTATGATTCAAAAAAATCTGGCAGTTTAACAATTTCTCATTTAAGAATCAGTGATAATCCGATTCTTGGTAGTTACCTATTGCAACAAAGCGATGTTATTTCAATTTCAAACTTTTCTTTCGTACATAGATATAATTGCCTAGACGGACTTAAAGAAAACGGAATTGTAATCATCAACTCCATATTTGATAGCCAAGAGATTGATAAGGTTCTTCCAGAAAATTATGTCAACATTCTTAAAGAAAAACACGCCAAACTTTTTATAATCAACGGGCATGAAATTGCAAATAAAAATGGACTTGGTGAAAAGATTAACATCATCATGCAAATGGCACTTTTCAAAGCGACAGGTTTGTTAAAGAGTGATGAAGCCAAAGAATATATGACAAAATCAATTATTAAAACTTTCTCTCGTAAAGGACAAGCGGTAGTTGATAAAAACATCAACGCTATGCAGTGTGCAGAAAACGCTCTTGTTGAGGTTGATGTAAATTCTCTTCATGGCGTAAAAGTAAAACAAAAGGATACTGGTTCAGGTAGATTCTATGAGGATATATTTAAACCTATTGCATCTATGCAAGGTAATTCCATTCCAGTATCAAAGTTCAGCCCAAACGGCGTAGTCCCAACAGGCACATCCGCACTTGAAAAACGTAACATCGCATCACGCCTTCCAAAATGGATAAAAGAAAACTGCGTGCAATGCGGTCAATGTGTGCTTGCCTGCCCTCACTCTGCCCTTCGTGCAATTTTAGTTGATAATGAAAATGCCGAAATTAAAGATATATTTGCAAATGCAACAGGCATTAAAGACGCATTATATAAAATTCAACTTTCCCCAGAGGACTGTACTGGTTGTGGTGTTTGTGCTAACACCTGCCCTGCACTTAAAAAGGCACTTGAAATGGTAAGTGCAGAAGAGATACTTGAAGAGGAATGCAAAAAGTATGATTATACAACCTCGCTTCCACAAAAAGAGCAAACCTTGTTTAGTGATGACTTTGCAAAGGGCTGCCAGTTTAAAGAGAGTTATTTTGAGTTTCCCGGTGCATGTGCTGGCTGTGGAGAAACCCCTTACATCAAACTTGCATCAATGCTGTTTGGTGAAAATATGATGATTGCAAACGCAACAGGCTGTTCTAGTATTTACGCAGGCTCATACCCTTCCTGCCCGTTCACTAAAAATGCGGACGGCAAAGGCCCAGCATGGGCGAATAGTCTATTTGAGGACAATGCAGAGTTTGGTCTTGGCCTTAAACTTGGAAGCAAATATCATAACGAGAAAGACCGTTCTGTTTGGATAATCGGCGGTGACGGCTGGGCTTATGATATTGGCTATGGCGGACTCGACCACGTGCTTGCAAGCAATGAGAATGTAAATATACTTGTTCTTGATAATGAAAGTTATTCAAACACTGGCGGACAAAGCAGTAAGTCAACCCCTATGGGTGCAAGCGTAAAACTTAACGATGGCGGAAAACGCACTCATAAGAAAAATCTTGGCTCAATCGCAATGACCTATCCAAATGTTTATGTCGCACAGGTGGCAATCGGGGCAAATATGACACAATGCATTAAAGCCTTCAAAGAGGCTGAAAAGCATAACGGCCCAAGCCTTATCCTTGCATACTCAACCTGTATCAATCAAGGCTTCAACCTTGCAAATAGTTTGCAAGAAATGAAAAAGGCGGTTGATTGTGGATACTGGCCGCTCTATCGCTATAACCCTACCGAAAAACACCTCTATCTTGAAAGCGGATTAAATGGTGACGCTTATATAGATTTCCTTAAAGGCGAACGTAGATATGCAATCACAATGGAAGATAACACAAAAGCCGAACTTATTGAAGCAAACAAAAACCACGCACTTGAAGAGTACGAAATTTTAAAAAGAAGGAGCGAAAATAAATAAAAAATGAGCGAATCTCGCTCATTTTTTATTACATATTATATTTTCTTAAAAATTTATCTACCCGTTTTTCATATTCTTTTGGGTCAGTAGGATAACTCATTGCATGCCCTGCCCCATTCACAACATAAATCTCCCGCCTATATTCTGGCACAGCATCAGCAAGTTTGTATACCATCTCTGTTGGAACAAAAGTATCCTTTTCACCATGTATAAAAAGCACTGGAATCTTTGCTTTTTTAAGTTGACGTACAGCGTCAGCATTTTTCATATCAAAATGTTTTGTCCGCTTAACATAACTATTAAAAAAAGACATAACAAACTTTGCAGGCATATGCGTATGTCGTGTGAAGATGTATGAAAACTCTCTATACATATTGTCAAAACCACAATCGGAAATTGCACAGATTACATTATTAGGAAGTTTTTCTCCCAAACTCATACATACAGCAGCACCACCCATAGAAAGTCCAAACAACACAATCTTATAGTCAGGATTTTGCAACAGCATATATTCAATCCACTTTAATATATCCAGCCTATCCAGCCAGCCCATACCAACCATGTTGCCTTCGCTATTTCCATGTGCCCTACACTCCACTGCTAAAATGCTGTAACCACGCTTATAGAACATCTTTGCATAGTTGAATGTTTCGCGATAATCCCCGCCATAGCCATGTACTACAATAGCAAGACGGTCGCCCTCCTTTTGTAAAAAATGTCCGCAAAGTTTAAGCCCATCACCACTTGTAATTGTTAAAGTTTCAAAAGGCTTGTCCTGCCACCAATCAAGATCAACCATATACTTATCAATGTTTTGCATAAAGTTTTTGGTTGACCTTTTCTTTATCACACCTTTCTTTGATAGTGCCATTCGATAACATATTCCACCAAATAAAATGTAAATAGCAAGTCCAACTAGCACAGCCACTAAAAGGGATAAAACAATAATCGAAAATACCTTCATATATCTTTCCGCCTACTCAACAATAGCCTTAATGCTTTCCCCACTTTCAGCATCCTGATAAGTCAGCCAGTAACCAAAGCCTTCATTTTTGCTACGATCAAGCGGAAACCATACAGGATAACCAGAGAGTTGTTTTGGCGGATTTTTTTGATAAATGCCAGGAACTCCATAGCAGATATATTTTAAACTATCATCCTCATAAATCATGCCAAACACATAATAATCTCCGCCCTCTTCAAACTCTACTTTAACCCATTTGGAATTTGGAATCATCTCTTCAAGATAATCCTCTGACGGATTCTTTTCAAACAAATTGTCAACCTGTGATTTAATCTCATCATAAAAAGTATGTTTTTCTTCTTTATGAGGCTCTTCACTATTTTTAGGAACTTCTTCACTCTGCATTTTACTTTGATTGCAATTTGCAAAAAAGTACTCTCTGTACTTGCATTTTGCACAATTATGACCTTCAATCTCATCATCTATTGCATTTTCAATTTCTTGCTTTAATTCATCATCATAATCAATGCCACTCTCGTCTAAAACCTTCTCAACGCCAACCATACCGCTTGCTTTTTCTAAGGAATTGATAACTGCACCAAACACCTCTTCAGGGTTACCACACCCCTCACTATTGCCATACAAAATAGGCTCACTTTCGCCACCTACAAAGTTCACAACAGCACAGGAAAATTCTGTTGGCAAAGCAGAATTAATTTCTCTAAAAGAATACAGCATGCTTGAAGTTTTCGTAAGCCCTGCTTTAACTACCTTGCCACCCGAATAGATACCAAGACTAATAATACCAGAAGGCTCACTTGTAAAGTTGTATAATCTCAACCTGCCCGAGAGATTATCACCATTACATTCCAGCGATAACACAGCTTTTTTATTATTAGAACCACTCATCACAATGCTTTTTTTAGTCATTTTATTTTTGCTCCTTATATTAAGTATACTAAGCATACGTTTAAAATGACTAAAGAAACTGCTCGAATTATAGCGAATTAACTCAAATTTTCAAGAATATCCAAAAGGGGGAAATTAATAAAACCCAATCACTGTTCTTGCGTTCATAAATAAAAGAAGGGAAAAACCCTTCTTTTGTCCTATTAATTATTTTTGAAATTGTTTAGAAATCTTCTTTGCAATTTCTTTTGCATTGAAGCCTGCTTTAGAGTAAACAACCTCTCCCTTACCACTAACTTGATAATCTTCTACTCCAACAAATAAGCCATCACTGCCAATATATTTATACCAAACATTATCATTTGAAGCCTCAATAGCAACACGCACTTTCGCAGTTTTCTGCATTACTTTCGCCTTATATGCTGGTGATTGCTTTTCAAACACTTCCACACATGGCACAGATACAACGCTTACAGAGTGTCCCTTAATTTCGTTTGCCACTTCAAGTGCTAAATGCACTTCGCTTCCGCTTGCAAATATAACAATATCCGCATCCTTATTTGTGCCTTTTATAATATATGCACCATTTAAAGCATCCTTATATGATGTATTTTCAACCACTGGCAAATCCTGTCTTGAGAGGCAGAACGCTGTAGGCCCATTCTTAGCAAATGCAATCTGATAACCTGCAAGAAGTTCTTTTCCATCGCAAGGTCTAAACACATTAAGACCTATTATAGAACGAAGATTTGCAATTTGTTCAATAGGTTGATGTGTTGGCCCATCTGCACCAACATAAACACTGTCATGAGTAAAGAAATAGATAACATTAAGTTTCATAAGTGCAGACATACGCACCGATGGAAGAAGATAATTTGAGAAAGCAAGGAATGTTGAACAGAATGGAATATAATCCTCATAAAGTGCAATACCATTGCAAATTGCCGCCATTGCATGTTCACGTACCCCGAAATGGATGTTACGTCCACAATTATTTCCTGCGGAATAATTACCACCATTATCAATATAGGCACGTGTTGAAGGTGCAAGATCAGCTGTGCCGCCTACCACCTGATGAAGTTTATCTGCCACATCATTTAAAATTGCCTTGTTAATATCTCTGGTGCTTTTGCCTTCTAATTTGTTGACATTTTTTTCCAATTTCTCTATATCAAGTTTTTTGCGGTCAAAAAATTGTAAAAACTGCTTATAAAGTTCTGGGTTCGAGTTGCTGTAAACAGCAAGTTCTTGATTCCAAGTTTCATGATTAAGTTTACCACGTCTTGCACTTGCCATACACCAATCGCGAACATCATTAGGCACATAGAAACTTTCCTGCACACCAAGTTTTTCATTAAACACTTTAATTTCTTCTTGATTGAGTGCCATACCATGAGTGGAAGATGTCCCCTCTTTTTCAGTGCCAATACCAATGGTTGTTTTAAAGATAACAATCACAGGTTTACCCGATTTTTTCGCCTTTCCGATTGCACGAGAGCAGGCTTTAAAATCGTTACCTTTCTTAACCTTAATGACATTCCAACCCATTGCTCTAAACTTCTTTGCAACATTTTCTTTGTTGGCTAAACTAAGATTACCATCAATGGTAACATCATTACTATCATAAAGTAAAATCAATTTTTTAAGATTTAAATTACCTGCTAAACTGCAAGCCTCCAAAGCAACGCCTTCCATAAGGTCGCCATCGCCAGCAAGACAATAGGTGTAATTATTAATAATAGGAAAACCAACAGAATTAAATTTTTCTGCCATCATACTTGCCGCAAGTGCCATACCAACTGCATTTGCCACACCTTGACCAAGTGGACCTGTAGACACCTCCACCCCATCAGTTCTGCCATACTCTGGATGTCCAGGGGTACGCGAACCATATTTACGCAACTCTTTTAAATCCTGCAAAGTTACATCAAAGCCAAAAAGCGAAAGAAGAGTATAATACACTCCACAAGCATGACCTGCTGACAGGACAAATCTATCACGATTTAAAAAGTCGGTATCAGAAACATCAAAGTTATAATGATCTTTAAAAAGAGCAAGCATAATTGATGACATGCCAAGAGCCCCACCCGTATGACCACTTCCAGCATTAGAAATAGATTGTGCGGTAATTGACTTTACATAGTTTAATGTTTTCTCTGCAATATTCATTTTTTCACCTCTGTTTTTAATTTATTAATCGCGTCATCTACATCAGTCTTTTCAAGTTCAATGACACCTTTACCTTCTTTCATTAAATATTCATTACGATACGAGTAAGCTATACGATTTAATTTGTCATTATCGGAAAGTTCTAGAATCGGCAACTGCAAGTAGTATACATGTATTCCCTTCAAGGTGTCTTTATTTCGTTTATAAAGTTCAAAAGTTAAATAAATAATCGAATTTTCATTTTTAGAACAATTTTTAATACACTCTTGTTCCTGCCAAGCAAGGTATTCAAGATTGCAATCCTTCTTTTCTACTTGACGCTCCAACAGATCTCTTTCAATAACCTCATAGCCATCTACAAAAGTTTTATCAAGGCTTACGGCAAACCTCTTTGCCACAATTCTGCCAAAGTCTACATTTAAACATATAAGTATAAGGCTATCAAGAGTTGATTTCATGTTAATATATTACCATAAAAATAATTTTTATCAAATTATATTCACATATTTTTAGTTTTTCTTATCTGTTTTCTTGCGAACCTTAATTCCCCACACTAAAATAAGGGCAACACAACAACAAACAATAAGTATTGGCACATCAATATGCTTGCTTTCCGAACTATACGCTTCAATAATATTTCCATTTGAGTCCACCGTCATTGCAATAGTGCCAAACTTTGAAGTTGTAAGCACTTTTGCACCCACAATCTCAAGTCTACCAAGGGTTTCTAATTTAGGGAATTTATATTTGTTGTTTTCACTTACACTTATAACTGCAATTTGTGGCTTAACCATCTCTAAAAAATCCAAGGAGGTGGAAGTATTTGAGCCGTGATGCCCGACCTTTAAAACATCTGCTTTTAAATCAGTACCATAGGTTGCAACAACTTCTTTTTCAGCAACACTCTCGCCATCGCCAGTGAGAAGAAATTTACGGGCAAGATAAGTAACCATAATCATCGGGCTATAATCATTACTATTTGAATAGGTGTCCTTTGCTGGTGAAAGAAATTCCACAGAAAAGTCAGAGTCAAACAACTTAATATTCTTTTCGGAATAAATCATTTCACAATTAGACTCTTTATATGCCGCCATGATAACATTGTTATAAGTTTGAGTTGTGGATGTTTTATATGAGTTAGGATTACCATATATTGTTACTTCATCTTTACTTAACACCTTTGGTCTGTAAATAGTATTCACCTGAAATGTTTCAAAAATAGCTGCACCTTTGCCAACATGATCAGCATCTTGATGAGTAAGTACTAAATAATCAAGGGCATCAATCTTCTCGTATGCAAAAAGGTCGGAAAGATACTCCACCACATGATTGCCGTCTTCATTTGGACCACAATCAACAAGCATAGTTTTGTTGTTAGGAAGCCTCATAAAGATGCTGTCACCCAATCCAACATCAATAAAATGAATTTCAAAAGGATATTTATTAAAATCCTTGACAGCAGCTGCCACTTTAAAAAAGTCTAAACCATTTCCAAGAAAGAATGTCAAAAGAAAGGCAACCAAAATAACGGCGGTTAGAATAAGCCTAACCATCAGATAATTTGTTTCAAATTCCAGTTTTTTCTTTCGTGCCAAATTCGCCTACCTAATTATTTTTATATTAGTTGGAATATTTTTAAATTTTCTATGCCTTTTCTTTTTGAACAGTTGAATGATTTGTGGCATAACATCAATCGCTGCTTTATATCCCTCTTCAATCATTTCATCCATACCTTCAGTTTTGGTCGATTTAAAACGTTTTGTTTCGGGTGCAATCATAACATCAGCATTAATATACCCCCTAACAGAGTTACTTTGCATCAATATACGAATGGAACACATAACAACATCAAATAATTTTGTAGAATCTGTACCATAAAGCCTTGACTTATTCACATCAACCGACACAACGTAATCACAACCCATCATAAGAGGGATATCTGTTGGAATGTTGTTTTGAAGTCCACCATCACAAAGAAGCATGCCTTCAAACTCAACAGGTTGGAATATCGCTGGCACAGCACAACTGCCCTGCACTGCCTTTGCAAGATTCCCCTTATTTATGCAAACCTCTTTTGTTGAAATAATATCAACAGCGACAGCAGAAAAAGGAATCTTTAAATCTTCTATATTAATATCACCAAGATTCTTTTTGATAATATCTCCAATACCATCTGTTTTAGAAGGAGAAAAAGGGATGATGTTGGTTCTTATATCCTTTTCGCGAATCTTCTTGGCAGCCTCATACATTTCCTGAAAAGAATAACCTGCCGCATAAAACGCCCCCATAATGCTCCCAGCACTCGTGCCTGCAACATAGTCAAATTTCAATCCAAATTCTTCAAAGGCTTTCACCACGCCTAAATGAGTGAAACCTCTTGCTCCACCGCCACCAAATGCAAGACCAATTTTAACTTTGCTATTGCCAAACATAATTTACCTCTAATATAGTATAGCAAATAACAACACAAAATAAAAATTAAAACGCAAATAAATTGACCTCTTTTTGCGAATAAGATAATAAAAAAAACACCTTAAGGGTGCTTTTTTCTTGGTACCCTCTAAGGGAATCACTCCGCTTTTAGGGCTGGGCTTTGTTAGTGGAACGCTATCATGCCGGGGCGGACAAACGCAATACTATTGCCTTTGTTAATCCGCCCGTTCGATTCCCACTCACGCTGTTCGCATTGCCAACGCAATTAAAAGTGTAATAAAAAAACACCTTAACGGTGCTTTTTCTTGGTACCCTCTAAGGGAATCGAACCCTTCATTCAGCCGTGAGAGGGCTGCGTCTTAACCGATTGACCAAGAGGGCATACCTTTTATATGCTTTATTATAATAACAAAAACCTTAACAAAAAGCAAGGATTTTATAAATATTTTTCGAATTTATTATACAAACACACTTTTTTCTGCTATAATATTAAAAATAAGGGATGCTATGGAAGAAAAAATTAAAGAAAAGTTTGAAGAAAACTATAAGAAACAATTAAGAATAACAAAGTATGTTATTCTAGGATTTTTTGGTTCTTTTGGGCTTTTAATGCTTATCGTGGGAATAATTAATTTAAGTCCAGGCATTGTCGACTCTGAGGGGTTTCCCGTTGGAATAATGCTTACTGTATTTGGCGGAATTATTGTTCTATTTGGAGTAATTTTATACATTGCCCTTTCAAAAAGTTTAGATTATAATAAGATAAAAGAGCGTTGTGACAAACAAGGTGCAAAAAACGTTGTTTTACTTACTGCGATTGTAGATGTACAACAAGAAAAAATTGCCGAACTTGAAGAGCGTATTGAAGAACTTGAAAGAAAAAAAGACTTATAATACTTATAAGTCTTTTTCTTTTAAATGCATTTTTCTTTTCTTAATTAAAGCAAGTTCTATAATCATATTGATTGAAACCATAAGGGCTATTGTACTGAAAATAATTCCACCGATGCCACTGAAATAGTTGGCATTTTCTACTTGTTCCATCATAAGAATAGCACGTTGTACCAAAGCGATTGCCACACAGGCATCAACAAGGTTTAACAGTTTTATATAGTGTATTATAAGATTTGTATCGTGTTTCGTTTTAACTGAATTGATAATACCTATAACAAGTTTTGAAAAACCCACCGCCGCAATAAAACAAACTACTGAAATACTATATTTTGCATTAACCTCCTGAAAAAAGAAAGTCAGAACAATGCTTAAAACAAGATAAATTAAAGACGATGCTATTGCAAACCAACAAAGTTGATAACAAGTTTTATTTTCAATCTTAGTTTTCTTTTCGGTATCCGTCAAATCTTTTGAAATACTATACTGTCTTACAGCCTTTACTTTGGCTGAGCCAAGAACAACGTTATAAGCACCATTCATTCCAAAATAATAAGAGAATGTAAAGCATGAAATAATTATTTTAACAATCCCTGTCAAAAAGTTGAGTAGCAAAGACCAAAAAGAAATAAATACCGTTCTTTGTGACAAATATTCCCTTGTAAACCACTCTTTCTTAATTTTCATTATCCTATTATATCATAATAAAGAGATTAAACAAAAAAAAGACACTCAAATAAGCGTCTTTTTTTGTATTATTAACCAACAATAGCGTCGTCGGTGTCGTCTTTAATTACTACAGGCATAACAGAACGGTATTCTCTAACGCCAGTACCAGCAGGAATAAGTTTACCGATAATAACGTTCTCTTTAAGACCCATTAAGTGGTCTACCTTGCCCTTAACTGCAGCATCAGTAAGAGTTCTTGAAGTCTCTTGGAAAGATGCGGCTGAAAGGAAAGATTCAGTTGAAAGAGAAGCCTTAGTAATACCAAGAAGTATTCTCTTAACAGTGGCAGGAACTCCACCTTCTTGTAAGATTTTTTCATTCTCTTCGTCACACTTGTAAACATCAACAACTTCACCAGGAAGAAGGTTTGTATCTCCGCTAGACTCAACCTTAACCTTCTTAAGCATTTGTCTAACAATGATTTCAACGTGTTTATCGTTAACCTTAACCTCTTGTCCGCGATATGTTGCAATAACTTGAGAGAGAAGGTAATCTTGAAGTCCTTTAACACCCTTCATTCTAAGGAGATCTGGAGGGTTAATTGCACCAGCAGTAAGTTGGCTACCAGGTTCAACAGTGTCACCTTGTTTAACAGCAAGTACAGCAGGTTTCTTTGCCTCGTATACAACATCGCCTTCACGTGATGCAACAGTGATGTAGTAATACTTAGCATCTTGTTTAATTGATACCTTACCAGCAACCTCACTAAGTAAGCACTCACCTTTTGGCTTACGTGCTTCAAAGATTTCTTCGACACGAGGAAGACCTTGTGTAATATCAAGTGCGGCCGCAATACCACCAGAGTGGAAAGTTCTCATTGTAAGCTGAGTACCAGGCTCACCAATACTTTGAGCGGCAACAGTACCAACAGCCTCGCCGATTGTAACCATATTCTTACCAGCAAGATCTCTACCATAACATTTTGCACATACACCATGTTTGCAACGGCAGGTAAGAAGTGAACGGATTTGTACTTTAGTAATTCCAGCAGCCTCAACCGCATAAGATTGTTCTTCTGAAATCATAGTGTTTGCAGGAACGATAAGTTCACCTGTCTTAGGATTAACGATATCGTCAACAGCAACACGACCATAGATACGCTCTTGTAATTTTTCTTGAACAGAGCCATCTGTAACAAGGTCGCTTACCCAAACACCTTTAACATTTTCGCCAGCGTCAGCAAAGCAGTCATCAGTGGTAACAACAACATCTTGAGAAATATCAACAAGACGACGTGTTAAGTAACCAGAGTCCGCTGTTTTAAGTGCAGTATCAGTAAGACCTTTTCTTGCACCACGGGCGGTCAAGAAATATTCAATAGGAGAAAGACCTTTTCTGAAACTTGCTTTAATAGGAGTATCAATAATTTCACCAGATGCGGCAGTCTTAATACCAATCATACCGCAGACGTTGGTAAGCTGGTCCTCACTACCACGGGCTTTAGAAACGACCATGATTCTGAATGGGTTAAATTCCTCAAATGTACCAAGAAGAAGTTTCTTGATTTGTCCTCTGGCTTCATTCCAAACATCTCTATTGTTTCTAAGTTTTTCGTCAAGAGTAATAAGACCACGACGAAGAAGTTTTTCATTTTCAAGAGCCTTTGATTCAGCCTCTTTAACAATTTCCTCTTTTGCTTTAGGCTCTTCAATATCAAAGATATTAACAGTAAGAGCGGCAAGAGTAGAGAATTTATATCCTGTTTCCTTAATTCTATCAACAAGTTTAGCACATTCGGTTGTACCAAGCACATTGTATGCTCTGCCGATAATGTCTTTTAAGTCGCCTTTAACAACGGCTTTGTTGATTTCAAGTTCACAAATGTTTTCTTCTTTGCTTCTATCCACATAACCAAGGTTTTGAGGAATAGCATCATTAAACATTAAACGACCAACAGAAGTTTTAACAAGTTTTGTATATTTTTTACCATCAACCTCTTTTTCAAGTCTTACACTAACTTCTGCTTGAAGTGCAAGGTTGTTTGTTTGATAAGCATAGATTGCTTCATCTTTAGAAGAGTAAATACTGCCCTCACCTTTCGCACCAGGTCTAACCATAGTCATATAAGCACAACCAAGTACGATATCTTGGTCAGGAGTAACGATAGGGTTACCATCTGAAAGTTTCAAAAGGTTGTTTGAGGCAAGCATAAGTGTTCTAGCCTCTGTTCTAGCGTCGATAGAAAGAGGAACGTGAACAGACATTTGGTCACCATCGAAGTCAGCGTTGAACGCAGGACAAACAGATGGGTGAAGTTTGATTGCTCTACCCTCAACAAGTACAGGTTCAAACGCTTGCACTGAAAGTCTGTGAAGAGTAGGTGCACGATTAAGGAATACTGGGTGGTCTTTAATAACCTCAGCAAGGATATCCCAAACCACAGGTTTTTCCTTATCGATCATACGTTTAGCGGCTTTGATATTATGAGATTTGTTAAGTTCAACAAGTCTGTTAATAATGAATGGTTTGAAAAGTTCAAGAGCCATTTCTTTAGGAAGTCCGCATTGATACATTTTAAGTTCAGGTCCAACAACGATAACAGAACGTCCAGAATAATCAACACGTTTACCAAGAAGGTTAAGACGGAAGCGACCCTGTTTACCACCAAGCATAGCAGTAAGAGATTTGAGGTCACGTTGTTTTGAACTTTGTACCGCCTTACCACGTTTACCGTTATCAATAAGGTTGTCTACTGACTCTTGAAGCATACGTTTTTCATTACGGATAATAACATCAGGAGCGCCAAGTTCAATAAGTTTTTTAAGACGGTTATTTCTGTTGATAACACGTCTGTAAAGGTCATTAAGGTCACTTGTAGCATAACGTCCGCCATCAAGTGGAACCATAGGACGAAGTTCAGGAGGAAGCACAGGAATCACGTCAAGAACCATCCAAGTAGGATTATTTCCAGACTTAATAAAAGATTCAACAACATCAAGTTTTTTCATAGCCTTGATTTTTCTTTGACCTTTAAAACCAGGGAGTTGTTCTTTAAGTGTGCGAGATTCTTTTTCAAGGTCAACCTCAGAAAGAAGTCTCTTGATTGCCTCAGCACCCATGCCTGCTTCAAAAGAGTTAGGCCCAAATTTTTCTACTGCTTCACGATATTCTTTATCAGTAATCACCTGCTTATATTGGAAGTCAGTATTTTTAGGGTCAAGCACAACATAACAAACATAATAAACAACTTGTTCAAGGGCTTTTGGAGTCATTTCAAGTAGAGTACCAATCTTAGAAGGTACATTTCTGAAAAACCAAATATGAGTGCATGGGGCAGCAAGTTCGATGTGACCCATACGTTCACGGCGAACTTTTGCTCTTGTTACTTCAACACCACATTTATCACAGACAACGCCCTTGTAACGTACTCTCTTGTACTTACCACAGTGACATTCCCAGTCTTTACGAGGTCCAAAAATCTTCTCGCAAAAAAGACCATCTTTTTCTGGCTTTTGTGTACGATAATTAATAGTTTCAGGCTTAGTTACCTCACCATGAGACCATTCTCTGATCTTCTCTGGTGAAGCAACGCCAATTTTAATAGAATCAAAGTTGTTTAATTCAAACATAATAACTAATCCTTTATTTCATGTTGTTTTTTTTGTTTGTTGTTTATTCATTTTCTTCTTGACTACGTTTTGTTGATAACTTTATTTGTTTCGCTTTTTCTTGTAATTGAAGCAAATCACCATAGCGAATATATTTATTCATTACTGCAATACTTTCACCTACCGATATTAATAAACTTCTTTCTGTAAGAGTCAAAGTGTTAAAAACAATATCGTCTTCCTTAGGTTCAGCAAATGTTTTGTCAAGATTTAAGGTTTTGTTTTTCATATATAATCTCTTTTTGTTTATATTTACTCATCAAAATCGCCGAAATCATCAAAGAGGTCAAGATTGTCAAGACCATCATTCTTAGTGCTTTCTTCAAATACTTCGGCAAGTTCTTTATCAGAATCGTTTTCTGGAAGAACCTCATCGAAATCAAGAGTAATATCTTTAAGGTCGTTTTCTGTGTCAGAAGCAAGAGTAACTTGATCTTGTTCGTCTTGTGAAAGTTCAGCAAGAGAAATTTCTCTGTTTCAGTCAGTAAGAATCTTAACATCCAGTCCAAGAGCCTGTAATTCTTTAACAAGAACCTTGAATGATTCTGGAATACCAGGTTCTGCAATAGGAAGACCTTTGATAATAGATTCATAAGTCTTCACCCTACCATTAAGGTCATCAGACTTAACAGTAAGCATTTCTTGTAAGATATGAGAAGCACCATAAGCCTCAAGAGCCCAAACCTCCATTTCACCAAATCTTTGTCCACCGAACAATGATTTACCACCAAGAGGTTGTTGAGTGATAAGGGCATAAGGACCGATTGAACGAGCATGGATTTTAGAGTCAACCATGTGTTCAAGTTTAAGCATATATTTCATACCGATAGTAGTAAGGTTTTCAAAAGGCTCACCAGTACGTCCATCATAAAGTTGAACCTTTCCGTCTGGACGGAAGTTGTTTTCAACAAGGAGGTCTCTAATTTCTGTAGCAGTAGCACCATCGAATGCAGGTGTAGCAACCTTCCAACCGAGTGAATTTGCAACAAGGCCAAGATGTACTTCAAGCACCTGACCGATATTCATACGAGATGGAATACCAAGAGGGCTAAGAACGATATCAAGTGGTTGACCGTTTGCCATGAAAGGCATATCTGCTTCTGGAAGAACGATAGAAACACAACCTTTGTTACCATGTCGTCCAGCCATTTTGTCGCCGACTGAAATCTTACGTTTTTGAGCAACAGTAACCTTAACCATCATAGTTACGCCTGGTTCAAGGTCGTCTTTGTTCTTTTTAGAGAATACTTGAACATCAACGACTACACCGCCCTTTCCATGTTGAACGCGGAGAGAGGTATCTCTAACTTCACGTGCCTTATCACCAAAGATAGCACGGAGAAGTCTTTCTTCAGGGGTAAGTTCAGTTTCACCCTTAGGTGTAACCTTACCAACTAAGATATCATTTGGGTGAACCTCAGCACCGATACGGATAATTCCGTTTTCATCAAGGTCTTTAAGAGCCTCTTCGCCAAGGTTAGGAATATCTCTTGTAATCTGCTCGTCACCAAGTTTGGTTGTACGGCATTTAATTTCTTGATCGTAAAGAGTGATTGATGTATAAACATCATCTTTAACAAGACGCTCATTAATAAGGATAGCATCTTCGTAGTTTTGTCCTTCCCAGTTCAAATAACCGATAAGAACGTTCCGTCCTACCGCAAGTTCACCATTGTCAGTAGAATAACCATCAGAGAGAACATCGCCTGCTTTAACCTTTTCACCCTTCTTAACGCAAGGACGTTGATTGAAGCAAACGTCATCATTTGCTTTAGCGAATTTAGTAAGTTCATAGATGTCTACTTTTCCATCTTCGCAAGATACACGAATTTCGTCAGCAGAAACATAACTTACAACACCATCATGTTTTGCAAGGTGTACGCTTCCGCAATCTCTTGCTGCTTTCGCTTCCATACCAGTACCAACGATAGGTGCTTCTGGTTTGATAAGAGGAACAGCCTGACGTTGCATGTTTGCACCCATGAGGGCACGGTTCGCTTCATCGCTGTTTACGAATGGAATAAGTGATGTTGCCACAGACACACATTGTCTTGGAGAAACATCCATATAGTCTACCTGACTTGCAGGCACTTCACTGACTGTAGAACCATGACGGCAGATAACACGTTTGTTTACGAAATGACCTTCGCTGTCAAGAGGTTCGATAGCCTGAGCGATAAAACTTTCATTTTCAACATCAGCCATCTTATAAACAATTTTCTTAGTAACGACGCCGTTTTCCTTATCCACCACCCTATAAGGAGTTTCAAGGAAACCATAATCGTTGATTTTAACATAACCAGCAAGGGTATTTAAAAGACCGATTGATTGACCTTCTGGTGTTTCAATAACGCAGATACGGCCATAGTGAGTATAGTGAATATCACGGATTTCAGGATCAGCCCTTTCTTTCTTAATACCGCCAGGACCAACCGCAGAGATACGGCGTTTCTGAGTGATACCCGAAAGAGGATTCTTTTGATCCATGATTTGAGAAAGTTGAGATTGAGAGAAGAAATCTCTAAGAGCCTTATTAACAGCCTTAGGGTTCATAATCTGAGATGGGGTAACTTCTACAAATTCTCTTCCTTGCAGAGTTTCTTTAACGTTTGTTGAGAGTTTAGTAACACCACTACGGAAAGCGTTTCCAGCAAGTTCGCCAACAGTAGCAACGCGTTTATTTGAAAGATGTTCGATTTTATCAGTACCAGCAATATCTTCAAGGACATCAAGATAGCAACTGATACTAGCAAGAATATCGTCCATTGTAAGAGTGGTAATAATAAGTTCTTTAGCGTTTGCCTTAATTGCTTCAAGGCGTTTTTCTTTTGTCTTATTCTCTTTTAAGATTTCTTGAAGTTTTGGATAGTAAACATCTTCACGAATGCCAAGTTCTTCTTGGTTGCAAGGGAATACTTCGCTAAGAGTAACGCGGTTGTTACCACGCATCAAGTGTTTCTTGTTTGGAAGTTGAACCCATACTTCATTAATACCAGCATTTTGAACCTTGTTTGCAGATTCTTTTGTAAACACCTCACCTGCTTTAACAAGAAGTTCGTCATCTGCAACAATGTTTTCAGCACTAACAAGACCAGGAAGTCTTTCACGAAGTGCAAGTTTCTTATTAAATTTATATCTACCTACGATTGAGAGATTGTAGTATGCATCTGTAAAGAATGAAACATTAAGGTAACTTCTTGTAGTTTCGGCAGAAGCAACATCAGAAGGACGTGTCTTTCTAGAAAATTCAATAAGTGCCTCTTCTTGGGTAGTTTGAGGCTCTTTATCAAGCACATTTTTGATATAGCGGTTGTTTCCAAATACTTTTAAGATTTCTTCATTAGTGAAACCAAAGCATTTAAGGAAAAGTCCAAGGCTAATTTTGCTTTTACGTTCAAGCACAATTTTAAGAGATTCATTTGCCCCTTGTACGATTTCAATCCAGTTTCCATGTACTGGAATCATCTGAGCGATAAGTGTTGCATTGTTATCTTTTTCACGTTTAAGATAAACACTAGGTGCACGCACGATTTGACTGATAACAACCCTTTCAATACCATTAAAAATGAAAGAACCTTGCTCTGTCATCATAGGCACATCACCAATAAATACCTCTTGCTCTACAGCTTGACCAGTTTCTTCAACAACAAAACGAGCCTTAACTTTAAGTGGAGCAGAATAGGTTGCACCACGACGTTTACACTCTTTAATAGAATATTTTGGCTCACCAAAAGGTAAAATTTCGGTAATATAAAGTTTAGCCTTTCCACTATAATCAGTAAGAGGGAAAAACTCATCAAATACGGCTTTGATGCCATTTGTCAAGAAATTATTGTAGGAATTCTTCTGTATTTCAAGAAGAGGAGGCATTTCTAAAAGTTCTTCTGTTTTTGCGAAAGTATATCTTTCTGCTTTACCATTTTTGATTTTCTTAACATTAACGGTCATCTGCAAATCTCCTTAACTTAGACTGTGAAACTGAAAAAAAAGCAAAAAAAGGACATTATAGCCCTTATAGGCCATAATAATCCCCTGTTTTTTAAGTTATTTTACCCTAAAATCTCTCAATTCTCTCACAATCGCTATTTATAGTCCGTTTAATTATATCAAAGTAAATATAAGATGTCAACCTTTTTTACAAAATTTTTCACAATTTATTAAATAATTATTCACAGGATAAAAAACAAAAGAACTCGAAATTTCGAGTTCTTTTGTTTTATTTAAGCCATAAGAAACTATCTTCCATTGTAAGGTAAGTAATCAGCGACATTCTGTTAAGCGACCAAACATTATCCATAACAGCATTTTCGCCCTGACCGCTCATACGTTCAAACCATGGTGTCATATTACCACCTTCCGACTTAAAGCGGATAATTTCGTAAACCGCACTCTTACTTCCCAGAAGTCTTGAAAGCCTGTTACGTTCTGATTCAATATAATCCTCTTCACCTTCAATATAGTTCATAGCAAGGTCGTTAAGTTTAGCAAAACTTGCCGTGCCATACACGCGTTCATTAAACTCTGCATTTGCTTTATCTATCTTAGACTTGAAAGAAATTATATCCACAAAGTTTTCTGCAAGTATCGGTTTAACATTGTTCTCTACACCATTATCGTTAAAACCATAATAGTATACATTGTCAACCTGCACGCCACTTCTACTATACCTTATGTTTTCATCAGGTTCATGTTCATCATCCTGCAAAATCTGAGCAACCGCATTAACCGACCTCTTGTCTTCAATTTGAACGTCAATTTTTCCAGTGCTGTAACAATAAGACATTGAATTAACTGATCCGAGCCCAACAAAACTTCCGACATTCGCCCTAATATCTTGGGTGTAAACAAAGGTTTCAACAATAAGGTCTGTAAGTGTGTAACTATCTGTTATAACCGCACTGCCAGAAGCAAGCCTACCAATAAAGCCACCTAGATATACATTCGAAAGTCTACCTGTAATACTAAGTTCGGTTGCTTTTACCGCCACTTGATTGATACGAAGTCCACTTCCAACATATCCAATAATACCGCCAAGGTTATTTGTTACTGCTGAGATGTTTTGATTTACAATATTATTTGAAAGGACAGCATCGCCAGCATCAACCAAACCAACAAGTCCACCAACGCTATTTACATTATCGATTGTTGTACCCCCAGTGTTAATACTTCCAACACGGAAAGCCTGATTCATATAAGCATTTGAAATTGTACCACCAGATAATAAGCCCGCAACACCACCTACGGCATTTGCAACACCAGGCACCATTTTGAATGGAGATTCCATAGTGCCAGAACCTTTAACCTGCACATGGTTCAATGTGCCTTTAACCTCACCTACTGCAAGCCCTGCATATCCCTCATCATAAGGCTTGATTGAAAGACCTGATGTAATAGTAACATAAAGGTACTGCACTGTTACATTCTTATCAAATCCACCTAATGCTACGCCAACTCTGCTTGCCATAACATCATTTACAGCATCCACATATATCTTATGCAAAACACCAGAGCCAGAAGCGAATCCAACAACGCCACCCGCATAAGAGAACATGCCAAGGTCTGAACTGCTTTGAGAGTAAGAACCATCTGTCACTGTTGATGAAACAGGTTTGTAATATGCCACTGCCGAAACATTGCTTATAACGTTTTTCATGGTAAATGAGTTGATTGTTCTGCCAATTACACCACCAACAAAATTGTTTCCAAGCACTGCAAGGTCATTTTGACTGTCAACCTGAACGTTATAGATATTACCATAAGATAATGTACCAGCAAGAGCCCCTACACAATTAGTGTTTACAAATGACACTTCAACAGGATCTAAGTTAAGGTTCATAACCGTACCAACATTGTTTGTATCACGTCCTATTTGGCCGAACAATCCAGCATTTGTCAACTTATCAGTAGAAACCAAATCTATTTTAGAGATCGTCATGCCATTACCTTCAAAATTACCATAGTAGATAAGATTATATAACTGTGAAAGTCCACTATATTCACTGTAATCAATATCAGAAACAAGCCTATATGATTTATCATTATAACCTGATGCCGAAGAAGGCTCTATCATGTTTCTCTCTAGCGACTCAGCATCACTTATCAGATAAGGATTTTTAGTACTGCCAAGAGGTGCTGAATCCTCTGCATATATATAAACATAGGTAATTTGTCCTGTTAGTTCATCTCTAATAGAGTTCACAAGTTCACGCTTTGAATTTGCGATAATATTAGGTGCAACAAGTTCTAGTCTTTGAGAATTGAATTGAGCGTTATTAAAGTTGTCATTCTGATTTCCACTTGAATAGAACCATACAGCACTTATTGTGGTTGAAACAGAGTATGCATATTCTGCAAAATTTTCACTTAAATATGTATCTGATGAAGTTGCATTAATACGCTCATCCGAGAAACCTACATAGTCAAGTTTAGATACCCCCTCAAAACTTACATTTGCAAGTGATGAATTGATAAGTTCATCATTATTATAATTTCTATCCGAAGTGTCTACCTCTAAGTTATAGAAATAATAACAATTTTCAAAAGTACCAATATCATCATTGTGAGTCCCATTCATTGTGAACCCAGCCGAAGAAGTCACTCTGTCAACAAGAACGCTTGTTGAGAAACAGTTTTTAATATTACCACCATTGTTGTGTACGAAGCCTGCCATAGTTGAAGAACCAAACATATTGATGTTTGTATAGCAGTCAGAAATTGTACCAACGTTTGAATATGCAAACCCCGCTTCAGGAGAAGTAGAAGTAATATAGTGAGTGGTATCTGTTGAATAGATACGCTCTCTATTAGGCTGTCCTGACACGTAAGAAGTTATAATATTACCACTGCTTTCATTTGCAACAACAAGCCCCGCAATATTATGAGTATACATTGTAGTACAAACAAGTTTTCCGTTTTTGAAATAACTACTTGCAATATTACCACTATTTACACCAACAAGACCTGCAACATTAAAACTGCTTGTGATATTGATTGCAGAGCGTGAGTTTGTAATGTTACCCATATTTTGCCCTACAAGACCAGCAAGATAAGAAGCACTGTCAAGCATACTGCACTCAGCAGTTAAGAATATATCTTGCTCACTTGACTGACTGTAAACATAACAGTTTGTAATATTTCCTTCATTTTCCCCCGCAAGAAGCCCTGCATAGAAATCAGAAGAAGAGGTTCTTAAAATAGTATTTCCGCTTAACGCAATAGTCACATTTTTAACTACTGCTCCAGCACGGATTGATTCAAACAATCCAAAACGGTTTCCTTCAAAGTTATACAATCCGTTGTAATAAATTGTGTAACCATTTCCATCAAATGACGCAACTCTTGCCGTGATAGGTGTAAATGAATTTTCAAGTACAATGTCATTCATCAATATATAGTGAACATTCTCCTGCATATTCATAAAGTCCTCATAATTGTCAATAGGGACAGGATTTTCACTTGAACTTGACTGATAAACATTAAACTTAAACTGGGTATAAAGCGTTGAAGCAATTTCGTCATCAGTTGCACTGATAAAGCCACCAGTAAACTCGTTAATCTTATACTTGCCTCTGTAAGAGAATTGATAGAAGTTGTTAAGAGAGTTGTGGGTAATTAAAGGAGTGATATTAAGCCCACGCACTCTTAAATATAAGTTGTCAAAATTAGACTGTGGATCAATATCGTACTTCTTATGAATTTTATCGTTGTAATTTTCAATACTAATAGGTTGCCCAGTAGAAATTCCAGAATCATTAAGGTTTGTATATACCGTCCATTTTCCATCAAGTGCCATAGAATCCATAAACATTTCCACCTTTGACACTACTGATGAAAGTGTATGGTCGTATTCAATTATACTTGAAAGGTCTAAATCTAGTTCTTTAATGTTACCAATTTGAACGTTAACAATTCCCCTATCCATGCCAGTAACAATATCTTTAAACTCATCTTCTGAAGAGTAGATGTAGTTTACAACATATTCCAACACAATCATACGAGTAATTGAAGAGAATGTTCTGTCAAGTTCACCTTCTTTTTGATAAGCATTCACATACAGAGATACTGGATATCCATGTTCGTAATTTGAAAAATCAATCTCTCTGTTTGTAACATTAAAATAGTAAGAACCATTTTCATACACCACATCACCTATTTCAGGGGCAGAAGAAGTGATTGTAATGCTGTCAAACGCAAAGCCATAATAGTCAAGGTTCAACTTGTATTTTAAACCTCTTGCAGTATGGTAGAAATATGCAATACCTTGTTCGCTTTCATTAAGTTCTTGTTTGCCGTCAATGGTGACATAAGCATAGTAATTAAGGTTTAAGTTAAGGGTAATATAGGATGGAGTTGATGGCTGATTATCCTTATAAGCAGTAACCTTAAATTGTGCAAGTCCGCCGTCCTCAGCACCACTTGTTCCTATTAAATAGTTTACATAGATAAGTCCACGATATTTTTCATATAAAGCATTACCTTGTTCGTCTTTGCTATCATAAATATTTACAATGTCTTTTAAGTTAAGCCTTAATCCACCGTTTGCAATAGTAGAACCTGAAATAACACTTTCATCAAACATCTTACCATCGTTATTTGATAAGTATTTTGCAACAAGATTAAATGTTGCTTTACCATTTCCAGGCTGATCTGCCACCTCAGTGTTGACAATTTCAATATAATCATAATCAGCATCTTCTGGCGAAACATTTAAAATTAAAAGTCCGGTATTGCCAGGGAATGCCTTTTTAGAAGAAGTGGAGAAATCCGAAGATGTTTCAACATAAGAGATGTTATCATAGTTGTCAATAGAAATTGAGTATACACTCATATTCTCAAAATAGATTGGAATTGAAATCATCTTATCATAATCAGAATCAGCATAGATTTCAATTCTATAATTCCCATAGATATTTGTATCGTATCTATTTATGAAAAGGCTACTATTCTTATTTACTGATAATGAGAAACCAAACCTTTGCTCCCCAACACTATCACTTTGAGGGACAAAATTTACATCAAACAGCCAGTTACCCTCTCCATAAGCGTCATAAAGGTAAGAAGAAATCCAGTCCGCTGTACCTTGTACCGCCTCACCCTTATCATTATAGAGAATGTAAACAGGTTTATTTTCAAGGCTGAGTGAATCTATAATAATTGTATCCTCACCTTGTTTACTGCTTGTAATTGCAAAGGAGTCATATTTCTTTGTGCCGATTGATTCAGCACCTTTTGTATACACAAGTTTAGTCCCTACAAGTGGTTTATTCACATCGCAGGTGTAGGTAATTGAACCAGAATCAGTAGGTATGCTTGCATTAAGCACAGGCTTAATATCAAGAATATAAGTTCCATCCAAACTTTCCATATTTTTGCTGTAAGTTACAGTTTGACCATTTGTCACAATGCTAACAGATCTTTCACCTTCTGGCAAAGTAGTAATGCTTCCATCAGTACTTACAAATGAAATCGCTTTCACCTTTGCAACAATTTCAGTATTAGGCGCAAGTGTAATTTTCATATTAGAAAGGTTTGCCACCCCAGCACTTGTTACAATATCCTCATAAGAATAGTTTGGTTTAACATAGTGAGTAACCGATTTATTACCCTTTAAATATATAGATGAATCATTATCAATAGGAATAGAATCCTCAGCGGTATCTGGATAAATAATCGAAAGACCAACATCGGAATTAAAATAATTTACAACTTTAATATATACAGAAAGGCTTTCGTTTGTATTAAGAATACTTGAAACCGAAATTCTTGCAAGCCCAATGTTGTTTACATTCATAGTGCCACTTTCATTAAACGAAACGATGTCACTGTTAATCGAACTGAAAATAAGTCCATTGCTTGCTTTTATAGGGTAAAGATTACTTGATGCAGACACAGTATTAAGGGCTTTGTCAAGCGACGATTGAGCCTTTGCAATCCCCTCTGAGCCAACAAGACCAACCATACTTGACGCCTCAAAATAGTGGGCGTAGAACACATTGTCAGTCCCCTCACCAGCAAACAGTCCGAAACCATCATTAGCACTTACCGACCATTCTGCCTCATCAAATGTGAAGAACTTTTGATATTCAACATAACTATTTGCATTCATATCGATTGAAACTTCAACATAATCGCCATAGTATTCTTCACTTCGGCTGGCAGAAGCCAATAACGTTTTTCCGTCCTCTTTAATCACCTTGCTACGCTTAAGGTAAGTAAACACATTATTGTCGCTTAAAATATCATAGCCATTTCCAGTAAATGCACCAAAGCCAATGATGTTAAGATTGTCAACAGCATCAGCACTTGCAGTGGCAAGATAACGAATAAGCATACTTGCCTCAATACCAAGCCTTCTATCATCAACAGCCTGAATTGCAAAAGGAACGCCTGAGGTATGAAGAGAACCTTGTTTAACCTGTCCCGCAATCACACCAGCATGAGAGGTATAACCGCGAACAAATGCCCTTGCAGTAACCCCGCCAAAGCCGTAATATCCGCCATCATAATCAGAGTCATTTTCATAGTGGTTGTATGCCTTACCATTGTAACTTCCAACTACGCCACCAACAAATTGAGGTCCACATACATATCCGCCAACAACAATGCCTTTGCCTTTTTCATAGTTATCACCATAACCAGAAGCATAAATTTCAGAGTTTTCACTGCTGTATCCAACAGCACCACCAACAAAGTTTTTACCTATATCAGTGCTATCAAATGCATTAAGATTTCCATCCGCCATTTGAACGTTTATATTAGCATAAGCAAAATACTGACCATATCCATAAAGAACCAAACTGTCATTATCAATCCTGTGTAATATACCGTTATTCTCTCCAACAATTCCGCCAAGTTTAAGTGCAAAATCAGTGGTTACATTTGTTATATTTAAATAATAATCACCCATATAAACAAGGATGTGAGAAGACAATCCAAACAAAGGATTTTCCTCTGTTAAAACATTATCAAATTCATCTTTTACAATATTTCCATCTTCATCTTTTACACTAATTTCTTCTTGTGAATAAATAAGAAAATCTTGTAAAATTTTGCCATTGTTTACACCTGCGATAAGCCCAATATTTGCATCGCCTGAAAGTGTAATATTTGAAGTATCATCTACTGTAACGCCAACATTTGAAATAACACCATTATTCACCGCAGTAAGAAGACCTATATTTGCTCCCTCTTTTGCATTTGTAATATTGATATTTCCTTCAAACTGAACATTTGTAATTTCACCAGAAACATTGCTGAAAAGTCCGTAATTTCCAGAGTCATCACATGAAGTGTTATTAATATTTAAACCATAGATTTTTGCAAAATTATTTGTACCTAAAATGTTTCCAGTAAAATGTCCAAGAGGTAATGCCTCACTCAACCCCGTCATATCAATAGCAGTCGCAATTTCATAGTAGGCGTTAAGTGCCTTTGATATATCCAGCACATCATTGCCGTTTTCAAGATGGAATGGATTGTTTTTTGTTCCATTTTCATATTTAATTTCAATTCTAAGTCCAGATGTTTGATAGTTTGGTTTAACATTTCCACCACCATCAAGCCAGTCTGTTGCAGCAATAATAAGCACGCCTTCAAGTGCATCACTAGAACGTGATAATTCACTGCCAGCAAATTTCTCACAATTAAGTTTTAAAAGGTATGTTCCAGCAGTCTGTTTTTCCAGCGTTATGCCTTCATAATGCCCCTCAACATACACTCCGTTTTCATAATGCCCCTCAATATAATCGCCAAAAATGTTAACAGGAATTGATACTGTATTTATACTACCATCTTCCCCTTCAACCTCCCTTGTCACTGTGCCAGGAATGAAAATAGCAGAAATGGCAGAGTTGGTTGCTGTAATAGGCTCAGAGTGAATAATAAGTTCTTGATTAATATCAGATGAATTTGCAGAGAAGTACAACTCACGCACCTCTTCTTGCAATGAAATGCTGTTAACCATTGTGTATGTCAATGCTGAAATAGATACTGTATAAGAGTATATTTTGTTTGGTTGTCTAATATTTGCAATCAGGCTGATTTGATAATTACTTGCTGCCGTAGCAAACGCAGTAAAAGTCATTGTGTCAGTATTGAATGTTCCGCACCCTTCAATAGTGTAAACATTGTCAGCAGTGCTAGGATTATAGAACATTGTGCTTACAGGTCTACCTGCTTTAAGGATAGATGCACCTGATACAGTCCAGTAAACATATTGTTTGCCAGAAGTAGCAGTAAACGTGTCATTTACGAATGAGTTTGTATTTGGATTAAAGAATCTGAAACCTTCATATCTGGTTTTAACATCAAATATTGCAGTTTGAGCGTTTTCATTTTCAGCACCTATATAAACATAGGTATAAGAAGCAGAGGCGGTTTTATTCTCTTTTCCATCTTTAATCTTATCAACATTAATTCGTTCTATCAAACTGTAAGAGATTATTGTAATATTATATTTTTTAATAGTAGAATCTCGCTTAAAGTTTTCCGCAGTATATCCATTCAAAGTCAGGATAATAGAGCCTTCACCATTTTCAGAGGTGGTTACAGAAAGTGCCACCGCAGTGGTAACATTTGATAGATACGTAAAGCCATTTCCGATTTTAGAAGTAGAAGCACTTCTTATTGCTGAAGAATATTCATTGCTATTTGCAACAACCTTCAAGTTTACATTTCTATTAAAATTTTGGTCGTTAATAATACTGATAGTGGTACTATTTTCATCACTTTCACTGCTTGTTATATAGTTGTTTGCATTATCAAAAACTACGCTTAAAGTGTCAAGGGTTTCAATGGAACGGAATACCACATCAATAGAAGTTCCATTATCAAGAGTAAGAGTATATGTACCATTTCCGATTGCTTTTGATTTCAATTTAAATTTAAGAAGATAATAGTTTTCGGCTTGTTTTTCAATGCCGATTTCCCCAACAAGGTCAACAACATCAACATCAGGTATTCCATTAGGATTATTCTTTGGATTATACTCAAAACTTACAGAGTTAAATAATACCCTTGTGTAAAGCACACTGCAATCAATAGTTTTAGATGGGTCATAAGTAATATATAACCCTTCTGAAACATAACTATCATCAGTGTAATAAATTCTATCAGCACCAGTTATAATGTTGTAACGAATATTATAGGTAAGTGTATTTGGCTCTAACACATCAAACGCTAATGTAAGCCTTACACTATTAAGATTAACAGTATTGTTTGAACTTACCCCCTTAATGTATAAAGGTTTTGATAAGTCTGTAATTTGAAAACTGCCGTCTGTATAGGTTGTGCCATTATAACGCACCATAACTTCGGTAGGTTCAAACTCAACAAGAAGATACTCATAACTACTATCGTTTCGTGATACTTGCACATTAAACTCTTGCCAGCCGTAACCATCAGAAGCATAGTTGTTATAGAAAGTGTATACCTGCGCTGACTGCTCCCCCCGCTCTCCATTAACAGAGATTGCACTAGGCTCAAACTCAACAACCACAGGGATTGATTCTATATAGTTTACACTTGCATCATTGACATTTTGCCAGCCATCATAATAAAAGTTGATATTTAAATTTGTGCTTTTTTTAGAAGTTGTTTTACTGCTTACTTGATAAATCAAAATGGTAGAGTCGTTTTCTTTTCTTGTACCTAAAAGAATAATATTAGCCATTTCCGCATCATCAAAATATTCAGTATGTTTCACTAAATCACTGGTAGATGGAATGGTAATTTCAAGCCTTGCAGTTTTATAGTCAACATGATTTGCACCAATAATCCCATCGTCTTTTTCAGGGACAAGCACAATCTCCCTGTTTAAAATAGGGTCAGTTGTTGTATTATTTGTTCTTATATAAGAATATGAATAAGAAATTGGCTCATTTGTGATATTAGTCAACACATAAAAATCTCTCTGAACATAAATCTCGTCAGAGCCAACATATTTTGCAATAAAAGTAAACTTTTCTCCCAAATTTACATTAAGAGGGGTTTCCGTGAACTCATATTCCCCATCATTTAATGTTACTGGAACAAATTCAAAGAATTTATTTCTATATATATCTATTGTGTCTTCTTTGATTGTAAACAGATTTCCCGCCTCATCTTTAAATATGAGATGGTTTCTACCATCTTGTGAAATCAAAGAAACAGAAATAAATTTGTTTACAAATTCTTCACCATTTCTAACATCATCAAGGGTTAAAGGTCTGTCATCAAGGCTTGTTACACCATAGAAATAATAATCAAGCCCTCTTTCATTCGCATCACTATCAAACACAAAGTTTGATGAGTTTGGCATAAAAACTGTTGAGCCAGAAACATAAAGTTTCTCATCATTATTGTCAAGACCTTTTGAATATTGCCTTACTGTTACAGAAATGTTACACTCTTTAAGTCCATCAACGGTAACCGCACGTAATGTGGTTGAGCCACCAGCGATACCCTTGATAGTAACATTTGTTACACCGTTATTAGAAACCCCAGTTTCATACTCAATACAGTTGTCAGAATTGAGGGTACTAAGATTCAGTTCCCCACTCATACCATTAAAATAGTTTTGAATTGTAAAGGTAACATTGCGTTCTTCCCCCACATCCATAACCACACTGGAAACATCACTTGTAAGGCTTACACTGCTGTAATCATTACCCCCGCAAGCAACGAAAAAGATGCCTGATAGTACAAGCAATATACTACATATTAACCAGTGCATCTTTTTAAGTATTTTCATGCGGTTTCCTTTTATTATTCGTATCTTTACTTAATGATACTTGTAACATAATCAAGTGGATGGATTTGCACCATTGTTCTTGCAGTTGGTGCTGTAATAACAAACGCTTGTCCGACAGAAGCAGTAACAATAGCATTCTGTTCTTCTGCGTTAATACCACCCGAGTTTTTGTAAAGGTCAATCAGACTATTTACATCGTTTGGAGCAAGTGAGAAGATAAGTGAATACTGACACGCGTTAATAATTGCGGTAGATTGACGCTTAATCTCTTCAGAACCTACGAAGTCGTTGATGTTCTGGGTAATTACAACCTGCATACCACCATACTTACGAATACGTTTAGCCATTGCCTGCATGAAGTTGAGTGCAATAGGATAACGCGGGTTAATGAAGGTGTGAGCCTCATCGACAACGATAATAATCTTACGATTTGTTTTATGAACTGTGTTGTAATCCTTGTTATTGATAATTTCGTTTTCAAGATATTTGAAAACAAGAAGCATCTGTGCGTTTGTAATCATATCATTGTTACCAGCAATCAAAGACTGGAAGTTGAAGGTAACAAAGTTTTCATTTGTTACAATTGAAGTTGGTCCGTTCCAAAGGTTACTATTACGCCCCCCTCTTGCAAACTTCTTAATATAAGCCTCAACAATACGTAAATTTTTAGCCATAAATTCATCTTTATTTACCTTCATCCTGCGAAGAATAAGGTCATAAAGGTCATCAAAAATCGGATAGTCTGTAGGTTTCAATGTGCTAAGGTCAGTATCTTCGTTAATCTTCTTTTCAGTATACATATCTTGCACGAGTGAGTTAAGAATCTCAAATGCATCACTAGGAATACCCTCAAGTACCACCCTAAAGAATTGTTCCAAGAATTGAAGGTGCTGATTAAATGAGTCGTCTTTCTTTTTAACTTCAAAATATTTTTTCTTTCCATCATCGTCATCATCTTTATCAAGAGCACGGATAACATGGAACGGATTCAATATACCTTGAAGAGAAGAACCAACGTCAATAAGTTTACCTTTTAAACAATGTGTAAGTTTACCATATTCGTTTTCGGGGTCGCAAATGAATATTTTAGCATTATCCGCAGCAAAGTTTGCAAGAAGCATTAAGGTCGCATAGGATTTACCAGAACCAGACTTACCAATAACCATCATGTTAGAGTTGATTCTTTGTGCGTTACGTTTAAAGAAATCTACAAACACTGGGTATTCATTGTCGCCGATATAGAAACCTGTTTCGTCTTGAAGTTCACTTGAAATGAATGGGAATGCACCAGCAAGAGAATCAGTAGGTATTCCACGACTGAAAGATTTAACGTAATCTCTTTGAGAGATGTTTGAACTGATGAAGGCATCAATCTGTCTTGCAAACATTTCGCTATATTTAAAGCCGCCCTGTTTAAGTACCGCCTTAACGTCTTTACGTGCAGAATCTTCACAAGTAATAAATGTATTGACATCATAAAGGTTTTGGTTGTTGTTTTTAAGTTCTGCAAGAAGATTTCTAAGGGTTTCAAGGTGTGTTTGAATTTCAATCTGAGAACTTGTCTTACCTGTTTTATAGAGTTTTGTCTCCATATCCATTATGGCTTTATCAATCTTCTTTTCAGCATCAAACTTTGGTGCTTGCTTAAATTTCATAACAACCTTGGTTCTGTCAAGAAGGAAGAATGATGTTCCCCACGCATTACCAACCTGCAATGGATATTCGCTGATTGCAAAGGTTCTATAATTTCTACCGTCAATGTTATACTTAGCGGAACTAAACTTAATATTGTCAGGGGTCGCCCAGTTTTTATATTCGCTGATAGGAATACCTTCAAGTTCACGCTCGTCAAATTCACGATTGTAGTTTGCTCTAAGGAATACTGCAAGTTCTTGACCATACAACCTTTTTGTTGTAATAGGGGTAAGTGCTGACATAAGCGAACTTGCCATACCGTTTACAGTATTTTCAAGAGCCTCCATATCCTTATCAAAAACAACAAGGTAGAAGAAGTCTTTGTAAATTTTATTTTTCCTGTTCTTATCCTCAATGAATGAAACACGCTCTTCAAAGATTGGTGCTCTGGCATCAACCTCTGCTTGACTCATCTGCCCTTCATACATTTGGTCAAGAAGACTGTCGTATTTTTTATTTTCGTTATATGTATAGTTATCAAGAACAAGTGCCTTGTTAATCTTCACAATTTCACAGGTTTGGTTTTCTGTCAATCTACGAAGAGCATTTGCAAAAGCGTTAATAACATTATCTTGGTTGAACTCATTTAAAAGTCCAAAGAGTATTGGTTTAACTTCAAGCACTTCTGCATAGTAATCCCCAAAAGAGATAAGCCTGTCTTGATAGATAGATTCAAATGGAATAATGTTTTGAATGTTAGGTTTACCTTTCTTTGGCGACTTTGAGAATTTCTTTTTCTGCATAGAAAATCTTGTAAGATAAGAAATCGTGACATACATACGTTCGCCATCTGATACTTTGAAGAATAAAGATATTGCCAAAATCCCCCAAACAATAGCAAGCCAATATGCACCATCAAAAAAGTTTGCACCAACAAGCACGCCAAAAACGACAGCGGCTATTATTGCAATAATCAGGTCAATGCCTGTAACGCCACGAATAAATTCAAGTCTTACTTTTGTTTTTCTAGGTATAACTCTAACCACATTTACCTCGCATTTTTATTTTACTACAAATTAAACTAAAAATACAAACAAAAAGGGACGATTTTACATAAAAAAATAAAATAATTTAATTAAATATATTTTTTGATTTTTTAATAAAAATAACCCAAAGAAATTACTTTGAGTTAAATATTAAATAATTTAATTTCCCATGTTTTTTTAATTTTTCTATTTTATTTTTTGTAATTATTTCACCTTTTTTAATTAATATTTCATTATTAAACCCAAATATATCACAAGTGGCAGTTTTATTTAACAACATTTCAGAATTGCCAAAAAGTTTAATAGGGCTGGTGATTATAGGACTATTGCTTGATTTAAATGATGCCATAGTTTCAATTTTAGGAAGTCGTTTTGCTGTGGACTTATCTTTAAAAATGCTTACATCTCCATCCACCTTCTTTTTGGTTGTGGAAAAAATAATACAGTCCTCACCCACGCTATAAATATATTTTTGTTTAATTTCCCCTTTATCTGTTATAATTTTATCAATCTTGCTTCCAAGAATAACAAGATCAACAACCTTGCCAAGTGTAATCCCCCTTCTATCATAAACCATTTTGCCAAGTGGATTATTTGTAAATTCATCAAACATTAATTGCGTATCTGAAGAATTTTCAATAAAAACACATTCCTCATTTTGAGAAACTATATTTGCAAGCGGTAAAAATAGTTCATGTTCGCTTTCCTCATCAGCAACAATAAACCCAAGTAAATATTTAAGTGTACTATCAATAGACACATCAAGGATGTATCCAACCTTTTTACCCTCACTTAAAGAGATGACTTTTTTACCAAAAATACCATTTAAATTTTCCATAGTATAAAACTATGAATTAAAATAATAAAATATTTAATTTTTATTTTTTTAGTCAAATTTCGTATTTTTTCGCATATTTATCAATTTTTTATAAATATTGTTAAAGGTTTTAATTGACTTATATTTTTTGATAATTTAAAATTAATAAAAAGAGAGGCAAAAATATGAAAGTAGAAAAAGATAAAATTACTAAAAATATGACTATTGCAGAAGTGCTTGCACTTGACGAATCACTATCTGATATCTTTATGGGATTTGGAATGTTTTGTATATTCTGCCATATGGGAAGCATGGAAACCATTGAAGAGGCTTGTGCGGTGCATGAAATTGATTCGGAACTTCTTCTTAAAAAGTTGAATGAAAATTACAAACCAAAAACAAAAAAGAAAGGCTAAGCCTTTCTTTTTTATACTTTTGACAAATCAACACCATCAATCATATAAGTACGGACATACTTTTCTTTTTTAATCCCATAAACCCCATCACTACCAACTATTATATGGTCTGCCAAAACGCATCCCGTATGAAGTATAATATCTTCAAGATATTTTGTCCCCTCAATATCTTTTTTCGATGGCGTTGCAAAACCACCAGGATGATTATGAATCAGTACAACTACCGCTGCATTTGTTGAAAGAATAAAGTTAACAATAACCCTTGCTGGAATACCAACAAAATTTATAGCACCTTTTGCAAGACATTCTCTTCTTGTCAATTTGCCAGATGCATTAAGTGCCAATAAGTGCAGTTCTTCCGTATTACAGGTTCTTAACAGCCCCTCGCAAAAATCACAAAGGTTACCATAATTATTAAGATCTTGTTTATAACTTAACATCTGTGCTTCAAACACTTGGCAATGTTTTGGAAACATCATAATTTTCATTGCCGTATTTTTTCCAATTCCACGCACCGATGTCAGTTCGCTGAAACTAGCATTAACCATATTTGAAAAGTTGCCAAACTTTTTAAGCAAACGATGTGCAAGAGGATTTGTATCCCCTCGCGGAAAAATATATGTTAAAAATTGTTCCACCTGTTGCACATCACTCACATTTTCAAGCCCAGCCTTATAAACAAGGTTTAACAGCCTGTCCCTATGCCCAACATGGATATTCTCATTTTCTATCATTTTATTCTATTCCTAAAAATAATTTGTTTCGTATCATATTTAAAAGGTTGTCTATTCCCTTTCCAGTTTTAGCACTTATAAGCACTTCATTCTCTTTTAACAGCATCGGCTTTGTCAATGTGTCAACCTTATTGTAAACTACAATCCTCTCTTTTGTTGCATTAAGCGAATCCAGCACATCATTTGTCACTTTCATATTATGTTTAAATTCCTCTGTGCCTTGAATTAATTTACCTTGCCCAACATCAACAACATGCAGGATAAGGTCGGCATCCTTCGCCTCTTCCAAGGTGGAAGAAAACGCGTCAACAAGTTCATGAGGGAGGTCACTGATAAATCCAACAGTGTCAGTAATCACAGCAATTTGACCAATCCCCAAATAAAGTTTGCGGCTGGTTGTATCTAAGGTGGCGAACAACTTATCATCAGCATAAATTTGATCTTTGGTTAAAACATTAATAAGGGAACTTTTGCCAGCATTTGTATAACCAACAATAGCAATCTTTTTAATACCCGATTTCTCACGTCCACGGCGGGTAACCTGACGCTGTTCTTTTATCTTTGCAATCTGCTTTTTTAGCATATCCATTTCGTTTTCAAGGACACGCCTATTAAGTTCCAGTTTTGTTTCACCAGGTCCTCTCATACCAACGCCCGCTCCGCCAAATCTTCCACTTGACCCTTGAATTTCTGAAAGCCTTGGCAAGATATATCTGTCTTGAGCCAATTTAACTTGAAGTTTAGCCTCACTTGATTTTGCACCACGTGCAAATATATCAATAATAAGCCCAACCCTATCAACAACCCTAACACCAAGTGCGTTTGAAATATTCTTCATTTGAGAACCTGTCAATGCATAGTCCACTATCACAACATCAACAGGCTCTTCACAAGAGTCGATAAATTCTTTAATCTCAGCAACCTTTCCAGTTCCGATTACTGTTGATTTGTTAAATTCTTTTATATTTTGCGAAAAAGAAGCAAGCACATTTAAATCCGTAGATTCTGCCAGCCTTACAATCTCATCAAGTTTACGTTGCTTATCATCCGACTTTTTAGAGCAAATCACAATAACAATGCAATTTTCTCGCACCTCTTCTGTCGAATATGTTTGTTTATTTTTCATAATCCAAGTTTACCATATTTAGAATAAACAAACAAAACAAATTTCTTAGTTTTCTGAAATTATACCACCGTTATGAACACTTATAATAACATTATAGACCTTGCCATCACGTCCTAAAAGAGTAAAACACCAGAATAGTTGATTAAAATCTCCACCAACTTCATTCAAAACCTTTAAATAACATTCACCATTAAGACTATTTTTGTTTAAATAAGCACTAAATTCCTTTTCTAAATGATTAACGCCTATTTCAATAGCGTTTTCATAATCCACCTCAAAATCCTGTCTAACAAGTTTGATAGTTTTGTCGCCATAAGACAATTCCACCTCATCATCCTTATCAAGGCAATATTCAAGATCATACATATAACTTTTGCCTACAAGTTCCAACGTAATAAGATTTTCCTTGCCATTTATTGTGATAACGGCAGACTGCCTCATATTCACAAAGCCTTCGCTTATTGATAAACTAACAAGCGAAAACTCACATTCACTCTGATGCACCCCATCTTTAATATAAGGATTCTCACGCCTGCCAACACTTATAGAAGCCACATCATTTTCACTTTTGCCAAGGAAAAACACCTCTGTAACCTCAGACATACTGCATTTTACAAGATCCATTACACTTTTTTGACAACCACAAAAGCATAAAGGCATAATTAAAACAAGCAAAAGTAAACAAACCCTTTTCATAATCCCCTCTTTGTAACTATGAATATGTTTGTAAAAACCAAAAAATGTGCTACAATATTAAAAAGGTGGGAAACATGAAAGATTTAAAATTTTATATCAATAAAGCATTAAAGCAACATTTTGCCCTTGGCGCTTTAAACTTTTCTAATATGGAAAGCCTGCAAGGCATTGTTGAGGCCTGTAAAAACCTAAAAAGTCCTGCAATCATCTCTGTCAGCGAAGGTGCTATGCAGTATATGCAACCAGAATATGCCGTTGCCCTTGCTAATGCCGCAAAAAAAGAGTGTCCTTACATATTTTTACACCTAGATCATGGCAAGAGTTATGAAATCTGTAAAAAGGCAGTTGACCTTGGCTTTGATAGCGTTATGATTGACGGCAGTAGCCTTGACTTTAAGGAAAATATAGCAGTCACTAAAAAAGTGGTTGCTTACGCACATAAAAAAGGAGTCCTTGTAGAAGGCGAACTAGGTCAAATTAAAGGCATTGAAGACAATGTATCTGCCGAAGAAAACCATTTCACTGATCCTGATAAGGCTTTCGAGTTTGTAACTAAAACTGGCGTTGATACCCTTGCGGTGGCAATAGGCACAAGCCATGGTGCATATAAGTATCAAGGCAAACAAACCCTTCGATTTGATATATTAAGAGAAATTGAAAAAAGACTGCCTTGCTTTCCACTTGTGCTACATGGTGCATCAAGCGTAGATAAGGCACTTGTTGATAATATAAATAAGTATGGCGGAAACATTGGAAATGCAAACGGAATCCCTAATAGACTTCTTGTGAAAGCAGTAAAAGAACATAATGTTATCAAAATCAACAGCGATACCGACCTTCGCCTTGCAATGACAGGAAAGGTACGTGAAACACTTACAGAAAAACCAAACGAATTTGACCCTAGAAAATATCTTTCAAAAGGAAGAACAGAGATTCAAACTGTCGTTGAAAACAAAATTAAAAAGATTTTATTATCAGAAAATAAAGCATAAAAAAAGTGGCTAAGCCACTTTTTTTTAAAACCTTAATTCTTTAAGCCTGTTATAAACGGTTGCACTATCACTAATGTTGCCACCAATATGCAACAATGCGGTTTGAATAGGATAACCACCATTAAGGCTTGCATTGTATCCCCAATCACCCCAATCGCTTTCAGTGCCATACATAACACGTTTCAAATTACCAGTGCTACCATTTGAAATTATCATCACCTCCCCATATGAGGCTGTAATTTCAACATCATCTGGTGCTAAAACATAGACCTTGCTTGTACCTTGAATCTTTGTATTAGTCACACTGCAATTAGTTGTTTTTATACTATTCGCTTCTGCAATTCCTACAATACCACCAGATTCATTACCAAAGATATTGCCGTTTTTAAAAATACAATTTAAGATAGTCGTGCTACCACCAGCAGTGCCAACTATTCCACCGCATGTCGAATTAGAATTTATGTAAATATTGTCGCAAACACAGTTTTCAATCAATGTATCGTATGCATTACCTACAATTCCGCCAATATAAGAAGATCTTTCATTATTAATTATTGTACTATCTATAAGAAATAGATTTTTTATCGTTCCACTAACACAGTAGAAAAGCCCCATATTGTCAGCATTACCTATCATAGTCATTCCAGATATTGTGTGATAATCGCCATCAAATACCCCTGCAAAGTCATCAAACATATTATGAGCAATTCCATTCCAAACATGATCCCGTAGGTCAATATTTGCAGTCAATTTGTAATAGTCACTCACACCAGCATCACGGGTATTCACTGCAAGCAAAGCAAGTTCCTCCGCACTTGAAATCTGATAAGGGTCAGTTTCTGTTCCGCTTCCCCCTGCGTAACTGTCTGAGGCATAATCATCCCAAACTTTCGGTAAACTATCATTCACACTTTTTAGATTTAAGTGAAGCGCAGGACGCACGGCGTATGAATAGTTAACATTACCGTCGCTCTTCGACGCGCCAGACGGATACAGACGGCAGGCACTGGATGAAATGGCATAATAGCCAGAACGCAGCCACGAATCGGCATATGCATTATTACCTGATGTTGAGCCTACACTGCCCAATGAAGATGTTGTTGAGCCATTATAATTCTTTCTTTGATTTA
>CAOJXO010000007.1 GCA_948465545.1 uncultured Bacillota bacterium
TTGGTGCCCTAAGGTGGAATCGAACCACCGACACAAGGATTTTCAGTCCTTTGCTCTACCGACTGAGCTATCAGGGCAATTTGATTTTTGCCCTAAAGAACTTTTAAGGGCAATTCCTTCTAAAAGGAAAATGGCGACCCAAATGGGGCTCGAACCCACGACCTCTAGCGTGACAGGCTAGCGCTCTAACCAACTGAGCTATTGGGCCATACATAATTTGGACTTTTAGTAAGAAGCGGAGTTGTCCTTTGTAAAGGATTTGAGTTAAAAACTCTGGTGGACCTTCAGGGACTCGAACCCCGGACCGACCGGTTATGAGCCGGTTGCTCTAACCAACTGAGCTAAAGGTCCAATTTCTTTATGCAAGCATCTTTATGACTTAAAAGTCATGGTCGGGGTGGAGGGTCTCGAACCCCCGACCTCATGGTCCCAAACCACGCGCTCTACCAACTGAGCCACACCCCGAAAAACATGCTTGCTAGGTCATTTTATAATAAATAAGGAAATATGTCAAGGATTTTTACAACTTTTTTGAAAAATTTTCTAATAGAATTGTTTTATTATTTTCCACTAAATAATTTGCCTTTTGATACAAAAACAAGTAATATATAGTCATGTCATGGTTTAACTATTATGGTCTTATTGCAGTTATACTTATTTTGATACCAAATATTATACTACAAATTGTTAATAAAGGTGCGTTTAACAACAATTTCAACAATAAGCCTCTACAAATTTTAGAACAAATCGGAAGATATGGTTGTATGTTGTTTATGGTTTTCAATATACCATACACATATTTTGGTTTCTGGTTTGATAACGCCCTTCTATTCTATTTAACAATAGGTGGAGTGATAATCGTCATATATTACCTAGGCTGGATTATTTTCCACAAAAACAACTGTCTAGCGAAAAACTTATGGCTATCAATTACGCCTACCCTTTTATTTCTCTATTGCGGAATAATGGTAAGTTCAATTCCACTTATTATCTTTGCAGTTTTGTTTGGCATTTGCCACATTACTATTAGTTGTAAAAATTCAAACCAAAATCACAAGGAGAAAAATGATGGCAACATCACAAGAATACATTGAGTTTGTTTGCGAACAGATTGAAGGCAACTGGCTTGTTAGATACAAAAAGATGTTTGGTGAATATATGGTTTACGTAAATGATAAACCAGTGCTTCTTGTTTGCGACAATACAGTATATGTTAAAAAGTTAAATCAAGTTGAAAAATTATTAGAAAATGCAGAAGTTGGGATTCCTTATGCGGGTGCAAAAGAGCATTATATTCTTGATATAGAAAACCATGAACTGTCCGTTAAAGTTGTTAATATTTTAGAGCAAATCACCCCACTCCCAAAAAAGAAGATTAAAAAATGCTAGAATAAAATAACTAGCATTTTTCAATTATATCATTCTTACCTTTATAGATACAATTCTCAGGGATTACACCCCTCACGGAGGAAAGTGGGTATATGCTGGTATTTTTACCTATAATTGTCCCTGGATTCAAAACACTATTGCAACCAACCTCCACATTATCTCCAACCAACGCCCCGAATTTACGTAGTCCAGTGTCAATTTTCTCTGTTCCATTTTGAATAGTCACATTGCTTTTATCTGACTTTATGTTTGATGTAATCGCCCCTGCCCCCAAATGAGCCTTATATCCCAAAATGCTATCACCAACATAATTAAAGTGTGGTACTTGAGCCCCATCAAAAAGTATAGAGTTTTTAAGTTCTACCGAATTACCCACCACACAATTTTTACCAACAAGCACTCCACCTCTGATAAATGCACAATGGCGAAGTTCACTTCCTGCATCAATAATGCATGGTGCTAATAGTTTTGCACTTTTCGCAATAGACGCATCCTTATGTATCCATACATTAGGACAAACCTCTTTAAACTCATCGTGATTCAGAGACCTACCCAAAGCCGCAACAAACATACCTATTCTAGGCACGCTTGCAAAAGTAAAAAATCTCATAAACTCTTGTGCTCTTGTATGAGATAAATCAAAAAGTTTCAAAATTTCAATCATATTATATATATTGCGTAGTTACCATTTTTCGTGCATAAAATTTGCATTTTTATTTGACCCAAACAAAATAAGGTGCTATCATTTTAATATGATAGAATTAAAAAATATTTGTTATTCAGTAATTGAGGACGGCAAAGAAAAGCAAATCCTTAAAGATATAAATCTTCAATTTGAAGAAAATACAATCACCGCAATCACAGGTCACAATGGAAGCGGAAAATCAACACTCATAAAACTGCTTATGGCAATCGCTTCGCCAAGTAGCGGTAAGATTTTTTATAACGGAAAAGATATAACAAATCTTGATACCTCATACAGGGCAAACAATGGTTTCACGATTGCTTTTCAGCAACCCGTTAAATTTAAAGGGTTAACTGTAAAAGACCTTATTAATGTAGCAAGCCGTAAAAACAATAAAGTCAAAGATGCCTGCCAGTATCTTGCAGAGGTTGGACTTTGTGCAAGAAATTATCTTGACCGCCCTCTTGATGACACCCTCTCAGGTGGAGAACTTAAAAGAATTGAACTTGCAATCGCCCTTGCAAAAGGTGGCGAAGTGTTTTTGTTTGATGAACCAGAAGCTGGAATAGACCTATGGAGTTTTGAAGGGCTTATCAGCATATTCCAAAAACTAAAAAACAAAACCGTCATCATTGTCAGCCATCAAAGAAAGATTTTAGAGATTGCAGATAATATTGTTATTCTTAATGCAAACGACAGCCCTATTCAAGGAAAAGCAAAAACAATGATTAAACAACTGGAATCTAAGAATATTTGCTACAAACTTAGTGGAGGCAAAAATGAATAAGATAGATAAAGATTTATTAGAGCAAATTTCAAATCTTCATGGTGTGCCCCAAGGAAGTTTTAATATAAGAAAAAACGGACAGGCTCTTAAAAGAAAATCAACTTCCGAAATAGAGATTCTGCCTAAACCTGATAAAAGCGGAATTGATATTATAGTTAAACCCAATGTCAAAAATAGAAGCGTACACATTCCCGTTATAATCACTGTAGGCGGTTTTAATGACCTTGTGTATAATGACTTCTATATCGGCGAAAACGCAGAAGTGAGCATAATTGCAGGTTGCGGAATTCATAATAGTGCAAACGAAACAAGCCAGCATGACGGGATTCACTCTTTTCACCTTGAGAAAGGTTGTAAGGTAAAATATATAGAAAAGCACCTTGGTTTAGGAAAAGAAGGTGTCGGAAAAATCCTTAATCCGACCACAAATATTGTTATGGAAGAATCAAGCGAATTTGAAATGGAAACATATCAACTTGGCGGAGTAACCTATTCAAATCGAATAACAAAAGCAAAAATAAAAGACAATGCGAAACTGCTTGTTACTGAAAAGATTTTAACCACCAACACACAAACCGCAATCACCCACTTCACTGCAAATTTAGTGGGCAAAAATGCAAGCGTAAATATTGTAAGCCGTTCAGTAGCAAAAGACAACTCAAAACAAAAATTCATTTCAAATGTAATAGGAAACAACGAATGTTTTGGTCATGTTGAATGTGACGGCATAATCCTAAATAATGCGGTGATAGAATCAACGCCTAAAATTGTTGCAAAAGACGTGAATGCAAGCCTAGTACATGAAGCAGCAATCGGCAAAATCGCAGGCGAACAAATAACCAAACTTATGACGCTTGGACTAAACAAAGACGAAGCGGAAGAGTTGATAATTAAAGGCTTTTTAAAATAGCAAAAAACGAACTTAGACTCATCTAAGTTCGTTTTTACTCTAATTAAAAATAAAAAACTTTATTACAATTCTCAAGAAGTCTTGAATCGTGTGAAATTACAACAACAATAGCATCGCTTTGTAATTTTTTTAAGATTTTAATAACCTTTTCAACATTCTTTTTATCAAGTTCATTTGTTGGTTCATCAAATATATATAACTGTGCAGGCTTAATCATTGCACGTGCGATATTAATACGTTTTTTCTCACCACCAGAAAGTTTTTGCTCCACTTCTTCTGACCTATTCATATTTCGCTCAATAAGTTTATCAAGTTCTAATGTTTTTAATATGCGGTTAGCCTCTTTACTTTTTGTTAGATTAGGATAAAAGATATTTTCTTCCAAACTTCTATCAAAAAGTTGCATCTCTTGCAAAGCATAAGAAATTTTATCCTCATCAAAGAATAAAGACTCAAATTCAAACTCATCATTTATTATTATATGCCCGCTCTTGTGTTCTCTTAGTCCTAAAAGTGCTTGAATAATAGATGTTTTACCCGAACCACTTGCCCCAGCAAGTGCCACCATATCCCCTTTTTTGAAAGTTAAATTTACATTATCCAACTTAAAAGAGCCTTGTTCTATACACATGTTTACGACTTCTATTTTGTCTATCTTATCTATTACAACTTTATTTTTTGAAGGTTCTATTAAAGAATTTTCACTTGGCTTAACAAGCTTTATACGATTTATTTTTATTGCGCCTTGCTGTAATGAAGAAATATTGTACCCCAGACTTTCAATCGGGTCATACACATTAAGAATATATCCAAGAAGCAAAATTGCAGAAGAAACAGAAAATACATTTGTCGTTGCATGATTATTTGCAATTATAACAGCAGCAGCCATTGAGGAATATTCAAAAAACATAACAATAAGCCAATAAGTCCACTGTATATAAGTTCGCTTTTTTAAGTTAGAGTAATAATTATTATTATGTTTTTTCAAAATTTCCTTTTCATATAATTGACACTTGAATAAACTTAAAAACGGAAGATTTGTCACACTATTCAAAAACAAGTTGTTAATTTTTCCTCTATAAACCTCACCGTTTTCAATCAATTTTCTTTCAAGTCGGACCCTTGTATATGCAAACAACATAAGTATAACGCTTATACAAAGCACAATAAGCATTACTATCCAATCAATAAGTCCAATATAAATTATTGACAACACAAAAGATGCAATCGGTGGTATAATAGAAATAAACAAAGTTTCTACAAAATCAGAAATGTTTTCAGTAGCACTCTTAATAAGATAACAAAATTCACCCTTAGTCATTTCTATATTTGAATTTTTTCGTGGCGAAAGAGTCCAATCAAGAGCCTTGTTATTAAGTTGATTTGTAAGTTTTCCACTTGCCGTCCATAAACAATAATATGCTGTTACACCAATAAGCCAAATTATAAAAATTAAAGAAAATGAAAATAAAGCAATTATTTCAACACTCCAACTTTCAGGTAGAGTTATACCAAAAATCTGCACAACCCCGCCTTCCATTTTTGAGATTATAGAGGCAATACATTGAACAGGCATAAGCATAGCAAAAGGCCTTGCCATCAGTGCAAAAAATAACGGGATACACAAAAACTTTTGTGAAGGTGTCATCACACTCCACAACAATTTGATTGCCGACATAATAGACTTCTTTTCTTTATCTTCTTTCATATACAAAGATGATTTTAACATAAAGTTAAATAATTTCAAATTAAATTAAATAATAAAATTCATTAAACTATATTTTTGTAGTGCCATAGAAATTACAATTTGTTATTAATAAAATTAAAGTTAAGACATATTTTATATCAACACATAACTTTTGTCGTATCATGTCGCAACTTAAACCAATTATAATTTTACACAAAAAATTATTTTTAATCTTATCAAAAGTTGTTAGGATAATCTTATTACAATATGCTAAAATAAATTATTAAATAAATAGGAGATATAATGATAAAAATCATAACCGATTCCACTGCCTACATTCCAGAAGAATATATATTACAAAATGATATAACCGTAATCCCTCTCAGAGTACTTTTTAATGAAGAAGAATTTGATGAAGGCTTGCCAGGTTCATACAATAGTTTCTTTGAAAAGTTCACAAAAAATAAAACTTTCCCTAAAACAAGTCAACCATCTCTATCTCACTTTATAGATGTATATAATAATGTTATAGATAACGGCGATGAGGCTATTGTGTTTACCATATCCTCAACACTATCTGGCACAAACAGCGTTGCAAATCTTGGCAAGAATCAATGCAAAGAGCCAGATAAAATCACCGTCATAGATTCACAAAATTGTTGTCAAACAACTTGGGGACTAATCATGGAAACCAAAGACATGATTGACAGCGGAATGAGCCGTGAAGAAATTGTAAATGCAATCGCAAAATTACAAATAGGAAGCCAAGTATCATTTGTACCTGATTCACTTGAGTATTTAAAACGTGGTGGGCGTATAGGTAAGGTAAGTGCAACAATAGGCTCTCTTCTTCAAATTAAACCTATCTTATCTTTCAATCAAGGGGTTCTATCCTGCCCTAAAAAGATAATCGGTATAAACAAAGCAATCTCAGAACTTATATCAATGATACCACAAAACATCAAAAGGCTATTTATAATTCATATAGCCAACAGTAAATTTTTCGACTTGTTAAAATCTAAACTAAAAGGGCTGTTTGATGTGCCAACCTATGAGGGCGAAGTTGGCCCTGTGGTTGCATCACATATCGGCCCTGCAATAGGAGTATGTTATATATGCTAAGGAAAACAGTAATTATCACAGGTGCATCTGGCGGAATAGGAAGTGCAACAGCAAGAGAATTTGCAAAGAACGGATATAACGTTGCACTCACCTACAACACCCACAGCACGAAGAAGTTGGAAAGCGAACTTAAGAAATTTGATGTTGAAGTTAAATCTTTCAAACTAGACCAAACAAGCGAAGAGAATATCAAAAAATGCATAAAAGAAATCTTCGCAAGTTTTTCATACATAGATGCGGTGATATGCAATAGTGGCAAAGCAGAAAAGGTAAAACTTCTCTCTGAAAAAAGCACTAAAGAAATCGACGATATTTTAAACGTAAATCTTAGAGGAACTATCCTTGTCAATCGCGAGGTACTGAAATACATGATGCCACAAAAACATGGAAACATCGTTAACGTTTCCTCAATATATGGATTAACTGGTGGAGAATGTGAAGCCATCTATTCAGCAGCAAAGGCAGGCGTTATCGGGTTAACCAAATCCATTGCTGGCGAAGTTGCATCACTAGGAATACGCGTCAACGCTGTCGCCCCGGGTTGTATTGATACCAATATGACAAAAGGATATAACGAAGAAGACAGAAAATCTATCATAGAAAGCACCCCTCTTGGCAGAATAGGACAACCTGAAGATGTCGCAAACCTTATATATTTTCTTGCAAGTGATAAAGCCTCATTTATTACTGGCGAATGTTACCAAATAAGTGGTGGCGTTGTTAAATTTTAAGTGGCACGCCACAGCCCTTTTTATAACTTATTAATACATAAAAAACAATCCTCAATCAGGATTGTTTTTTATTATTCATTTTTTGCCTAACAAGTTTCTCAACTATATCAAGCGATTCTTCAAGCGTCAAATTTGTTGTATCAAATATAACAGCGTCTTTTGCAGGAACATTTGCACCATGTTCTCTGTGTTCATCAGCATAATCTCTGGCGTTTAAGTCCTTTAATATCTGCTGAAAACTAGGTGCATCAGGCGTGTCCTTTATTTGATTATACCTTCTCATTGCCCTCACCTCTGGGGTTGCAGTAATAAAAAGTTTCAAGTCTGCATTTGGAAGTACATCAATTCCAACCCCACGCCCTTCAATAACACAATTATACTTTCTTGCAAAATCCTGTTGCACTATTTTAACTGCCTCACGTAATTCTGGAAATGGTGAAATAATCGCAGCAAAACGACTTGTTTCTTCAAGTCTTAAACTACCCGTATAATCCTTTCCATTCACAGCAACATGTTGTTCTTTTCCTACAAAGAACACATCTATCTCAGCCCTACTTATAAAATCATGGATAATTTGTTCGTTAGGCTCTTTCGATAACCCCAACTCTAAATACGCACAAGCAAGCCCTCTATAAATTGAACCCGTATTAAGCACTTTAAAATTAAACCTTTCAGAAATTCCTACGGCAATCGTACTCTTTCCACTACCACCAAATCCATCTATAGCTATATTAAACATACATACTTCCTTTTATTAAGACTTTCTTGACATATATAGTAAATAATAGTATTCTTTTATTATTGTAACAAATAGTTGTAAAAATTCCAAATAAAAAGAGAGAAAAATGCATCAAGGATTTAAGCCAGTTTATGATAAAAATTCAAAGATATTAATTTTAGGAAGTTTCCCTAGCGTAAAAAGTCGGGAGGTCGGCTTTTATTATGGACATAAACAAAACCGATTTTGGAAGATGCTTTCACAAGTTTTTAATGAGAAAATTAAAGACGATATACCCTCCAAAATTTCATTTTTACATAAATACCATATCGCACTTTATGATGTGATTATTGAAAGCGACCTCACAGGATCTTCCGATTCCGCTCTTGAAAAATCCTCACTTAAAACAGGTGCTTTCGCACCACTCTTACCACCCAACACAAAGGTAGAAAAAATACTATGCAATGGCAAAACAGCTTACAATCTATTTATAGAAAATTACACAACTGACATTCCCGTATATTGTATGCCTTCCACCAGTCCAGCCAATCCAAGATATAATTTTGAAACTTGGAAAAACACAATACTACACTAAATATCACTAGTATGCACGCATAACTGATACAACATATAGAAAAAAGAGGCTTTTAAGCCTCTTTTTTGAAAACATAATAGCCAGAGATAATTCCACCATATTGATAGTCACCGCTTTTCCATTCCATAATAAGATATTCAATATCTTCTTTTTTAACTATTGAGTACTTCATATCCGTTCTATTCTCTTCGTTCCAATCGTTAAAAATATGTCCTTTGGTCCATTTATGTTTAAAAACATCTTTATCTTTATATTCAAAGAATACTTCTCCATTCTCAAGAATTGAAAGTTGTTTAACAAAAGCCGGCCCCCATACTTTCTTAGTAGGGTCAAATTCCTTCGGATCTCTAATAAAATCAAAATATTTCCAAACACCAATAGCTTTCTTATCCAACACAAACGGCAAGTCTACATTATCTATTCTCATAAAATCTTGCATTTTGTGTTTCTTGTTATCCACCATTTCATATACCGCATAACAATCCACTTCACCATCATAAGTAAGAGCAACAATCATTTTATCGTCAATTATTTCATAAGGATTTTTACGATCATTAATAAAAATCGCCCCTTTCGTCCAAGCAAGAACCCAGTATTCCTTACCATTTTCCATTAGATACATATCTTCAATTTTAAAATCATGATTGTGCCTCAACTTTAACGCTTTTGCTTCTTCTTGCGTATCAGCAAGTCCCAAAAGTTTCCAATGTCCAATTGCGTTTTCATCATTCACAAAATTTTTCATAATATACTCCCCCCTTTTATCTTTTTGCAGGGAAGAAATTTCTACTATACTATTTTTGATCTGTCTGATTTTTTCTTGAAGAGATTTTGTTTTTTGGTTTATCACTTTTTCATCAAGATTTTTAATCTCTTTAAGTTCAAATCCAAGATTTTTAAGGTAAACAATCTGGCTTAATCTTTCTATATCTTTCTCATCAAATTGACGATAACCGGTATACTCATCAACATAAGAAGGTTTGATAAGGCCAAACTCTTCCCAGTACCTTATTGTCTTTACTGGGATACCTGTAAGCTTTGCCACATCACCTATTTTAAGCATATTTCCTCCTTGCTTGACCCTATCTTAACATTACAGTAAACTGGAGAGTCAAGGGGTTTTTCAAAATTTTTTGAAAAATTTTTATATTTTATTTTTATCATAAATCTTCATAACAAGTCAAATTAAATCTAACTATTAAAAAAGACCCGAAAATCAGGTCTTTTAGAAATAGAACAATTCTTCAAAAGTTTTATCTAGTGCAAAACATAAAAGTATTGCCAGTTTTGCTGACGGATTAAACTGCCCTTTTTCCACCGCTATGATAGTTTGACGTGTAGTCCCAACCTGCTTTGCAAGTTCTTCTTGCGAAAGTCCTTTTTGTGTTCTAGCCTCTTTTAGATTATTTTTTAATATCAAGTCATTATTCATATTCTTCACCATGCATATATATTAGCAAGAATAAAACAAATAATCAAGCCAATTGCAGCAAGCCCTGTTAAAACCGAGCCAATCAGCACTCCCCAAGGCCTTTTAGCGACAAAATATTGAAGAGTATAAAACACACAAGACCATGTAGAAAAAATTGCAAGTATTGCATATACTCCTGCAGGATAACCGAGTGCTCCTTGTGCTATACAAAGTCCACCAGCCACAATTGAAGCCACCATCATTGAGATCCAATTAACCTTACCTATTTTTTGGTTCTCCATTTCCCCTATTAAAGCCTTTTTCTTTGATGCCTTTTCTAAAACTTCTTCTTTTTCCATATTTACCTCCTTTTATAATATGTAAAGTTTACTTTACATTACCATTATATACTATCAAGCACACAATGTCAAGTATTGTTTACATATTTTTCAAAAAATATAAGAGTGGCAAATCCCACTCCTATTTTTTATTCTTTTGTTCATCCTTTAAAAATCCAAGCCTATGTTCGCAATCCTTAAAATATTTTGCATACGCTTTCTTACAATAACGCTTATGCTTATTTTCTTCCTCTTCGGTAGGCTTTTGGAAATTATAAGCACCATTCACCTTCCACTTATTAAACCAGCCAATCTTAATTGCATCCCTGCTGCATAAGTGCGCACAACGCATACACATAAGGCAGTTTTTACCAAATTTAAATTCGCCATTCTCAATTCTTATATTGTTAGTAGGACAAATCTTCACACACATTTGACACTTAACACAATTATCATTTACCTTGTATCGTTTGCCATTAACACGACCGCCCCAATGCTCTACCCTAAATATACAAGCAAGTGGACGCCCCATAGGCACATAACCAAGTTTGGTTTTATTGCCACTTAAAAGCGTGTCACAATCCATAGGAATTAAGCCTTCTGCATAGTTCCACATCTTATACGCCATAAGGTCAGTATGGCGGAAAATGATATTGTAAGGCATACAATAATGAAACTCATTAGTCACTTCATAATTACGTCTTTTAAGCATTCTTCTAATCTTCAGAGAGGATATATTATTAAGTCTTAAAGGCTCTCCAGAAGTATTGATAATAAAAGCCTTATGTTTATTTTTTTGCTTTGCCATATGCTTTACAAAATCAATAACAATAGACGGTGCGTTAAACGCATGAACAGGATAGCCTATACCTACCATGTCATATTCATCAAAGTTGACAGGCTGTTGATTTGAATTATATAAAACATCTTCTATTTTATATACATCAACATCAACCTCTTTCTGTCTTAAACAATCTGTATACTTATTTACAACCCTACGTGTGTTTCCAGTACCTGAAAAATAACATATTAAAACTTTCATTTTTTTATATCCTCAAATTTTGCATCAAAATTTTCATCGTAATAGTAGAATTTATCTTCATCTGTGTCATGACTATCATACCAGGCTTGAGCGTAAATTTTATCTTTTTTAGCAAGCCTATCAAAATCCCAGCAGTTTGAAGTATAAGTTGGGTTTAGCCAATGCCCTGCCATAACAGTATACCCCCTTGCTGTAAACTTTTCGCCATCACTGTTTTGCCATTGCAGTTTATCTAAAACACTATTACATTTTTTAGACAATAATTTTCCGCCATGCATTTCAGCGATATTTTTAAGTTCTTTAAGCCCAACCTCTTTTTTAGGATCATAACCAATATCAACAAGATTTGCATTCTTAGGATCTTTAAGTTTTGCAAGATCTAATCTTTCTCCATTCATCCCTTTATTTTCAATAAGCAGATTAAACTTCGACCAATCCTTTGATATTGCATCATATTTATCTTCACCACCAAAATATGCATAAAGTTTTGCACTATCCTTATGCTTTTTCCAATAAGCCACAGAGTTTGGACTTTTAAAAAGTCTTTTAATTGCAAACTTTTTGATAAGTCCTTTCGGAACTATCTTACCAACCTTAAATATCTTATGACTCTTCTCAAATTGTTTCCAAAAATCTGCAGTACTTTGTCTTTGATAATGGAAGAGATCATCAAGCACTTTGCTATCATAGAACCATGTACCATGAAAGTTTCTTGTTGCATTAAACTGAGGTTCAAAGAAGTCCTTAACAGAACCGCCTATCATCTTAAAGCCGTCGTTAAGTACATCGTAACCAGTAACGCAGTTATAAAGTCCTCCACCAAGGTTGAAACACTTATGCCAAAACTTTTTAGATAAATCTTCCTTCATATCACGGCGAATAATATTTGCAATTAAAAGTCCAGAATCTTCTGCTGTCGACCATTCAAGCGGTGCATTAAAGCAGGTATGAAACATAAGACCATCACTCATATTATCACTAAGCATATTTGTATGAAGCATTGCTGTTTGACGAATTACTGCATAGTTCTTAATATCACTTTCAAGAACCCTAAACTCACCTCTAAGTTTAGTTGCTGAATAGATATCAAAAGGACTTACCATAAGTGGATCGCCAACCCTAACCCAAGGTCGTTTTTCATTACGATTACCATACAAAGCCAATGTAGATATCTGAATAAACTTAGGTTGAACCTGTGCCTTCTCAATGGCTGAAACAAGGCAATCCACCCCCACCTGATTACATTCTATCGCCTTCTCTGGATGCTGATCTGAATGAGGCGGAATTACAGCCGCCATATTAACAACATAATCAGCCCCATCAACAAGTTTTTTACAAATTTCAGCATCTGAAATATTCCCTAAAAGGATTTCAATTCTATTTAATTGTTTCTTATTATTTTTCTTTAACTCTTTAATTCTCCTATCATTAGGCGAAACAAGAACTCTAACCTTTTCAACCTCTTCTATTTTTAAAACTTCTCTCAACGCTTGCTTACCCATGTTGCCTGTAACGCCAGTAAGTGCTACTATCATTTATTTTCTCCTTTTCAACAAATAGCTTTTACGCTATTAATATTTTAACATGTAATCTTTATAATTCAAAATAAAATAAAACATTTAAGCCCACTAACAAACATTTTTATATTAAACTGAATAGTATGACATTAGGTGAGAGTTTGTCTTACCTAAAAGGAATTATATGTATGTTTATTTTTAATGGAAACAATAGATGTTGTTGCAATAAACCTTGCTGTAACCATGGTGGCTTTGTACCAACTATGGCCACAAGCGAAGTATTTGTTCCTGGTCCACGTGGCCCTCAAGGCCCTCAAGGAATCCCTGGTCCAACAGGCCCTACTGGAGCGACTGGCCCTACCGGCCCTACTGGCTTAAGCATTACAGGTGCTACTGGTCCTACTGGTGCTACTGGCGCAACTGGTATTACAGGTCCAACTGGACTTATTGGCCCTACTGGCCCTCAAGGCGTACAGGGACTTCAAGGTATACAAGGCGTAACAGGCCCTACGGGCGCCACCGGTGCTACTGGTGCCACAGGCCCTAGCATTACAGGTCCGACTGGAGCAACTGGTATTACAGGTGCTACAGGTGCTACTGGCGCGACTGGTGTCACAGGCCCAACTGGCCCTACCGGCTTAAGCATTACCGGTGCTACTGGCCCTACCGGACCTACTGGGGCGACTGGCGTTACCGGACCTACCGGTGCTACTGGTGCGGATGGATTAAGTATTACTGGCCCTACCGGCGCAACTGGTGCTACTGGTGCCACAGGCCCTAGCATTACAGGTCCGACTGGAGCGACAGGACCTGCAGGCGCTAGCATTACAGGCCCAACTGGGGCTACTGGATTAAGTATTACTGGCCCTACCGGCGCAACTGGTGCTACCGGAGCAACTGGGGCTACTGGAGCAACTGGTCCAAATATTACCGCAAACTCTGCATTTGCATCTAATACTACAGGTGCTACTATCGCAGTGATTCTTGACGGAACAACAGTACCTCTTCCAAGCAACCAAATAACAACTGCTGGAATAACTATAAATGGTGCCAATACTGAATTTACTGTTGCTACTGCAGGTAAATATCAAATCAATTATGAAATTCATTTAACTGCAGGCCTTGCAGTAGGCTCAAGGATTCTCATAAATGGTACTGCTTATACACCTTCTACAATAGCCCCTGTACTAACAGTATCTAGTTTTAATAACAGCGTTATTGTAAACTTAACCGCAGGCTCAACAGTATCTCTTCAATTATTCGGTTTAGTTACAGCCGCCATTCTTCAAACTGGTGCTGGTGCAAACCTTTCAATAATTCAACTAGCATAAAATTCAACAACATCTAATAAGAAATAAAAGGAGATTTTTATCTCCTTTTTTAATATCATACACACAACAACTTCTTTTAACATATTATGAGTTTAGAAACATGAAAATCGTGTTTCTAAATTACAAAGGAGAATATAATGAACTTTAATTTAAATGATAACTGTTGCAATGATTTCAGACCTTATTATAATGAGATGAATTATAATGGCTATCCAAATGATATGTCTTTTAACAACAATTTTAATGATAATTTCAGTGATAAACGAGAAGACTTTAGATCATACAACAACTCTAACTGGAACTGTTGCGAACAATCTAAACATGAATGTAATTGCCATAGACCTAAATGCAACTGTAATTGCAACTGTCATAAAGAGCAACGAAGATGTTGTTGTTTCAAAATCTTCAGATGCTGTTAATAACAAAAAAAGGTAGTCAAAATTTGACTACCCCAATACATAAAAGAAAGCACTCAATCGCACAAATCGTGGCGATTATTTTTTTATCCCAAATCCCTTATAACACCATTTATAAGATTCAAATCTGAAGGAATAATCGTTTTGATATTCGCCCTTTCAAAAATGGCTTGTGGAAGAACAGCCCCTGCCCTTGCACCATCCATCCATTTTGGATTACTAGGCATTAAATCATATAATTGTTGCAAGGTCATCTTATAGAATATCTTTTCATTTCCCTTAACAAAGTTTTCAAAACTTACTTTCTTATCATGAATACCATCATTAAATAAATCGTTGTTTTCAAGTTTATATCCTGTTAACTTTTCAAACCTTAATTCTCCACCTGTGAAAATCGCACAATCATAATCAGTATCAAAACTTTCATTCTCTATTCTTTGCTTTACAAAATTTACCATATCTTCAATCTTGGCCATAGAATATTTATCATTAGAGTTTGGAAAATTGTTTAATAAATCAGCAACACCCACCTTCAAATTTTTACGCCCTGTAATTTGATTATTCTCAAAAGTAACAAGCTCTGTGGTCTTACCACCCATATTAATAACCATAACCTTCTTATTGTTATAATCTGCTTCCATAGCCTTGCCTAAATAATAATTTTCAATACCATGACTTATAATATTAAAATATAAATCAACCTTATCATTAATTAAAGCAACAATATATTGACGTTGTTTTTCTGGAATCTCACGATAAATACCAGTAGCAAATATAAAGGTGTTTTCAAAAACCAAAGACCTTCTGTTCTTTAAATCTTTTAGATAGGCAACAAGGGCGTTAATGTTCTCTTCAGTAATACCATTTTCTTTAGAATACCCATTCTTCATGTATATAGAATGCTCTTCAACAAGTTCAACCTTGCCCGCCTCATATTTATGTGTTTTTATTGTAGATGAACCACAATCAATATACCATTTCATAATTTTCTCCTCTATTTTAAATATACATATTTTTATAGAATATGTAAAATAAAATCACAAATTTTCCATAATGCTTATTTATCTTACCTTGCAACTTTCAGTTTTTCAATATCATTTCCAACAATGGCTTCAAGATTATCAAAAATTTTCTTTTCATTCCAATTCCACCATTGTATGATTTCAAGTTCTTCAATGGTTTTATCATCAAACCTCTGCTTAACAACTTTACAAGGATTCCCCACTGCAACAGAGTACGCGGGAACATTTCTTGCCACAACCGAATTTGCCCCAATAATTGCCCCATCTCCAATTTTTACCCCTGGAAGAATTGTTACATTTTGACCAATCCAAACATCATTACCAATAATTGTATCCCCTTTTAATGGGAGGTCTGATAAATTCGGTTGAATCCTTTCCCAACCATTAGCAAAAATATTGAAAGGATATGTTGAAAATCCACTCATATTATGATTTGCTCCATTCATAATAAATTCAATACCACTACCTAAACTACAAAATTTTCCAATAATGAGTTTATCTCCAACAAAATCATAATGGTGAGTCACATGTTCTTCAAACTTATCTGCACCATTTTTATCATCATAATAAGTATAATCACCAACAATAATATTCTTTCTTGTAATGGTATTTTTAATAAAGCATAATTCTTTCAACCTTTCATTTGGAAAGATTTTGTTTTTATCAGGTCCATACATTATACAGCACCTCCTTATCCTAATTGTGTTTCAAAAATCAAAATAAAAATAATCTACCTATATATTGCGACTATACTGTCTTGCATACCTCATTATGTTGTATTTTTTAAGTGAAAGGCATTCTTTTAGAGAGTGTTTTTTACTTGCCTTATACAGAATATCTATTATTGACGTTGATGATATTCGCTTATAGATATTCCGCATTTGGGAAATTTAATTTAAAAAATTCCAACAAGAACTCTAAATTATATTTACCATAACACATAACTTGAAATTCTACATTGTTTGATTTTAATTCAAACCCTGTAATAACAAAATCATTTTTTTGATAAAACCTCAACCTTCTCTTCTGTATTTCAGAAACAGGCTTTTCAATACTAAGCATAATATTATAATTGTGGAATTTTTCTTTTACTAGCCCCAACGCCATAGAACCATACCCACGACCTCTAAATTCCTCTTTGATTGCAAAATAATTTACATACGCAATGTCTTTATAGAAAGCAACAAAAACAAATCCAACAAAGTTATTTTCTTTTATTATTGCAAACATTTCATAATCAGAATATCTTTCATTTAATAAATAATTAAAGTTACATCTTTCATTTTCAGGAAATGCAGACTCATATAAACTTTTAATATTGTCTAAATACTTGCCAGACTTTTCTAATTGCATATTCATAAAACCTTCTTTAAATGGTATTCTGTTGTTCCAGGAGGACAATCTTCAATCTTTCCAAAGATTTCATATCCATTAGATTTATAAAATCCAAGTGCTTGAAAGTCCCAAGTTTCCATTCTTACACCTGTTAATTTTTCCTTCCTTGCATAATCTTCTACTTGGCTTAATAATCGACTTCCTATTTTCTGTTTCCTATATGCCCCTTCTACAAATAACAAATCCAAGTAATACCAGTTATATTCCATATAACCAACCGCTCCACCTATCAATTTATCCCCATCGAAAGCAAAGAAACTTTTATTTTTGATTTTATCTGCTCTATTTCCAAGCCATTCTCTTTGGCTGTTATTAAATTCCCTCAATCTATTCTTTATTTCTTTCTCTAATTCCTTATTTGTTTCACACTTGAATGTTATCATAATATCTCTCCTAACAAAACATTTTTATTAGTTTTTCTGATTATACTATTCCTTTTCCCAGAAATTTTCTAAACATGCATTGAACTCTTTTGGCATATCCATATTTGCACAATGCCCAGCACCTTTCAATATCATTTTATCGCAACGCTCTCTTTCCGCCCATTCCTTTACAATATCAATTTCCATAGGAATATCATACTCCCCACAACCGACAAGCAAATTATATTGTCTTTTCTTGTTCGGAAATTTATTAACCATGTTCTGCAATTTTGACAAATACATCAATGATTTTTTCTTAAACTTTAGGTTCAATTTGTAAAACTCTTCTTGTGCCTCTGCTGTATATGCAGAAATCTTTTTGTTCTCTTTTGCAAACCATTTTATAGAAAACATCGCTTTTAATATCATTTTCATTTGTTGTTTTGAATTGGACTTTTGTTTTTCAGCATCAAAATTGTTTATGTCATATCCACCAAAGCATACAAGCGATAAAACTTTATCCTCATATCTATTGGCAAAATCTTGTACAAAAACTGCCCCCAATGAGACTCCTACAAAATGTGCTGCCTTTATATGATGCTTTTGAAAAATCTGATCTATCCAATATGACATCTTTTCAATTGTGTCACCCTTTTTTGCTTTCACTGAATTTCCATGACCTAAAATGTCAACTGCGAGTAAATTATATTTTCCAGAAAAATAATCAAATTGTTTTTCAAACATTCCATGGTCTACAAATGCTGCATGAATAAATACCACCCAGTCATTACCCGCTGTATCATCAATATAATAAGTAATAGGTGTGTTATCAAGATAAAATTCTTTCATTCTATTTTCTCCGTGATTTAATTATACCACATCTCTTTGTATCCTGTATCGGTTTTGACTCATAATTCTTATTTATTTGTTTTGATTTTATGAAAATCAAATCTCTACACAATACCCTTCAAACTTTATTCCACTTTTTAGCTAAAGTATATAGCGAAAATACTTAAATGTAAAAAGAGGTGATTTACAAACTTTTTTTTAGCAAAAAACTTTTATGCCTTTTTTATATCTATTTCACCAATCTTATTTGCTTTTAATTCATTATCCCAAATGTCACAGTTGGCAAATTGTAAATTATAAGATGTCGTTCCATCAAATTCTTCTCCATATAAAGCCAAATAAACTTGATATTTGCCATCATCAAAATTTATATCTAACGAACAATCGATATTCTCTCCACCATCAAACTTTTTTATTTGCTTTGAATATTTAATTCCACTATTTTCATTAACAAATAAAATTTTCGCAAATTTTGATTTATTTAAATTACCAAACCCAACATTATCCAAAGATAATTTTATATTAAGTTTATCAAAGCGGTCTGAAAACTCAAACACAGATTTAGTCAAAACAAATCTGTAACCCATATGATTCTCTATATATGTGAAGGCAGACTGCCCATAATAATTCTCATCTTTTCCACAACTTTGAGTGTAAGTTGAATTTTTCCATTTATCTATAACTGAATTATTCCACTCAACATTTAAATAATTTAAATGAATTTGAGCCATTTCTGGCAAACAATTTTCAATATCGTGAAGGGTGCTATCTGGAGCAACCACCTCTCCACCAAATGGCAAGTGATCTGTTTGTTGACTTAAAAACTTAATCTCTTTTTCACGATCTGTGTATGTTCCAAGGTCTGATGAAGAACCTAAATAACCGTCGTTATACAGTCCAAGCCAATACGCTTTACTTGTGTTATCAATCTTGTATTTTTCTATATCGTTGAGTGTTATACCTAAATAATTATAAATCATATTTGGAGTTCTGACTAAAATTGGAAGATTATTTGTCTTATCTAAAAACATATCAATGATAGGATTTATATGCTCTTTGTTTGCAATCGTGCTTGTATGCATCTCTCCCCATGGACCAATCAATCCCACTTCAACCCCAGTTATAGTAGTCTCAAACTTGTTTAAAATTGGGCAAACTTGCCCTATATGCTTAATTATCATATCAAGCCCAGCTTCCTTGTTCGCTTTACCACTAAACCCTGGATCATATGCAAATCTTATTATTGCGCTTTTGCTTTGTTGCTTCAAATATCCAAGAAGTTCTTCTATACCATTCAAAACTTCATTTGTCAAAAGTTTGTCAACATCTCCATTCACCGCTTTTGAAAATGCACTAATATCAATTCTCAAATGATAAAGTTGTGTAGAATCATTGACAATCCATTTTGCATAGTTTATACCATTTTCTTTTGCAGTAACATTAATTGGATGATAAAAACCTTGGTCGGGATTGCTAATTCTTTGTAAACTTTCTTCAATGTTGATGCTTTGGACATAACTTTTAAGCGGACTCGCGGGCTCTTGATCTTTTTCTGGCCAGCAACAAATAACTGTTATCACAACAGCAAGAATGATAACAAAAATTGAAGATAATCAGAAAATTAACTTTTTTCTTTTCATAATTTATTATTCTATCCTATTTTTATGATCGGTTTAAACATTTGCCATACAAAACTTTTAAAAGATTTTATATTGACATCTTTTATTGAACAATAACATGAGCCACAAGTGTTTCTTTTTATCAAATAAATTAAAATATAAGTGTAATAAAAGACTTTTCACTTAGTTTATATGGAGCTGATGGAGAGGATCGAACTCTCGACCTACGCATTACGAATGCGTCGCACTACCGACTGTGCTACATCAGCATGCGTTAATCCAAAACAGTTTGGACTAAACTTTTTATAATTTGTTCTTTAATTCAAAAAGTTTCTGCTGAACATTATCAACCTCAGCGACCTCGCCCACCTTGATTTTTGAATTGTTATTAAGATATATTATCAAACTTCCATCAGCAAATGTCTTAACAGTGTAAACAACAACTCCGCCAACTCTAATACGCTTTTTTGCCTTTATACGAACAATATCAGTTAAAGCAACAATGGTTTCTTTCCCATTTGTTAAAGTCAGAGTTATAGAGTTTTCATCATTCATAACAACAGTAGGCTTCCCCTCCACCTTTTTGCGTTTTTTATATCTCACCAACTCTAAAACTAAACTTAATACTGCAACTAAAATTACAAGTATTCCTAATACTAAAAATAGAAGAGCATTCTTTGGCTTAGAATCATTCACAAAACTTAAAATAAGACAGCCAGCACCTACAACTATTAAACCTATAGTTGCAAAAATTACACTTTTTTGAAAAGGCAGAGTAAACCTTTTACCAATAACCTTATCTTCTTCCATATACCTTGCCTCGCTATATTTTGTACCTATTATGTGTAGACAACCTACAACATCTAGTTATTTTTGTTTACAAGGGCAAAAGAAACCCTTTCTTCAGCCTCGTCTTTATCAAGCACAATAACATCAACTTTTTCATCAAGTTTAACTATCTCATATATCTGTTTTTGTTTATCTTCAGTAGCATTTGAAATATGCAAAAGTCCACTTGCACCATTCTCAAGTTTTATTATCGCACCAAACTTAAGTATCTTTACAACTTCGCCACTATAACTTTGTCCTACCTGTAAACTCTTTATTGCAAGCACTTTTGGACTTTCTTGGAGTGCTTTTAAACTGAGTGCAACCTTCTTGTTTTCTCTATCAAGTTCAATCACTTTAAAAGTATACTCTTCCCCTTCTTTAATTACTTCACTAGGGTTAGAGATGCGATTGTACGAAACGTTTGAAATATGCAGGAAACAATCAATGCCATCCACTTCAATAAATGCACCATAAGACATTATCTTTTTTACTTTACCTTTAACAATCTTATTAATAAAGATAGAGTTCCAGAAAAGACTTTCATTCGTTTGCCTAATCTGCTCTGAAAGAAGTTTTACACTTCCAATAATCACCTTATCGTCGCGGTTAATTTCCGTAACAACAGCGTCAAATTGCTTTCCAACAAGCCTTCGAACATCTTTCACACCTTGTACGAAAATTTCATCAGAAGGAATAAATATCTCATATTCACCCATACGAGAAACCAAACCGCCATCACGCGTGTCAGTAGCAACAAAACTAAAACTGCTTCCAAGTTTAAGTTTTTGTGCGTTTTGAGTTGCAAGCATCTTATCATCTGCAAGATGTTTTGACACTTCAATCATACCTTCTTCATTCTTTTGTTTGGTTATTATCACTTTAAACCTATCGCCTATTTTAAGGCTTTCAAAATCATCAAAGTCATCCCTTGGAATAAATGCATCATTCTTACCACCAATATTAAAGATAACTCCGTCTTCTCGTTTGATTACAACTACGCCATCAAACATTTGCCCTTTTTTATAACTTGTAAAGGTTTTATCAATCATTTCTAAATTAAAATTCTCGCTCATATTAATCTCACTTTGTAAATAGATTATCAAAAATCACAACCAAATGTCAAATCATAACAGCACAAAATACAAATTCAATATTGACAAAACAAGAAAACTTACCGATTTTAAAGGTGAAAAAATCACATATGTAAACTCACCTAAAAAATCAATAAAAGATAAAATCAGTTTGCTTGCAAAACCAAATGGTAGTGCCGATGAAATAATAACAAAAGTAGATTATAAATTACTAAAAGAAATCAGCAAAGAATTAGAACAATAAAAAGAAGCCTTGCCTAGGCTTCTTTTTTTATCTTCTTTTTACGCTTTTCTTTTTTCTTATTTTGAATCTCCGTAACCTGCTCTTGCAATAGTTTCATTTTTTCTGCAACTAATTTACTTGCTTGCGATAACACTTCTTCATTTGCTTTTTGACCATAGAATGCATCAAGTTCAAAAGGTTCACCTATTGTAATGATTGTTTTATGAAACATCTTAGGCTTACGGTTAATATACATAGGCACTACTGGCACTTTCGCTTTTATAGCCAACATACTAACCCCCTGCTTAACCTCTCCAAGTTCCATATCAGCATTTTTATTTCTAGTCCCTTCAGGGAAGATAATCAACTTCTTACCACTTTTAAGCACCTTCAAGCAGTTCTTAATTGCAGTAACATCAGTGGACTGTCTATCAATTTTAATACAGCCAATGCTTTTCATAAAAGCACCAAGAAGTTTGTTTTTAAACCACTCTTTTTTAGTAAGGTAATATTTCTTTTCCCATGTGTTTGTTGCAAACAAAATTGCATCTAGGTTTGAAATATGATTGCAAGATATTATGCTCCCCGTTTTTGGTAAATTCTGCTTTCCAACCACTTTTGTTGGGAAAAATATCTTCATAAAAAATCCAACTATAAACTGTGCTATTCTAAACATTTTTTACCTCCTTTATTATCGCTTGACCGCAGGCATATGCAGTGGAAAAGGCTATCTGTAAATTAAACCCACCTGTAAGGCAATCTACATCAAGCACCTCTCCTATAAAGTACAACCCTTTATGGATTTTACTTTCCATACTGGACGGATTAACATCTTTTAAGTCAATCCCTCCACTTGTAACTACCCCAGCGTCAATAGGATATAATCCTTTATATGCAAGCGGAAAGTGCTTTAACAATGTTTTCAGCATTCTTCTTTCCATAACTGTGATTGAATTTGCCTGTCGCTGTTCGTTAAGTTCCGCTTTTGATAAAAAGAATTTTATAAAATTTTTAGGAAGAAGAGTTCTTAAAATATTAAATAAGGTTTTATTCTTCCCCGCCTCAAATTCACGCAAAAGCCTTGCATCTAACTGTTCTTCACTAAGTGCTGGCTTGAAGTCAATATACAAATCTACATTCTTCGCCCTATTTATGTAACTTGACATTGTAAGCACAATCGGCCCTGTAATACCAATGTCGGTAAAGAGCATCTCTCCAAAAAATGAATATTTTTTGCCATCGGCCACAGCATACAAGGTTACATTTTTAAGAGGCAAGCCTTGCATATCAGAAACCTTATCTTTAAGTTCAATAGGTACAAGCGCTGGCACAAGGCTAACAACATTATGACCTAACATCTTTGCAAATTTATACCCATCGCCACTGCTTCCTGTTGCCGAATAGGATTTACCACCAGTGGCAATTACCACCTTGTCAAAGGTATAAGATGACTTTTCTGTCTTTACCAAAAACTTATCAGATTGAGGTTTTATTGCAACCACTTTTTCATGAAGTTTTATTTCAGCATTACGGCAATAATTTTCAAGAGCCTTGATAACATCACTGGATTTATCTGAAACAGGGAAAACCCTATTTCCACGTTCCACCTTTACTGCAAGCCCTTGTTCTTCAAAAAAATTTATAGTGTCAAAAGGGGTGAACTTTGAAATTGCACTACGCATAAACTTTTCGCCATTGACAATATTTGATAAGTAAGTTTCATTATCACAAGCGTTTGTAATATTGCAACGCCCCTTACCCGTGATAAAGATCTTTTTACCACATTTTTCATTGCCATCAAATATAGTCACCTCAGTTTCAGAGTTTGACAAAAGACCGCCTAAGAAAAGTCCCGACGCACCCGCACCAACTATAGCGACTTTCATTTACCCCTCACAAGGCTGTTAAGTTCTTCTTCGCTTAAATCTCTATATTCCCCACGTTTAAGTCCGCCAAGTTTAACATCGCCGATTCTTACACGTTTCAGAAGTTTAATAGACCTGCCTATCGCCTCAAACATACGTCTAATTTGGCGATTCTGTCCCTCATCAATAACCACCGAAAGTTTGGTTACTTTATTTTCATAGCCAAGCCATTTAATCCTTGCCTCTGGCATACGATTTCCGTCAACAACAACCCCCGCACGCATTACAGCAAGTTCACTTTCTTTAACTTCGCCTTCAACATTAACACGATACTCTTTTTCAATCTGATATGATGGGTGCATTACAGCGTTTGCAAAGTCGCCGTCATTTGTAAGGATAATAAGCCCCTCTGTGTCATAGTCAAGCCTACCTACTGAGAAAAGGCGTTCTTCACACTTAACAAGTTCGTAAATGGTTTTTCTGCCCTTCTCATCAGACGCAGTGCAAGCATATCCTTTCGGCTTATTAAGTTTTATATACACAAAAGAGGAAGGAAGTTTAACCTCTTTCCCCTCTACGCATACTTTATCTTTCTTTTCTCTTATGTTTACCCCAAGTTCCGATACCACCTTGCCGTTTACAGTAACCTTACCTTGCAAGATAATGTCGTCACATTTTCTTCTTGAAGCCACTCCGCTGTTGGATAAAAATTTGTTTAATCTCATTCGTCATGCTTACCAGCCTGCAAAAATATCTTTAAGTTTTTCCAGAATGGTATTTCCCCTTACTTCTTCCATTGTATATATTTTTTCAGAAAATAGCAAGTCATTACCGAAATAAACTTTAACTTCTCCTATTTCTTTTCCTTTTTCCACTGGACTAGGAAGGGTTGAAGGCAGTTTATAGATATATGTCAACTTCTCCACCTCATTTGCTTTAAGAGGATAACTATATCCGCCGTCAGTCCCAACAGTAACAAATTCCTTGCGTCCGTTTTCCACTTTAACAAATTTATTAAAGTCGTACCCTTGCGTAACATCATACATTTTGTATTCATTAAAACCACTTTCAAGCAAGGTAGCACTTTCTTCAAACATAGGCCCACAATTAAGCACAACAGACACCAGCCTCATGCCATCACGCTCACACGCCGAAACAAGACAACGTCCTGCATCGTCGGTAAAGCCTGTTTTAACACCAATACAGCCGTCAAGGCTATTCAAAAGCCTGTTCTTATTTTTAAGATATCTTGTCTTACCATCGGTATTAGTTATCTTTGTATTCTTTGTGCTAACAATCTCTCTGAAAGTATCATTATCAAGTGCATAACTTGTTATAAGAGCAAGGTCATAAGCCGTAGTATAGTGGGTTTTAGAATCAAGCCCATGGGTGTTATCAAAATGAGAATTTGTTGCACCTATTTTTGAAGCAGTTGTATTCATCATTTCAACAAAGGTATTAACATCTCCACCAATACGTTCGCCTATTGCCACAGATGCGTCATTACCAGAAATAAGCATTAGCCCATACAATAGTTCCCTTATTGAGAATGCTTCCCCTTTACGAAGATATAAACTTGTCCCGCTTATTCCCACCGCTTTTGGAGAGATTTCAAACTTCTCATCAAGGTCATTGCAGTTTTCAATAGCCGTAATCGCCGTCATAATCTTGGTTGTACTTGCCATAGGAAGTTGTGCGTTTTGATTCTTACTGTAAAGCACTCTGCCACTGCTTGCCTCCATAACACACATCGCTTTTGCAGAAGTATATGCATCTGCACTTGTAAAGTTTTTGCTTACAAGCATGATAGAGCCATATAGTGCCGAAAACACAAACATCAATGCAAATAAAACACATAAGGAAAGTGCGAATGCTGTTTTAATCTTCTTCATTATTTTCCTCTTCCTCACTTACCTTGGATAAAAAGGCATTAAACATATTAAGCACTGTTTGATATAGCGACTTGTTTTCAACATTGATAAATTTAACGTCGCCTTGCGTTTCAATCAAAAAGCCAACAGGGGTAACACTCATACCACCACTGCTTCCGCCAGCCATAGGAAAGTGATTCGCAACACGGCGGGAAGAAAGGTCGGCATATTCGCCACCACCTACAACATATCCAACACTCACTTTTGAAATCGGAATAATCACCGTGCCGTCAGGTGTTTCCACCCTTTCTCCGATTACAGTGCTTGTGTCAATGATGCCCTTTAACTTATCCATCGCTCCATCAATTAAATTTGTGATTGTTTCGTTCTTAGTATAGATTTTCATACTTGCTCCTTTTTACTTTGTTTTGCTAAGTTCTTAATTAGAATAACCGACATCAGCAAAGAATATGCAACATCAAACAAAGAAATACTTATGCTTCCTTTTCCTGCCACCTCAAACACCTCTCTGTTGTATGAGATTGTGTCATATATACCAAAGGAGGCTGTCGGCCGTTTGTTTTTAAGCATAGTGAAATATGTCAGCACCGCAGTATTGATTACCCCACCAACCATGGCGGAACGGAAAGCGTCGCCAAGACCTATGTTGTAGAAAACAAACAACTCTTTCACCCTTGCTTTGTTTTTAAGTTGCGACTTAAAAATCTCTGCGATAACCAGTTGACTAGGGTCAAACTCAAACTCTTTTATTTTAGTTTGCTTTTCATTTTGCAGAATAATCTTCTTGCCTTTAATCTGATACATATAATACTTCACCTTAATCTTAAAAATAAAGAGGCAAATAACACCGCTAAGTTCTTCCAAGTTAAAAGAAACCCGCACTTGAATGATAAGCGGAAATATGAAAAGTATTATGAGAAACATCGGAATAAGATAATACAGACTTTGCATACAACAAGTGTTTGTAAAAATTTAATTTTAATGCGAAGTATTTTTAAAGTATTTCATTTATTGCCTTACTTATAATATAAGCCATAGTATCAACATTCTCATGAATGTCTTTTGGTGTTAGAATCAAATCGTCAGGGGCGTCATTTGTAAGTGCCTTTGCAAACATCATAAAAGGTACACCGATTGAAATACATGGCACGCCTAACTGTTCTTCACATATCCGCTTTCCGCCTCCGCCTACACCACTTCCCGCTGAAATGCCTGTGCTTGTAATTTGAATTGAACAGCCAAGCCTTGTAATCTCATTTGTGGCAAGGGCATCAATCACAATAATCAAATCCGCCTTTACCCCCTCTTTAATAAACCTTACAAACTCAAAGGTTTCAATGTTTGTTATAGCATAGATGTTAGGGCAAAACTTAAAAGCATTTCCTTTGCCCTCAATATCCACATAATCCACCACCGCTTTACCAAGACAATCCGCAAGTATATCAGGATTGCCAAGCCCCACAATCAAACACCTTATGCACTTTTTATTTTTGCATCTACTGCCAGTAAGTTGCCTTAATGCGTTCGCACAAACACCAGCAAAATAATCAACATCATCTACCAGCAATGTTTTTGTGTTAATGATAAAATATTCGCCCTTGTTAAAACCAAGCCTATCTGCTTTTTCATCACTATCCACATTAAGATAGGCAAGGGAGGCATCACCTTTGGGAAGTTGTTTTACTGTGTAACCATAGGTGGATAAATCTTTTCCGCTTTCATCAATTAAATCAAACATAAAATTAATTTGAACATTTTATAAAAAAATATCAAATTTTGCTTGCAAAACCCTAATAATTATGGTATACTGCATAGGAAATTAATTAAGGAGAACATTATGCCAAACATTAAATCTGCTGAAAAAAGAGTTAAGGTTATCGAAAAAAAGACTGCTGAAAACAAAGCAATCAAATCACGCATTTCTACATATGCAAAGAAATTCAAGACTGCTGTTGCAAACAAAGATGTTGCAGTGGCTGAAATAGCATACAAAGATGTAGTATCACTTATGGACTCTGCTGCAAAGGATAACGTTATCCATGAGAACAGTGCAAACCGTAAGAAAGCACACTACGCAAAAATGTTAGACGATCTCAAAAAATCAAACTAAGTGGCATCGCCACTTTTTTTGTTGCGTATTTTGTTGACTTCCCCCCCCCGATTTTTGTTATAATTTCACTATGAAAAAAAATAAAAACATAGGATTTATTTCCGCTGTTAAACTGCTTTGGAAAATTGCCAACATTAAAGAGCGAATTGTATTCGCTCTTCTTTTGATTGGAAGTATAATTAGGGCTGGCTCAGAACTTATGGTACCCCTAGCAACTGCCTGTATCATACAAAAACTTTCTGGAGAGCCTGCATCAATACTAGGCATTACCTTTCCAGAAGAACTTCCAACCTTAACACTAGTTATAGTTTGTTTTTGTATCACTTTTGGATTATACATTATAGGCACAATGATAAGGGCTGGCATAAAATTCTTCTCAAGCAAAATGAAGGTAAAGACAAATGTTAAAGCCACTGAATACCTGCTGGAACATAGGAAAAACTTTACACTTAATATGACAAACGGAGAAGCAAGTTATATAATCAAATCTGCCTGCGATAGTGTTAACAATTTTATTGAAATTAGCCTTGTTAAAGTTGTCTGCCCTATACTAACAACAATCTTTGCAATAATATATATAGGCAATGTTAACCTTTATTGTCTTTTAATTATGATTGTCACACTTTTACTTTTATCATCAACAATTTATTACAGAGTATATCAAGACAAAAAAGTATTTAAAGTTCTTGAAAATATAAATGGAAACATAAACAACCATGTGTTAAATAATATTGAAAATTTACCATTTGTTGGATTCTTCAAATCAAAGGCATTAGAGATTAAAATAGCAAAAGAATTAAACAATCAATACTACAAGAAAGATAAACGACGTCTGTGTAACTATATCATTTACTGGGCTCTTGTTTACCTTGTTGAACTTGCATGTACGATTTCTATTCCAGTAATAATTCTACAAGGAGAATTTACCTTAGCACAGCAGTCCGCAATTCTTATTGTTGTTATTCCTTATACACTTAAAGTGCTTACCTCTATTGAAAACATTTCTTTCATAATCGGTGAATGTCAACAATATGCAATCAACATTTCACGTTTAAGCCTTATTAAAACAACACCTGAAGATTTCATTTCGCAAAATATAGAAAGCAAACCTACTATTACTCAAATTGATAAAATTGAAGTAAGAACCCTAAATTTTGAAATAGGCAATTTTTCAAAAACATACAACAACATATCTTTTTATAAAGGCCAACTAAACTGTATTGCTGGCGAAAGTGGTTGTGGCAAGTCCAGTTTAATAAATGCCCTACTTGGATTAAAAGAATATAAAGATGGCGAAATAATTATCAACGACAATATAAAAGTAAACTCTTTGTTTTTTGAAAGCGATAAAGTTGCATTATCCTTTCAAGGTGAAAATTTCTTCGACAGAGAATTTATTGAAAATATTATGTATCCTAACACTGAATTAGATAAAAGAACCTCCGAACTTATCAAGAAGTTTGATTTAGACTACCTGCTTGAAAGAGAAGAATCTGAAAATAGAAGTACTTTCAAGAACAATTTGTCTGGTGGAGAAAAGAAGCGTATCAATGTAATACGTGCCATTGCTAAAGACGCACAAGTATATATTCTTGATGAACCTACAAACGAACTTGACGAAAAGAATGTAAAGCGTGTAATAAAGGAACTTTTAAAACTTAGCAAAAGGTCAATAGTGATTGTAATTTCTCATGATAAACGACTTATGGAAAAGGCAGAGAATATTATTATAATTTAATAATAAAAAACTGGGTTTGAATCCAGTTTTTTATTGTTCTTCTTTTTTATTTTCGTTGGCTTTAATTTGCTTCACATCTTTTACAAGTCCAGCAACAATATTCATTATTCCAACAAACAATGCTCCCGCAACTATAATCAACCAATAAGGGTGCCATGCCCCTACTGTAAAGCCCACAATTAAATATACAAGGCTGCAAATAATCATTATAATTCCGCTTAACGCTCCGCAAACAACCTCTGCTATTGTCTTTTGTTTTTCTTTATTTTCCATAATATCCCCTCTTAGTATTTAAGATTAATAAGTCCAAGTTTGCCGTCTTTACGTTTATACATAACATTTACCTTGCCAGTTTTTGCATTCAAGAAAACATAGAAGTCATGACCTAGTCTTTCAATAGCAAAGCGTGCATCATCAATAGTCATAGGGTCAAGGTCAAAAGTCTTTTTCTTAAACACTTCTGGAAGTTCCTCTGGCTCTTCTGCCAAAAATTCAAAAGGAACTAAATCAAGGTCCTTAACGCTCTTACGTTTTGCCCTTTTATCTTTTTTCTTATCTCTTGCCCTTACAATTTGAGTTTCAAGTTTAGGAAGTGCAAGGTCGATATTGTCATACATATTGCCACTTACAACCTCGCTTCTATACAAAGTACCTTTGCTTGTGATTGTAATTTCAAGTTTTTCTTTTTTATCTTGTTTGTGGCAAATAACCTTTGCTGATGCATCATCAAAATATTTGTCAAGTTTATTAAGTTTATCTGTAACAATTTTCTTTAATCTTTGGCTAGCCTTATAGCCACCACGTTCAACAATTCCAATTTTCATAAATATTTCCTCCTATTGTTATTCTATCAAAATAATTACTTTTCTCCAAACAATTTTATTGACTTACAAAAGTTAATTTTCCATCCTCAATATCAATTACAATAACGCCCTCATTCTTAAGTTGTCCTAAAAGTATCTTTTCTGCGATTTGGTCTTCAATTTCTTGTTGGATATATCTCTTAAGTGGCCTTGCACCATACTCAAGATTTGAGCCATGAGTCACAATATACTCAAGTGCGTCCTCAGTGATTTTGATAGATAAGTTTTTCTCCTTCAAACGTTTGTTAATATTTGATATGAGAATTTTTGCAATCTTGACTAAATCTTTGGCGGATAGTGCATCAAATATGCAAATCACATCAATACGATTTACAAGTTCTGGCTTAAACTTACGCTTAAGTGCATCCATATAAATTTTCTTCGAATCAATCTCTTCTTGATTTGAATCATCTCCAAAACCAAGAGATTTACGATGTTCTTTAACTTCATTAGCACCAAGATTACTTGTCATGATAATGATTGTATTTTTAAAACTAACAGTACGGCCTTGACCGTCGGTAAGCCTGCCATCATCAAGAATTTGCAAAAGAGAATTTAAAACATCTGGATGTGCTTTTTCAATTTCATCAAAAAGGACAACGCTATATGGTCTGCGTCTAACCTGTTCTGTAAGTTGTCCCCCGTCATCAAAGCCAACATATCCAGGAGGTGCACCAATAAGTTTAGATACGGTGTGAGATTCCATATACTCACTCATATCAATCCTTATGATATTGTTCTCATCATCAAACATTGCTTCAGCAATCGCCTTACTAAGTTCGGTTTTACCAACACCCGTCTGCCCCATGAATAGGAAAGAGCCTATCGGGCGTTTAGAATCTTGCAGCCCAACACGTGAGCGTCTTATTGCTTTAGCCACTGCATCCACGGCCTCATTCTGACCAACAACACGCTTGTGAAGGATTTCTTCAAGGTGTATAAGTTTTTGCTTTTCGCTTTCTGTAATACGTGTAACTGGTATTCCCGTCCATTTAGACACGATTTCAGCAATTTCATTCGCCCCAATAGACTGTACTGCAGACTTTTGTTTAACATTAAGTTTATCACTCTTCTTTTTAAGGTCATTTTCAAGATTTATTATCTCAGATTGAAGTTTGGCAGCCTTTTCATAATTACGTTGAAGAGAGGCTTCGTCACGGCTTGCTGATAAAGATTTAATCTTATCCTCAATCTGCCTAATAGGTTGCGGTTTCACTGTGTAGTTCACTTTGGCCTTACTACTTGCCTCATCAATAAGGTCAATCGCCTTATCAGGAAGGCTTCTATCCATGATATAGCGGTCAGAAAGTACGGCAGCAGCCTCAATAGCCTCATCAGTGATAGTTATTTTGTGGAACGCCTCATAAGAGTCACGAAGCCCTTTTAAAATTTGAATAGTTTGCTCCACTGACGGAGGGTTTACCATGATAGGCTGGAATCTACGCTCTAACGCCTTATCCTTTTCGATAAACTTGCGATATTCATCCGTGGTTGTTGCACCAATGGTTTGAAGTTCACCACGGGCAAGATAAGGCTTTAACATATCAGCAGGGCTGGTTTCCCCTTTCTCAGAACCTGCCTGTGCAAGTGTGTGAATCTCATCAATAAACACAATGATGTTTTGACTTGAAATGATTGTTTCAATGGCGTCTTTAAGTTTTTCTTCCATAGCACCACGATATTTCGTGCCAGCCATAAGTCCGCCAATCTCTAAAGAGTAGATTACCTTGTCTTTAAGAATTTCAGGCACATTGCCACTGACTATTGCTTGGGCAAGTCCCTCAACCACAGCAGTTTTACCAACCCCCGCTTCACCAATAAGCACAGGATTGTTTTTAGTTTTACGGCAAAGGATTTCAACCACTCTTTCAATTTCACTTTCCCTACCGATTACAGGGTCAAGTTTCTGTTCCTTGGCTTTAAGGGTAATATCAGTACCCATGTCAAGCAGTTTTTCAGGAAGAGTGCTTCCTGATTGTTTACTTGTTTTATCTTCTTTCTCTTCACTCTTAGTTGAAGATTGCAAAAGTTTTAACAACTTATTTCTCAGGGCATCAACATCAACACCAAACTGACCTACAAGCACTTTGTATGCCACTGAACTTGGGCTTGATAGAAGTGCCAACAACAGATGTTCTGTGCCTAGGAAAGAATGATTCATCTGAATTGCAATCTGTTGTGCAATACGGAACAAATCTTTAGTTCTTGGAGTAAGTTCCACATCATCTCCAAACAGATTATCCTCTGGTGCGTTTTCTTCAAAGAACTCAAAAAGTGAAGGCTCAGTAACCCCCTCTTCTGCCAACAATTTGGCAGCAAGGCAATCTCTTACCGAAACAAGCCCATAAAGGATATGTTCGCTTCCTACAAGATTGCTTCCAAAACGGAGGGCAAACTTGCTTGCGTTTTTTATAACCTTTTCAATGCTATCTGAAAAAGTACCACTTTGATAATTCATGATTTAAACCTCCTCTTTACAAGGTTTTTAACCTTTTTAGAAATATACTCCGCTCTTATAATGTTTTCCTTTTTTATATCAGAAAAACCAAAAATTTCTTTTAAGTTTGCACTTCCCCCTTCGTAGTAAAGTTTTTGAAATTTATCACTATCCACAATATCAAAAAAACCTAAACTGCTTCCAAACTTTACTTTCGATAAAAGCCTCATCATCTCACGCTCTTCCAAAGAGTAGCAGTTTGTTAAAATCCCATATGCACGCAATACTTCGTCATGGATTTCCGCACGCTCACTAAGCATATAGTAGTCACGCATTTCTTTTTCTTCATTGCAAATTTGATATATCATTTCACTGACATTATCAATTATTTCTTCTTCACTAAGCCCCTGTGAGCCTTGATTAGAAATCTGATAAAAACTTGCTTCATTCTTACTGCCTTCGCCATATATACCACGAATAGTAAGCCCACTGTTTCCAGTGCGATTAAAAAGTTCATTTATCTTGCCCGCCCGTTCTAACGCTGGCAAGAAAAGCATTACCGACGCCCTCATGCCAGTGCCTAAGTTTGACGGACTTGCAGTAATAAAACCAATTCGCTCATCAAAAGCAATATCAAGTTTATTTATGATAGCCTCATCAATTTTCCTTAATCTTTTATAAGGCTTTAATAAGTTGAACCCACCTTCAAGACATTGCTCTCTGATATGGTCCTCTTCATTAACCATAACAATAACCTTTTCATCTTCGCTTATTGCCACCGAAGAAATATCCTTGTTTGCAATAAGTTCACGACTTATAAGGTGTTGTTCAAACAGTGCATTACATTCACTAAGCGACAAATCTTTCAAGGTTAAAAAGTTAAACAAATCAAACCTTTCAAGCACTTTCTTAACACTGTCTGTTATCCTTTTTGCATCTTCATCATTATCAAGTTTGGTATAAAACTTAATACCTCTTACATTACGTGCAAGGCGGATACGTGAAGATATAGCAATATCGTCATACACTTCCATGCTTGCCTCCCTTCACGCCTCTGCCTTTATGAGTTTTTCCGCCATAAAGATTTTTCACTACAACCCTAAGGTTTTTCATTTCTTCATAACAATGTTCGCAACCAACAAATCCTGTTTGCAAAACTTCCTTATATGTTGTATTACAATATGAACATCTAGACAAATTAAAACTCCTTTATTTAGGTAGTATGCATGCATACTAGATACTATATTTTGTGGTATTATGCATTTTCATGGTATAACTAGATTATTTACTCCTTATCTATATTTTTCATTGTAAGTGAGATACGTTTCTTAGCAGGGTCAACAGAAAGTACTTTAACATCAACGTGTTGCCCTACTTTAAGAGCCTCTGATGGGTGACGAATAAACGAATCTGAAATTTGAGAAATGTGTACAAGACCATCTTGGTGTACGCCAATATCAACGAAAGCACCAAAGTCAATAACATTTCTTACAGTACCGCTAAGCACCATACCCTCTTTCAAATCTTCCATTGAAAGAATGTCGCTTCTAAGAATAGGCTTTGGCATACTTTCACGAATATCACGACCTGGTTTAAGAAGTTCTCCAACAATATCGTTAAGGGTTGGAGTACCAACGCCAATTTCTTTTGCAACCTTATCTTCCCCCTTCACCTTTACAAGGGTTGGAAGTTCTGATAAGTTGTTGTTTTTAACATCATCTTCGGTAAGATTAAATATCTTTAAAAGTTTTCTTGCCGCTTCATAACTTTCTGGGTGCACTGCTGTGTTATCAAGAATTTCATCTCCACCTACAACACGCAGGAAGCCCGCACATTGTTCGTAGGCTTTAGGGCCAAGTTTAGACACTGACAAAAGTTCTTTTCTGTTTTTAATCCCTTTTGCTTTTGCCCTGTATGCAACAATATTTCTTGCAATAGACATGTTAAGCCCTGACACATATGAAAGAAGGCTTGGAGAGGCTGTATTAAGGTCAACACCGACAGAGTTTACACAATCTTCAACCACACCAGTAAGAACCTCTGTTAAGCGATTTTGAGGCATATCATGTTGATATTGCCCTACACCGATAGACTTAACATCAATCTTAATAAGTTCTGCAAGTGGGTCTTGAAGTCGACGTGCAATAGACACTGCACTACGAAGTGAAACATCGTAATCAGGGAACTCCTCCGCACCAAGTTTAGAAGCAGAGTAAACTGACGCTCCCGCCTCACTTACAACCGCATAACTTACTGGTCTTGCCACGTGTTTAATAAGTTCTGCAACAAAGATTTCAGACTCTTTTGATGCTGTACCATTTCCGATAGAAATAATGTCAACATTATACTTTTCAATTAAAGTTTTAAGTTTTGCAATAGACTCCTCAGTTTTAGATTGAGGTGGGGTTGGATAAATTACGGTAGTATCAAGCACATTGCCATGCTTATCAATTACAGCAATCTTACAGCCTGTTCTATACGCAGGGTCAAGTCCAAGAATAATATTATTCTTAAGTGGGGCTTCCATAAGAAGAGGTTTAAGATTCACTTCAAACATCTTGATTGCTTGTTCGTTTGCCCTGTCAGTAAGGTTGCTACGGCACTCTCTTTCCAAAGATGGGAACAATAATCTTTCATAACTGTCAGCAATGGTTTCCACCATAAGTGTATCAGTATCTTCATTGTTTTTCTTAAAGTATTTGTTTATAACATTGATACATTTCTCTTCTTCAATATTAACACTAACCTTTAAACACTTTTCATTTTCACCACGGTTGATTGCAAGGATTCTGTGGCTAGGAATATTTTTAACCTCTTGTTTAAAGCCAGCATAAGTTTCATAGGTGACACTATTCTCCCCCTCAATATATTCGCATGAAATTGTTGCTTTTTCAGCAAGCAACTGACGAAGGTCTTTACGAAGGTCGGCATTGTCAGAGATACGCTCTGCAACAATATCCTTTGCCCCAGCAATAGCATCTTCCACAGTCTTTACTTCTTCAGTAATAAACTTCTTAGCCTCTTCTAAAATCACAAAAGATTTGGATTGAGCCTGCAAAATATCAGCAAGAGGCTCTAACCCTTTCGCAATCGCAACAGAAGCACGTGTTTTACGTTTTGGTTTATATGGACGATAAATATCTTCCACTTCAGTCATTGTGCGGGCAGCAGCAAGAGCAGCAGCAAGTTCATCAGTCCATTTTCCCTGCTCTGTAATTGTTTTTTGCACCTTATCTTTCTCATCATTAAGGTTACGCAGATATTTTAATCTGTCCGCAAACGCACGCAATGTCTGGTCATCACAAGTGCCATGCATTTCCTTTCTATAACGTGCAATGAAAGGGATTGTACACCCCTCATCAATAAGATTAATAATGTTTTGTGAATATTCGAGTTTTAAGCCAAACTCAGAGGCAAGTTCTTGTACTATTTCCATAATTTCTCCTTAAATTTCTTTATTAATTTGTTTTCTATTTCGAGGTAGCGTAACATAACAACACTGCTTACATCTGTCTTTTCAACCTCAACAACACAGTGAAGTAATCTCCCTGATGCAACCTGCCCCTTACCACCTTCAACAAGCACTTTTAAGACAAGTTCTTCAGGTTTTGCAATATTCCCATTATGCATAAGGTTCGCTGTTTGACCTGCACCAAGTTCCACTTCGGCAAGCATATCAACCTTAGGATACGCCTCACTTGCAAAGGCTATCTCAAGCCCCTGCGAAAGCAGTGGGGAAAGGTTTATAAACCCTCTTGCAAGGTACATATCCGCCTGTGGCGACACAACCATCACTGCATCATAAGTGGCAAGCAAATTCAAATCATCTTTTTCAAGTGCATTGCCACCAAGAATCATGCATTTGCGTTCTAAGAAGCCTAAACTCTCTAAGAAGGTAGCGGGCGATAAGCCATACTCTTTATCAATAGTGCCAAGTTCTTTAAGGCTACGCCCATAGGTAATCATTACTGGCACTTTAGTCCGCCCTATCTTAATTGCAATATCTTGAAGTTCATTCTCCGTGCGTGCCAAAACATCTTTAATATGTACTATCACCCGAGATGTAATTTCAGGCAAATCAACCATATCATCAACCACCGCACAACCTTTAAGCCCATATTTATCAAGAGCATTTATTGCATTCGCTGGGTTTTTGCATGATATATTCACCTCTTTCACACCAGCAATGGCATTTTTTATTGCACCATATTCACAAAGAAGTTTATCTTCTTCATCTGTTATATTTATTTCGTCTAACGATTCAATTTTCTGCTTAGAAAAACGTTGATACAAAAAACTCATCAAACTATCATAGTAATAATTCTTAAAGCCTTTTTGTTTTTTATTTACCTGCATAAAGCCCTCATACTTACAAGAATATTATACAACAAAACCCTCTCTAAATCAAATGAAAGAGAGGCAATTTTAAATTCCAACAACAATATTTTTTCAACAAAAAAAGCACCAACCTTGGTGCTTTTTAATTAACCATTCTCATCTTCATAACTTTGGCTAAGAGGTTTGTTTGAAAGACGGATTAAATTGCCATAACATTGTTGAACTTGATTTCTACTTTTATTCTTAACAAAACGAAGGCTATAACGCGTGGTAATATATCTCATAATATCATCCTTATCACCATTTAAATCTTCATGTTTAAAATCATTCAAACCTTCCTTTACCACGCCTCTTATATTCTTAATATTTGTCTTAGCCTTTATATCTTCACTGCCATTTAAATCATGATAAATTTCCAATGCTCTTTCTGAAACAATACAAGCGGCAAATTTATCATTAAAAAATTGACGATTAAGCTCTTCATTTACAACATCAAAAACATACTTCTTGCCTTCAAAATTCTTATTTCTTAAGAGTAATGCATAGGCCTCTTCAAAATTGATATAATAATCGTCTATAAAATGACTTACATACTCTTCAACTTTTTCATTAACATATCCATTTCCTTTAACTTCATCACGAAGTTTATAAAAATCTTGAATCGCATTAATCTGTCCGAACTCCGCAAGTTTTTCAATCTTCTTAAAATAAAGTTCATTATTATTATCAACAAGATATTTTGAATTTAAAATGATATAATCTTTATCTAAATTTGAAAATTTTTTATGTAACATAACCAAAACCCTTTTAAAACTTTATTAAAGTATATCATCTAATACAAATCAAGTCAATAGCAAACATAAAGATTTTAGACTATTTTACAAGTTTTTTAGCGTTTTGCAATGAGATATACTTAACTGCCTCTGTACCCGCAATCGCACCTTCACCAACAGCAGTAGAAATCTGTTTTAGACTTCCCTCTCGCACATCTCCACAAACAAAAACTCCGTCTTGTGATGTATGCATCTTGCTGTCAGACTTAATGTAGCCTTGTGCGTTTAATTTAAGTTTACCTCTAAGGCTTTTTGTGTCAGGTTTACGTCCAATAGCAACAAAAACACCGTCAATAGCAACAGTTTTTTCTTTATTATCTTCAATATATGTTAAGTCTGTAACCTTGTTATCACCTTGCAATGACTTAACGCTCTTATCAGACAACAAATACACCTTTTTACATATTCCAGAAAGGTACTCAGCGTCACTTACAGCTTCAGTGCCAGAACCAATAACTGCAACCACTTTTCCTTTAAAGAAATTTCCGTCACATACAGCACAATAACTTACCCCTCTTCCTGTAAACTTCTCCTCATTTGCAATTCCAAGCGGAATAGTATGAGAGCCAAGAGCAAGCACAACCGCTTTTGCTTCATAAACATTTTTGCGTGTAACAACCTTTTTAACATTGCCATCAAGTTGATATTCTTTTACTTCTTCTTGCAATACTGGAATATTCAATTCTTTTGTATGCTTAGAAAAAGTAAGGGCAAGTTCACTTCCTTCAACCCCAGCAAAACCAAGATAATTCTCTATCTTACCTATCAAATTCACCTGCCCGCCAACAGCAAATTTTTCAAGCACAACAACCGTCTTGTTTGCCCTTTTTGCATAAATGGCAGCAGTAATCCCCGCTGGCCCGCCACCAACAACTAACACATCATACAGCATGATTTGCCTCCATATTTATATAATACACTAATTTTATAAAAAATCCAAGCAAGAAATTATGTTTAATAAATATTATTTAAAAAACCTTATATATAAAGACAAAAGTTATTTTTATATATCTAATTTTTAAATAAAAAATCGTCCAAATGGACGATTTTTGTACATATTAACGTTTTGAGAATTGAGATGCTTTTCTTGCTTTCTTTAAGCCGTACTTCTTTCTTTCCTTCATTCTTGAATCACGAGTAAGAAGTCCTGCATCTTTAAGTTCTTTCTTGTAAGTTTCGCTAGACTTAACAAGTGCTCTTGCGATACCATGGCTGATTGCACCTGCTTGTCCAGAGAGTCCACCACCAACAACTCTTACAACAATATCGTACTTCTCTGCTGTATCAGTAAGAGTAAGTGGACGACGTGCGATTAAGAGAAGAGTGTCAAGTTGTAAATACTCTTTAAGTTCTCTTCCGTTTACTGTAATTTTACCATTTCCTGGCATAAGTCTTACTCTTGCAATAGAGGTTTTTCTTCTACCAGTTGAGATAATTTGAGCGTTTTCTTTCTTAACTTTTTTCTCTGCCATTAGTTTCTTGCTCCTTTAATTACAATAGTTTCTGGCTTTTGGGCCTCGTGGTTATGATTTGCATCTTTATACACATGAAGACGAGTAAATTGTTTTCTGCCAAGAGTTGTTTTTGGAAGCATACCCTTTACTGCCTTTTCAAGAGCCTTGTCTGATTTTTCAGCCATTAATTTGTCATAGCCAACTTCTTTAAGACCACCGATGTAACCAGTGTGATAACGCATTTTCTTGTCAACAAGTTTATTTCCTGTTAAAACAAGTTTATCTGAATTGATAACGATTACGAAATCCCCTGTATCAACATGAGGTGTATAGATTGTTTTATTTTTACCTGTCAAAATATCAGCAACTTGACTTGCCACTCTACCAAGAGGGATGTTAGTTGCATCTACAACGTACCATTTTCTTTCAATGTCCGCTGGTTTTGCCATATAAGTTTTCATTAATTTCCTCCGATTTGATTTATCCTATTATCGCACTTTTCATCTGTGGGGCTAATACAAACAAAAAACGCCTTAAATTAAGACGTTATTATTTTATATAATATAAAGACTAATGTCAAGCATTTTTGCAAACTTTTTTAAGAAACTTGAGCGTCAAGCAAACTTTCTTCAAGTTTTTTATGTTTTGCTATGCGACATCTGTCATCAACAAGGAAACTTACCGTTTTATTAACGAATTTCGCCTGCAATTTCAAGAAATTATCCTCTTGCTGGGTGATATTTTCAAGAATTGTAGCCTTAATAGCATCTAGCGGTGTTTGCACACTTCCCGCCCTCATTTTAATTATACTTTCAAGAGCCTCTTCGTTATATTTAATTTGACTAAGAGCCACAAAACTCTCATAGCCCTCTTTATAGACAAATTTTTCATGTTCCAACCTCTCATTCATAGCGGTAAATTTACGACAACGGGATACAGTTTCTTGATAATCCCTCATATCCCCATAGACCATGGCAATGGAGTGAAGAGCCTCAATCTTTCCCCTGTTAGAGCCATCATTTAGCACCACCTTTTTAACAAGTTCGTTTTGATCTTCAACCAACCCTTTCAAGGCATCTTGAAGTGCCTGCTTGTCCTCTTTTTTATTCGAAACTTGACACCTAGCAGCAAGTTTCAAAACCTCAGTCGGCACTTCCATTTCCTTACCCGAAAGTTCGGCAATCTTAACTAGATATCCACACATCACAGCATAAAACTCCTCGCCCTCAAAGCCGATATTCTTGTCCCTTAAATCTTTGATTATGCTGGTTTCCACGCTCATGATTTGCTCCTTTCGTAACTACATAATATCACAAATTTTTGCATAAATCAAACAATTTTTGAATATTTATACATTATTATACGAAAAATTTATATAAAAGCACTGGAGGAAGCAATTTTTTAGCAAAAACCAACGAAATCCGTTGACTTATTAGGATATATATGTTAATATTACAATGATATATATTATATATATCCACTAAATTAAATTAATCGCAGGGTTTACGACGAACACTGTTTACAATATTTTAACAACTTAAAACCCTTATAGGTATAAATAATGAAAGATGATTTTAAATCTGTTTTGGAAAGCAGCAAGTCGGCTGATAACCAAAATAGTACTATACATAAACTGAATAATAACACTTTACAACCTTCAGAACAACAGCCTGAGGACTATTTTGTTGCGGAAATAGAAAAAGACAACACAGATAACCTTTCCCCCATCATCGTATCACAAAATCAATCGGCAATCTACAAAGATCATAAACACAAAAAACTTTCTTTAAATAAAGAAGGGTCAAAGCACTCTTTCTCTTGCACTAGAACAATTCACAAAAAACCTTTTTGGAAAAGACGTATTTTTAACTTTGCAGTTGTCCTTGTGCTTGGCGTAGTTACAGGGGCTCTTCTTGCTGGTTGGTATGGCGACTTAATAAAGCCAAAAAATGTTATTTGGCCAACAGAGTCAGAAATTCGTGACAATGAAAATGATGTCCTGACCGCTTTAAATGAAATAACCAATAGTTCTGACGCTGATTTTGCATCTTGGATGAATACTGCAAAGGCACAAGGGATCACCCCAAAAGACCTTTCTGCCAGTCAAAACTTCATGCTGGCGGTTTATAATGGCGATCATGCAACAAGTTTTGATATAATTAGTCATGGCAAAGTTGCAACTATTGCAACCCAATCAGTTTATAGCCGAAAAGCATTCAATGGAGAAAAGTATACCTTTGAAAGTATCAGTAAAGGGCTTCTTACAATCGCTACCTGCTCTGTCATGAAAAAAGACGCCTCAAATGTAGACCTATTCTTAGGCGAAAATGTGAGGGAAGATGGTGCTGACTGGACTGGGAAGAAAACAACCTACACCACAGAAGAGTTTTACGACTATGCAGGTTGCACACCAAATGTTTTAGTCCCTTACATTATCTCATCTAAAACAATATTGTATGAGGATACAGTTGAAATTAAAGAAACAACTTATAACGATATTCCTGTTTATCAATACAGCGTTCAACTTAAAACTGAAGCATCTGAACTATACTACGTAAGAGAGGTAAAACAAAAGAGCGGGCTTGAAAGTTACCCAGAGTTCTTTGATATAACCTACACCATCATGATTGATGAAAACTGGAATTTTGTACACACTGAAGTTATTGAAAACTACAAGGTCGTGGCATTTAAAGCCCCTGCAAATTGTCAAGGAACAATGAGTTCCGATTATATATTTAATCAACCAGTCAAATTACCGGTTTAAAAGGAGGAAGAAAGCATGAAAATATCTACCAACGAAAAGAAGAAATCAAAAAAAATCATAAAGAAAGCATTTTCAGTTTTAGGTTATGCACTTGTGTATATCTTCATTACGCTTGGCACTGCTTTAGGCATCCTCTTCCTGTCCCCTACCGGTACTAATGATAAAAATGAAGAAATCTACATTGCACCACAAATCAGCCACATTTACAATAACTTTACCACTGTAAAAGCCTTGCAGATAATTGATCTTGATGCAAGAATAGAAACCCCTGCCGACAGTTTTACAATCAAACTCAATGCCGACCTTGACCTTGACAATGGGATTGAAAACATGGAAATTGAAGGTACTCTTTTAGTAGAAATCCATTCAGAAACTCTTACCATCAATTTTAGTTATAAGAATAGCGTTATCTATGTTGATGTTTTGAACGGTAAATACAAAATTCAAACAAACAACATTGGCGATTCTTTAAATCAAATTCTTTCAGTACTCAATATCGAAATGCCAGATTTAGGAATGGATCTTTCAAATCTTACCCCAGACTCAATTCTTCCTATGCTTTCTGACCTTACAGAAACTAAGGGAGAAAACTCAATTACACTTACAATCAATGTCCCTGTTGTTGGTGCAATCGAACTTACATGCGACCTCAATTACAGCATTGAAAGATTAGTCCTTCCAAAAACAACAATATCAGAGGGCACAAGCATCGCACTTTCAACCAGCCTTGCTTATCCTGAGTATATTGAGGTAGAAGAACCTGAGGATGAATATATTGAAGCGACATACTTCTTCAACGTGGCAGGTGCAGCCCTTGAATATATCAATCAAGACCAAATCGGTTTTAATGCAAATATTAAATATAACGACGTTGACGTTACTGGTAATTTCAGTGCCGACATGAAAGACTTATCTGCAAAATTCACAACCAACATTTTGGATATGCCTTTCAACTTAATCGCAAAAGAAAACACATTGTTTATTGAGTATGGCAACATAAACCTTAAATTCGCCCTTGAAGATACCGCTCTTGTTGCAAACCTGTTAAACGAACAATTTAATCTTGACATTCCTATTGATACAGTTGCATCAATCTTATCAGCATTAAAAAATGGTAACTTGTTTGACGTTTTACCACACCTCAACCCTGAAAGAAAAACTAAGTCAACCAGTTTAAACGATATTGACCTAAGCGTTATTCAAAACTTCGTAAAAGTGGATGATTCTTATATTTTGTCGCTTCGCGATATAGGCAACATCACCTTTATCCTTGCTGATACAAAACTTACTGGAATCGGATTTGATGGCTTTGGTTTAAACGCAAAACTTAACGTCACTCCTGCAAACCCTATTATTCTTGCAACAAATCCTGACGCATATATCAACCTTGCAGACATTATTCCTGCGGTAAACGCATTCATGAATACCGCTAAACTTGACAACTTTGTAGGAAACGCAAGCCTTACAAACAACAATGAGGTTGTAGGTACTTTATACTTTATCCTAACAAAACAAAATGCAAATCCAAAAGCACATATAGAGGCAAACATCTATGGTCAAACAATCAATATTGACTATGCTGATGGTATCGTATTCCTCCAATTTAAGGATATTAAAATCTATACTACATTTGATGATATTGACACTATTTCAAACTTCTTGCAAGATGTTGTAGGGCTTACATTTGAAAAGTTTGATACTGATAAACTTATCGAACAAATCAAAACAATTTTAAACCCAAGCATTAATCCAGCACTCATCAAATCACTTAAACAAGTGGATAATGGATTAACAATCACATTGTTTAATGATATTACATTTACAATCTCTTATACAAATCTAATTTCAGGATTAAATATTGACTTTAACAATATTTCAGCAAATATTGACCTTATTGCATCACAAGACACCATAACCCTGCCAGAATGCAATATTGCTGATTATACATCAATTGTCAAGATTCTTGATATTGTAACATCAGTTAAATCTTACATTGAAACAAGTCAATTTGACATTACTGCAAATGCACAAGTTTATGAAAAACGTGAACAAATTTATAATGCAAATGTAGCCCTCCAAATTGACCTTAAAAATAAATTCCAATTCTATGGAAAAGCAGAACTTACTGGCAAACAAGATATGGATATAGAAGCAAGCCTATATCAAGATTACCTCTACCTCGGATACAATGGGCTTCTTCTTAAAATGAACTCCAACGATGTAAGCGAACTCCTTGTAATGGTACTCAACATACTGGGAGTTGACCCAAGCATTTTACCGTTCTTACAAGATGTAGCAAATGGTATGGATGTAGATTTAGGCGCTCTTAGTGAATTAAACACAGGTATAAACCTTGATGACCCTCTTTCAATAGTTACCCTATTCAAATCAATTTCAGTTGTCGACAATACTCTTGAACTTGTCCTTGACGGAAGTAAAATTTCTTCAAATGAAAGAGCAGAAAATATGATTGTCAAACTTGTTACTGACGGTAAAAAACTTGTGTCTCTTAACATCAAGAATCTTTATACTGGCGTATCAAATGACGAACATTTCGACCTTAACATATTCTTCAACAACTATCAAGGTGTTACCTCCCCTGACACAACTAAGAATTATATTGATATATCTGGTGCAAATGAACTTATCAAAGCCGTAATTAATATGACAGAATATAGAGATTTTGAAATCTCTGGCAACCTCAATATTGATATGTCAATCCCAGTCCTTAGCAATATGCACCTTGTTATACCTGTAAACTTCAAAGTTAAAATTGTAGATGGAAAGCCTGAAGTATTAATTGCAATTGAAAAAATCCCTGTAGTACATCCTTTAGTTTACAACCTTAATAATGATACAACTTGGGGATATAGCCAGGTAAACACTTTTAATATAGCAACAATGAAATCATCTGGTGAAACAAGAAATCTTTATATCTACTATAAAGATAACGAGGTTTATTTCTATCGTCATGAACTCAACACCAAGGGTTCTACCTATGAAAAGAAACTTAAAGCCCCTCTTGAAACAGTAATGTCTGATATACTTTACTATGTACAATGGGGCACAGGTTTCAATGACGACATCATCGGTGCTATCCGCAAATCATTAGAAAACGAACACTCCATTGATTTAGGCAACATTATCAGAAGTTTCACAGCAAACGAAGATGGATGCACAATCGTGCTTAACATGACTGAAATTTCTGGTGATAAGAATATGGGTGATATGACTCTTAAACTTGGACTTATGGATCATTCATCTGTGATTGACGGAGAAACTGTAACAAAGAAAGTTCTTGGATTTATAGATTTTAAAATGGTTATGCCGTTTACTGACAGTCTCCAACTCAATATGAAAACAGAAAACAATAACCCTCTTACTGTTGTTAACCTTGGTCAAACAATTGATTTCACAGACTTCTATAACTTTATAAACAATTATGAATATGAAAACAATGTTGAAATGGAAGCCTATAATGGCTCTTGGACAAAAGCAGCTGAACGTCAGTTTGAAGTAACCTTTGTAACAAACCAAGATTTTACTCTTCCAAACATAACTGGAGTACAAGGTTCAACATTTGAACTCCCTACCTACACAACAATCGAAACCTCAAATGAAACTGACCGAGATGTATACAACTTTGTTGGCTGGTATACAAGCAGCAACTTTACTCCCGGCACAGAATTTACAACTGGAATTATTCCACACAACAATGTTACTCTTTATGCAAAATGGCAAACATTGGAAAGTTATCGCACAATAGAGTTCTATGTTAACAATATCAAAGTTGACTCTCAATACGCCCTTGTTGGTACACCTTTAAAGGAAGTTAACTTTGACAAAGAATATTATGACGATATCGGAATCCAAAGATTCACAATGACTTTTACAGGCTGGGTTGATGAAGATGGATATTCAATTACCTACATTCCAGCAGATAGCGATAAATTGTATGCAAAATATGAAATAACCAACACAGTTACAAAATACACCCTATCTTTTGATACTGGCGTTGGGGCAATTAAAACACCTGTTGAAATTTACAATTCTTATAGTGCTGAGAAAATATTAGACGGATATGACACAAGCAATGTAATTGTAAATAAAGATGGCGTAACAACCACCTATCAATTCGCTGGCTGGTACTTAGATCCAGAATTTACTATCGCATTTGATAACATCATGCCAGAACATAACCTTACAATTTATGCAAAATGGAACATCATTGATGTCGCTTATGAAAGAGTATTCAAAATAATTGATGGAAACCACGAGGTTTATTCAGCACGCATCAAACCAAACGAGCAAGTTAATCTTCCTACAAACATAAAAATAGATAATGAAACTCAATGGTTTGCTGATGCAGAATTTACAATCCAAACTACCCCTCCAAAAATTATGCCAGATAATGATGTCACTGTTTATATCCGTAATAAATATACTTTAACTTATACTTATTACTATAAAGATTTAATAAGCGGTTATACTGATAGATATGAAAATAAATCAAACACTGTAACTGTAAGATTGTATCAAGGCGAACAATTAACTCTTCCAGAACAGGTTAATTATGAATTTGATACATACACTGACAATCATTTATATCAAAGAATGTACTATTCATTTAATGGCTATAAAGAAAATAATAACATTTACACTTCTAGCACTATGTCAAATCACGACTTAACCCTTGTTTCAAATGTCAAAGAAGATTATAAAAACTATTATACTGTAACCTTTGCAACAAATGATTATAGGGCTGATGGAATGTGGGCAGGATCATATTCTTGGGAAAGTCCATCTTTCACACCTGAAATGGAATATGTGCTTGATGGTGAAACAATTAACCTTGCACAAGATAAATACCAACCTACCCGTTATGGTAAAGACACATGGGCTGCCTCTAAAAAACTTTATAAAGCAACCTCATGGGGAACAAGCAGTTGGAGCAATGGCACAAAAGGTGGAAGCGGATTCACAAGTTACACAGTTACTGGCAATGTAACACTGTACGCTTGTTGGGAAAAGCAATAAAAAAAGAACGGTTGTTTCCGTTCTTTTTTATTTTAAAATAAAAAAGTAACAAGATTAATTGTATTTTAATCATTTATATGATATACTTAACTTACACAAATAACACATCTCATAAAACAATACATTCCCATAGTAAAGTGGATATTACAAACCCTCCTAAGTACCGACTTGAACGAAATAAAAATCGCTAAATCGCCCTAAAACACGGCAGTTTAGCCCACTTGAACCACAACCCAAAACCACAATTACACCTAAATAGTACCCAAACCTTTCAAAACTCAATAGAAACCCTAATATGTGGGTATAGCTCAGCTGGATAGAGCGGTCGCCTCCTAAGCGACAGGTCGGAGGTTCAAATCCTCTTACTCACACCAATTTATACAAAAAAGACGACTTTATTTAGTCGTCTTTTATCATTTTATTACTTTCAAATCAACAATTTTCACTGAAATGCAATCTCCATAAAAATTACCATCTTTATCAACTCCAGAGAAATCAACCTCAATATAGTTCTGAACTGCCTTATTATCCATAACACAACCTCTGTCACCTTTGTGTATCCCAAATTTTGTATACTTATCTTCTTCAACCAACAACTCTACCATGTCATAGTTATTTATTGTTATTGGTTCAATATAATTCTTTGCTTTGGATAAAATCTGATCTAGTTTTGACAATAACTCTTTTTGCATATCATTTGGCAGTTTTTCTTTTTCCACAACAATATCTTCAGTTCTTATGTTAACAACTGCATAATCACCAATATTTTGCGGGTTAAAAAATAAAACAACTATTTCGTTAAAATCTTCACTTACAACTATGCCATGCATATCTTTTTGCAAGTTATTTTTCATATACGGTTTTTCATTAACTAATTTTACCAAATCTAATTTTTTCATTTAATCCAACCTCCAAATGGTGTAGTATTTCTTATTTCCCCCTCAGGGCAAAGCATCCAGCCACTATAAAAAACTGTTCCGTTCAAGTTTGTTGGTATTGCAAGTCTTTGACCTCTTCTGTCTAAATTCTTTAATACATAATTGCCTAACAAATATTGATTTAAGGCTTGTTTGCAGAATTCATTTTGTAAATATTGTGAATCATTTATATCATAACCTAAATCGTAAAATATTTTATTTTTACCTTTAGAGTCTTTTATATTTTTAAAAACATATTCAGTAAATTTCCTTATATCGCACTCTGCCTTTGCTTTTGATTTGACTTTTGTATAGGCAATATTTATCTTTCGACAATCACAATTTTCATGTAATGGTTGCTCGGGCATATTTCTGGTCACTAGATAACAACCGTCGAGTGCAGAACATTTCATGCAATGGCCAAAAATAGCCATTATATTACGCAATATTTCTCTAAGCCACTCTGGTTTGTTAGGTATTAAAAAATGATCCCATTCAATCCACTGATTATAAAAAACTTCTCCATTTTCTCCAATTTGAATTAACCCATCAAAGATACTCATATTATATCAAATCTCCTTTTAAAATGCAAAAAGTTGGAGAAACTTTTCATTTCTTCAACCTTTTATGATTGTATTTTACAATACCAAAATATGATTTGTAAGATTTAGTGTCAAAATTTTGTATTTTATTCAAATATTTTATTTATTATTTCACTCGCATGAATGTCTGAATTCTTTATAAAGTGGCTATAGAAGTCACTTGTTGTGCTTACAAATTATAGGCACGCATTTCTTTTGTTTAATTTAAACGCATCACCTTTCACATTGTCTATCAGTTTGTAGTAAATATGAATTGTTCGTGGTGTGGTTTTGTCTTGCGGAAATTTATCTATTGTCACAAATTCAATCAGTTCCATTGTCATTTCTCTTGTGAGTTTTGGTGCTTGAATATATTTCTTAACTCGCCTGATAAATTCTTCCACGTCTTTTGTCTTTTGTTTCGTTTCTTGCAATCTGTTGTTTATTGCAGAGATTTCTTCTTGCAGTTGTTCTTTTTCTTTTACATAATTGTTTAGTAGTGATATGCAAATATCTTCAGGGATTTTGTTTGAGACCTTATCCTCATATGTTGAACGAATAAGTTTTTCAATTTTATCTAGTCTTTGTGAGTTGGATTTTAACTTCATATTGTCAATTTTTGTTTGTTCATTAAAATCTTTTTCTTGTTTTCTTAGAAAATCGTTTCGCACCTGTTCTTCATTCTCTAAAACAAGTTTAGCTTTCAATTTTATATCTTGTAAAACAATTTCTTCAATCTCATCCATGCGAATATAATGGCTTGTGCAAACTCTTGTCCCATACACTTTAAAGTTCCCGCAGTTATAATTTGACCTTTTGTAAATTCTTGGACCTTTTCTGCTGTGGCGAGTGTTGTTCCAACCAATATACATCTTGTTGCCACAATCTTCACAATACATAAGCCCAGAAAGTGGATGAACAACTTTATTCCCGCACATCTTGCCCTGATTATATTTTTAATCAAATCCTCAGATGATCTTTTTAGTAAATCATTAGGATCTTTTTCTTTGCCAGAAATATTACAAATCGCATATTTTATTCGCTTGCTTTTAAAATATGCCACAAATTCGTCAGTATATCTTGCACCTGGCTCATCATTGTCTAGCGCCAGTATAAATCCGATATCCCCAATCTTCCTACCCTTAAGTGCCTTATCTAACTTAGAAACTCCGCCACCTCCACATATAGCAATTGCTTTTGAATTGTATTGCTCAATACTCATTGCGCATATTGGACTTTCAACAATGAAAATAGGCTCGCCATCTTTATCATTTATTGCATTTTCATTATATATTGGTTCTGCTCCAACATCACTTGTAGGCGGTTTCCAAAATCTTTTCTCATTCACATATCTTATTTGACCATAATTCATTTTACCGTTGTAAGGTATTGTTACTGCATTCTTAACTTTGTCATAGCCAAGCCTATGTTTTTTAATCGTAGTAGGCAACAATCCTCGTTTAATAAAATAATCTGTTTGACCAATGTCTTTTTCGCATGTCAACAAATACTTTTTGATATCAAATTTCTTCTTGTTCTGATCTTTTAAGTTTAAGCCTAGGTTAAAATCTTCATTAAGCATTTTAACTGCTTGGATTTTATCAACTCCTTTGTACATCATAACAAAGTCAACAACACTGCCACTCTTGTCGCACCCAAAACATCTAAATGTATTATTATCTTTCAGTATTGATAATGACGGGCTTTTTATATCTTGATGATCTGGGAACGGACAGTGGCATTTGTCATCTTTATTAAATAATGAATTGGAGTAATGCTCAATAACATCCTTTATGGATAAACGATTTTTAACCTCTGTAAAAATGTTTTCCATACTCACTCCTAGTTATTTTGTTCTTTTATCCACTTTTCAAGCAAATCGTAGTGAATTACGATTCTACCGCAAACACGCTTTGCAGGATAGAACTGTTTATCATTTGCAAGTTTGTAGGCAGACGTTATTCCAATCCCAAGCAATTGAGCCATCTCTTGTATTGAAATACACATTTTTTCTTGCTGTTCCATGATTACCTCCTTTTAGACATCAAAAAAGAGAGAATACAATTCTCTCTTCTTGTGTCAATATTAAATTTTTTGATAATGCTTTTTGTTATAGTTTTTTTTGCACTATCTACTAATAGTATAATTTTTAGAGTGATTTTGTATCCTTTTTGTATCCTTAAAAAATCAAACAATTCAAAATCAGCAGTCTTTTTTATCATCTTCAAACTTTTCGAAGTGATATGTTGGTAGCTGTTCTAATATCTCAACAAGTCGTTGTTTCATAACATCTGCATCATTTAGATCTCGTGAATACGGGTTGCCAGTTATTGATTCAAATGTTAGATCAGCCAATTCCATTTTATAAGCATTATCCATTAGACATTGCATGTAGGTCGTAAACAATTCGGTTTTTGCGTTTTGCAACTTTTTTAATGTCCAGCATTCGTCTTTATATTTTTCAACGAATTTTCTCATTGAAATTCTATTTATATAAAGCTCACTTAGTAATAATTTATATTTCTTTAAATCTGTCTTTTGTGTGCAATAATGTATAAATGCAAGACTCTTCTTAACAAACTCAAACTCGTCAGGTAAGATGCCATAATATTTTTTCATTTCAATGGATCTTTTATATTTTTCATTGTAAATTTGTAAGTGTTTAAGCAAATATCTTGCCTTCATTTTGAAATAATAAGGATAAGGCCCCATATCTTCGTCATTTGTATAAAATTGCCACTCTGGAAGATCTCGAAAAAGTATTTGCCTATGCTCATCTTTTATTTCAGGTTTAAACTTGCAAGAAGAGTTTGCCTCCAATTCTAATACACATTTGCAATATATTGAGGCATCTTTGTTCTCATCAACTTTTTTTAATCTATCTATTCCAAGAGTTGTGACTTTTTCCATAATACCTCCTAAGGAATAAGCCCCAAACTTTCCTTATTCCTCTACCAAAGAATAAAATTTTGTATTCAACAAACTGTCTCGTTTTTCTAAAGATAGAGGGCCTTTTCTATCTGCAGATGTTCTTATATCATCTTCCTGGACAGTAATCAAGTCTAATTTTTGCACAGATCCAACATATTCTGTTAATTCTTCAAAAAATCCCTCTTCTTCTTTATGTGCCTTAATTTTAGTATACAAAAGTTCAAGAACCTTTTTGTTTGATGGGTTATGATCAAAATGAAAAAACTTACCAGCATTAGTACGATTTTCCGCACCTTTGGCATTATTCGAAAACCATGAATGAT
>CAOJXO010000008.1 GCA_948465545.1 uncultured Bacillota bacterium
TCTACATATTGTCAAGGAATAGTGAAGGGTGCAAATCTTAAAACAATGTATGGAGATAGCAGTGCATGGGGAAATTGGAGTTACAGTCCATTGCTAAATGGAGGGTATCCAGTACAAAAAACACTCTTTGCCATTGGTGGGCTAACAGGATCACAGAATGTATACAATTATTTGACTGACACATTAAAGTTTAGTGTTGCTTAAATGGAAAGCGGATAATCCGCATAAAAAAGGGCGGATAATCCGCCTTTTTATTTGCTTTTTTATTTTATTTGCTTTAATATATATCTATGGAACATTTAGCACTTTATAGAAAATACAGACCAAAAACCTTTGGTGAGGTTATCGGACAAGAGCATATTACCAAGGCACTTGAAAATCAAATTGCAAGTGGCAAACTTGGTCATGCCTATCTTTTTACTGGCTCTCGTGGTATTGGTAAAACCAGTATCGCCAGAATTTTTGCCCGTGCTGTGAATTGTGAGAACAATCAGCATGGTTCGCCTTGTGGGGAGTGTGCTACCTGCAAGAGGCTTGAAGGCGAAAACGATATAAACGTTATTGAAATTGACGCTGCTTCTAACAACAGGGTAGATGATATTCGTGAGATTAGGGAAAAGGTTAAATTCCTTCCTGTAGGGGCAAAATATAAAGTATATATTATCGATGAAGTCCATATGCTTACTGACAGTGCTTTTAATGCACTTCTTAAAACTTTGGAAGAGCCTCCTGCACATGTAATCTTCATTCTGGCAACAACTGAGGTTCATAAACTTCCAGCAACCATTCTTTCAAGATGTGTAAGATTTGATTTTAGGCTTGTAAGTGTGGAGAACCTTACAAAACTTCTTCGTGATATATTAGATAAAGAGGGAATCTCTTACGATGATGAGGCGTTAAAACTTATTGCTTCAAGCGGAGAGGGAAGTGTGCGTGATACACTTTCGATTGCGGATAGCATTTGTGCTTATAGCGAAGGTAAAATCACAAAAGAGAATGTGCTTCGTGTGCTTGGCACAACCGATTATGACAATCTTATAAAGTTCTACGACCTTATGATTAACAAAAATATTGGTGACCTTCTTGCCTTTATTGATGAACTTGATAGGTCTGGCAAGAATATGGCGGTGTTTGTTAAGGAATTATCGAGGCATGCAAGAAATCTTCTTGTATGTGCCACCTGCAAAGAACCAAACGCAATCTTAAATCTTCCAGATGAGGCGTTTGAGAAATATATGGCTCAAACAAGCGGTGTGGAAGAAAAAAAGTTAATTTCGTTCATGCAAATCTTTGGTGGTGCGGAAAACGAACTTCGTTACACACTTTCGCCTAGACTTTTACTTGAAACGCTTTCTCTTTCTGCAATGATGGGGCTTAGCGGTGATGACGTAAAAAAAAACTTAAATTAATGGCAACTGCTGGCAATCTTAGTGCTAAAACTATATGGGGTAAGGTGGTCTTATTCTTGAAAGAGCACAGGCAGGTTGCGTTACATGTCGCATGTGGCGACATTACAGATGTGTCGGTAAACGAACATTATCTTGTGGTAAATGTGAAGGACACAATGCTTCAAAATCTTCTTACTGATGGGAGAAGGGAGATTGACAATGCACTTCGCTGGCAGGGGCTTGACCTTGAATTTAAGGTTGTTTACACACCTATTGAAAAAAGCGAACAGGAAAAAGATATTGAGAAATTGTTAGGCGTGCTTGGCGATTATCTCATAATTAAGTAATATATAAAGATAATAGGGAGGAATTTAATTATGGCTTATGGTGGATTTGGCGGTTTTGGCGGAGGCAATATGCAAGCCCTTATGCGTCAGGCACAAAAGATGCAAGAGGATATGCAAAGGGCAAGGGCTGAACTTGACGAAACTGAGTTTACTGCACGTAGTGGTGGCGGAATGGTTGAGGTTGTTATGCTTGGCAATAAAACATTAAAAAAGGTTTCAATCAAGCAAGAGGTTGTTGACCCTGACGATGTTGAAATGCTTGAAGACCTTATTATTTCTGCATTTAACGATGCACTTTCACAGATAAACAAGGCAGAAAAGGAAAAATTGCCTAACTTGCCAGGAATGTAATAATATGCAAAATGAAACTATTGAAAAACTTATAGAGCAGTTTAGAACCTTGCCAGGTGTGGGATACAAGTCGGCACAGCGTTACGCTTATTCAATTATTGAAGGCAACAAAACCCGTGCTGAGAACTTTGCAAAAGCAATCATGGAAGCAAAAAACAAGATTGGCTTTTGCAAGGTATGTGGAAACTTTACTGACAGGGAAATTTGCACTATTTGTGAAAAGCGTAACAGAAAGATTATATGTGTGGTAAAAGAGCCTAAAGATGTTGTTTCAATGGAAAAAGTGAAAGACTATAATGGGGTTTATCATGTGCTTTTTGGTACAATAAGTCCGCTTGAAAATAAAGGTCCAGACGATATTCGTATCCGTGAACTTTTAGAGCGTATTAAAGAAGATAGTGTTGAAGAGGTTATTATGGCAACCAATCCTGACGTGGAGGGTGATGCCACCGCAATGTATATTGCAAGGTTACTTAAACCGCTTGACATAAAGGTGACAAGGCTGGCACAAGGTGTTGCTATGGGAAGTGACCTTGAATATGCTGATGAGGTTACACTTTCAAGAGCACTTGAAGAAAGGCGACTTATGAAATAGAGGATAAAATGATAAAAAAAGAAATAGAAAACTTACTTAATAAAGCAGCGTTTAAGGCTGGGTATGGAGAGGTTGATTTAACCATCTCCTTTTCTTCATTACCGGAGGTATGTGATTTTCAATGCAATGGTTGTTTTGCTCTTGCTAAGAAATTAGGTGTAAATCCAGTTGAAATGGCAGAAAATATCGTAAAAAACATTGAAAACACCCAAGATTATGACTTTTTTGTTGTAAAAGCGTTTATTAATGTAAAATTAACTGATGAGAAATTTAGCAAGATTGGACAGGTTTATGCTACAGATGAAAGAGGTGGACTTGCAAAACATAAAACATCGCAATTCGTTATTTTAGACTACGGCGGAGCAAATGTTGCAAAGGCACTTCATGTAGGGCATTTACGTCCAGCAATCATCGGAGAGAGTTTAAAACGACTTTATAAACTTATGGGAGATAGGGTTATCTCTGACGTTCACCTCGGTGACTGGGGGCTTCAAATGGGGCTTACCGAACTTCAACTTTTTGAAGATGGTAAACTTGACGGATACTTTGGTAAAGGCAAAAATAAAAGCCTTACCATAGATGACCTTAATGAGGCGTATCCAAAAGCAAGTGCAAGAAAGGATAAAGAGGAAGGCTTTAAAGAAAAAGCGGAAGAGTGGACTTTAAAGATTCAACATAAAGAAAGCCCTTACTATGAGGTGTATCAAACCATACGTGAACTTTCTGTTAAAGAGATTGAAGCAAATTATTCTAAACTTGGCGCTAAATTTGACCTTTGGTATGGCGAAAGCACAGCAGATGAATATTGCCCAGAGGCGATTAAGCAGATTAAGGCCAAGGGACTTTTAAAAGAAAGTGAAGGGGCACTTGTTGTTGAGGTTGCCAAAGAAGGGGAGAATGTTCCTACCACCGATAAGAACGGGCAGGTTAAGTACTTGAATCCTATGCCACCATGTTTGATTCAAAAATCAAATGGTGCTGCACTTTATGCAACAACAGATATTGCAACAATCCTTATGAGGAACAAACTTTATAAGAATGTTGATCGAATTGAATATGTTACTGATGCACGTCAGAAACTTCATTTCAATCAGGTGTTTAGAGTTTGCAAGATGAGTGGGATTTCTCCTGAAAATCAACAACTTATCCATATTGTAAATGGCACAATGAATGGTCGTGATGGAAAGCCTTTCAAAACACGTAGTGGTGACACAATCAAACTTGAAGATATTATTGCTATGCTTGCAACTAAGGCGGAAGAAAAACTTAAAGCAAACGGGGTTGACGGCGAAGAAGATATGGCACTTAAAATCGGTGTTGGTGCAATGAAGTTTGGTGATCTTATTAACAATGTTTCAAAGGATTATGTTTTTGATATTGACAAGTTTATGGCTTTTGAGGGTAAGACTGGCCCATATATTCAATACACAGTAGTGCGTATCAATTCTATATTAAATAAGGTGAATATGCCTGCTGGAAAGATTAATGTTGCCACCGAAGAAGAACGTGGGATTATCCGTGCGATTTTAAAACTTAACTCTTCATACGAAATTTGTTATGATGAAAAATCTTTAAATGGATTATGCTCAGCAACCTATGACCTTGCCAGTGCTTTTTCAACATTCTACAATAACTTTAATGTTTTAAATGAAAAGAATCAAGAAAGGAAAGCGGGATACATAGCACTTCTTAGTTTGGTTAAGAAAAAACTTCTTCAAGCACTAGATGTTCTTGCGATTGAAGTTCCAGATAAAATGTAAAGCGACTAAGTCGCTTTATTTTTTGTTATCTAAAAATAATTAAAAAATTTTCAAAAAAGGTATTTACATTCAGACGAATTTATGCTATTATATAGTCATCGAAAGGAGATACAACTATGATACTTAAATCAAAATTTGATATGAAAGAATTTTGCGTACTTGCAAATAAGAATGTTATTAGTGGACAATTACAATCAACAAATGTTGCTCTTGGTGAAAAAGATGCAGCAAAGGTTGCTGAAATGCAATAAAAATCCATTGATATGGATTTTTTCTTTACTAACCTTTAAAAAGTTATTTAAATTATTTTGAATTTCTTTTTTTTTATGATAGAATTTAGTTAATCATAGAAAAATAGGAGTGACAATGCAACGTTTTGTTTATCCAGCAATATTTTATAAAGATGATGACCTTTACAGGGTGCTGTTTCCAGACCTTGAACTGACTGCTTATGGTAAAGTGATGGAAGAGGCATATATTTATGCGAAAGAGTTTTTGAGACAATACTTTATTAAAGTGCTTAAATATGATTTTGATTTCAACTATGCCACCGACTTTGAAGAGATTAAATCTAAATGTAAAAAAGATGATGTTGTTATGCTTATTGAGGCTGACATCACTGATAAAGATTTGAAATAGTTTAGACAAATTTTGCAGGTAAATTTGTTAAAACTGTTGACAATAATTGATATATATGTTATTATATACTAACACTTCGCGAAGCCTAGTGTTAGTTTTTTGTTAGGAGAAAGAATTATGGCAGCACCAAAACGTAAATATGTAACTCTTGCTTGTACTGAATGTCAAGAAAGAAACTATTCATCATCAAAAAATTCTGCATCAAATCCAGAGCGTATTGAAATTAAAAAATTCTGCTCTCGTTGTGGAAAGAGAACTGTTCACAAAGAAACTAAATAAAAGAGGGTAATTATGTCTAAAAAGTCAAAAGCGATTACAGAAGAAGTTGAAATTGCAACCGCTAATACTACGCCTGATGCCACCGAGCAAGTAAAGTCTGAGCCTATTAAGAATAATAAAAAGGTAAAAGATGACAAGAAAGCAGGTAAAGACAACAAGAAGGATAAAAAGAAAAAAGAAAAAAGCCACAAGATTTCCAAGAAAACTAAGGAAACTGTATCAGAACTTAAAAAAGTTACATGGCCAACATTTCCTGATGTTGTTAAAAGAACAGGCGTTGTTCTTGCAGTGGTAATTATTTTTGCAGTCGTTCTTTTTGGAATTGACGTTCTGTTAAGTTTTCTTTCTAGTTTGCTTATGGGGAAAGATTTTACTTTCTTTGGTTGATATTAAAAGGACGGGAATATGGAAGATAAAAACCTTAAAAATGAGAAAAATGATGATGTACTCACTATGCCAAAAGAATCATCAAGCGAGCTTGCTAATAAATTAGAGGCTAAATGGTATGCTCTTCACACCTTCTCAGGATATGAGAATGTTGCAAAGGAAAATCTTGAAACTGTGATTGACAAGTTTAACTTACATGATAGAATTTTTGATATAATCATTCCTATGGAAGAGGTTGTTGAAGAAAAAAATGGCAAGAAAAAACTTGTATCACGCAAATCTATGCCTACTTACATTTTTGTGAAGATTAAGTATGCTGATGACCTTTGGCATAACATTACAAGAACTCGTGGTATCACTGGATTTGTAGGCCCTAATGGTAGACCGCTTGCACTTCCTGATGAAGAGGTAATGAAACTTCGTTTAGAGAAGATTAAGGTAGAAGTTGATCTTAATGTGGGTGATAAGGTTGAGATTTTTGATGGACCTCTTAATGGTATGATAGGTGAGATTACTGCAGTCAACCCAGAAATGAATGTTTTAACGGTGAATGTTGAAATGTTTGGAAGAGAAACTGCTGTAGATCTTGAATTTGCACAAGTGCACAAAATTAATTAGGTTATTAGCGAGATAGTCGCTTTTAATAAAGGTGCCTAAGGCACACACTGTCCGGCATGACAATAAACTACCAAAAATAGTGGGAGGACTTTTGCCAAAGTTCAATATAACCACATAAGGAGGAAAAAATGGCAGCAAAGAAAGTGAAGGCAGTTGTTAAACTTCAATTGCCAGCTGGTAAAGCCACACCGGGACCACCAGTAGGTTCATCACTTGGACCTCACGGTATTAACCTTGCAGGATTTACCAAAGAATTTAATGACAAGACTGCAGCTCAAGCAGGGCTTATCATTCCAGTTGTGATTACTATCTATGAAGATAGAAGTTTCACATTCGTGCTTAAGACTCCACCAGCGGCCGTTCTTATTAAGAAGGCTATTGGTCTTGATAAAGGATCTGCAGCACCAAACAAAACAAAAGTCGGAAAAATTACAAAGGCACAGATTAAACAAATTGCAGAAACAAAAATGCCTGACCTTAACTGCACAAGTGTTGAATCTGCTATGTCAATGATTGAAGGCGCTGCTAGAAGCATGGGCGTTACAGTTGTAGACTAAGGAGGCGACACATGAAATTAGGTAAAAGATATAAGGCAGCAGTAGAAACCATTAAACAAGGTTCTTATGATGTTAGCACTGGATTCGATACTCTTCTTGCTCTTCCAAAGGCAAAGTTTGACGAAACAGTAGAACTTCATATTAGACTTGGTGTTGATGGACGTAACGCAGATCAACAGGTTCGTGGCGTGTGCGTACTTCCAAATGGTACTGGTAAATCTGTAAAAATATTAGTTATCGCAAAAGGCGATAAGGCTGACGATGCTATCAAAGCAGGTGCTGACTATGTTGGTGCTGAAGATATAGTTGCTAAAATCCAAGGCGGATGGCTTGACTTTGACGTTTGTATCACTACACCTGACATGATGGGTGTTGTAGGACGTGTGGCAAGAGTACTTGGACCTAAGGGACTTATGCCAAACCCTAAGAGTGGTACAGTAACTATGGACGTTGCAAAAGCAATCAACGACGCTAAAGCTGGTAAGGTTGAATATAGACTTGACAAGAACAACATTGTTCACGTCGTTATTGGAAAGGTAAGTTTCGGTAAAGAAAAACTTATTGAAAACTATAACACAGTGCTTGAAGCTATTGTTAAAGCAAAACCTGCAGCAGCAAAGGGACAATATTTAAAGAGCATTACAGTTGCTTCAACTATGGGGCCTGGAATTAAACTTACAGCAAATATGTAACAAAAAAAGAACTCTATTATTTAGAGTTCTTTTTTTTTGTTAACCTTATAAATTCTAGGAACTTTATTAGAAATATTTAATATTCAAGTGTTTTAATGAAATATTGCAATATTAAGATGAATAAATAAAATTCACGGCTGAAACCGTGAATTTTATTTATTTTTAACAATTATTTAACCTTCAATCTCTTTCTAAGTTTAATTGTTATAAATGTTATTGCTATTGCGGCAATTACACCAAACACAATCGCAATTATCGCCCATGTGTTGAGTGGGTCGGTTTTTGATACCTTGTATGAATACAAAAGAATATTGCTTGTGCTGTAAATTTGTATATAGTATGTTCCAGACTGAGTGATTGTGATTGTTGCATTTTCTCCACCAATAGTTTCGAGAGTTTCTGCATTGATATTATATCTATCAGTTGAAATTTTAATGTAGCAATCTCCGATAGTATCGTGAAGGTTATAGGCGTTAAACCTTATTGCAATATTATCAGTAGTTGATTCGCCTTCATTAATTGATACGCTTATAGGAGGGGTTGCAAGGTTAATCCAGAAACCAAATGTGAATGTGGTTGCTGTTATTGAAGCATAAGATTGTTCGCCAGTGTTGATGGTGATTGTATATCTTCCCGCTCCTGTCCTTTCATCAAAGTAAGATACAAGAAGTTTTGAAAGGTGTTTTTCTCCATTAATCATAATTGTATCATTACCTGCTAGGTTTACAAGAATAGATGTTATATCTCTGCCATCTTTAACAACTTTTTCAATATAGTAGTTTGCGTAAGGTGCAAATTCATAAGCGTACCTTGATTCCTTGTCGTTGATGATGGAGAATGCGTAGGACTCTTGCCTGATGCTGATTCCATTCAAACTGATTGCTTTAAATCTGACTACATAGTATCCTGTTTCTTTAAATGTGAAAACATAGTTTGAAAGGGTGTAGTTGTTATATTCTACTCCGTCTTTTGTTATCATAACAGAATCTTTGTATAAATCCTTATTAGTAGGGTAACCAGATGTTTGGAAATATGAGGATAGATTTGCAAGACTAAGTTTTACTTCTCCATTATACACCGCACGGTTGATAGGTTCAGTCACTATTTCTTCTTGTGTTGCAGGATCGGTGTAAGTAACGGTGAAAGGTACTGAATTTAAGAATACAAGATTTAAATATTTTCCATTTCCAAACCTTTGTTCGTTTACTGGTGAGCAAGAGTCATAGAAACGCAATCTATATGTTCCTGAGCGAGTCAAATATGCATATCTTGTTGTTCCATTTGAATATACATCTACTTCAACTTTTTGATATACATTGTTGAAAAGTTTTAAAACTTCAATATTAACAGTATTTTCCTCAATTCCATAGTGATCCGTCCAAGAGATTTTTAATCTTGAGAAATCCTCTTCAGTTTCATCTGCAACGATAGTTTCGCTAGTCTTACCTAAAAGTGGAATAGGTGAGGCTGACGCGTCTTCGTAGTTAAGGAAAGTAAGCAGATTGTCGGTGTCGCGTAGGTAGATATATATTATTGTAAAATATCCACTTGAAATTGAACTTGAATAGTAGTAAACCTCTACATATACATTTGTGCCAGTAGGGTAGGTTCTGTAAAGCACTGGATTAATTCCAAGTTCGTCATTTCCAACAACGCTTACACGGTCGTTTTTGTCATTTAAGTAGTTTACGCCTACAATGTAGTTTTCAGAGTATTGTCTACCTGATGGGTCAGTATACTTGATGTCTGCCTTTTCAACAAGGTTTCCGTCTACTGTGATATAGTAGAATACTGATGAAGAATCAAGGATGGTTATGTCGTATATCTTACACATATTTGAGAAGTAGATTTCGTCATCATAGACAATTAAAACTTTATAGTTTCCACTTCCAGTGATTCTATATCCACTTGCGTAGAACTCGTTAATGTTTAGCCATGAAGAGCCGTCTATGCTAAGGTATACGCTGTAAGAGTATTCGTTTAAATAACTTAAAGTGTTGTTGTTATCTCCAAATTGTCCGTTATCAAAGAATATTGTAAGGTTGTTTGAGTATGTATTGATTGTGCTTGAGTTTGCTGTATAAACCTTACCATTCATAACTACGGTTTCATTGTTAATTGTGCCGAAAGTTTTGATATATTCATTGTTCTTATCTAAGAACCAGATATTTGAAGTGTCTTCTGGATTTTGAGGTGAGGTTAGTGTCTGTGGAAGTCTGTAATAGATTCTAAGATTGTAAACATCATATGGGTCGGAAATTCCTTCCTCATAGTCCTCAATATGATAGATTTTGATTCTGTAAATTCTATCATAATTACCTGTGCCCTTAGAGAATCTTATTGAAGTGATTGTTGAAGTGCCAGGCAAAGTGCCAGAATATATTTCATTATTTGTCATTCTAATGAATTGGTTGGTGTTGTGGTCATAACGCTCCACTTCTACCAAATCAAGTAGACGATTGTATTGGAAAGACATGTCGTCTGATGAAGTGTAGGTGTAAGAGCCGTCAGATTCAACCTTAGGTTTATCTTCTGGATAAATTGTACTATTTCCAAGAACTATTGAAAATTCCTCTTCATTAGCAACTTGAGTTATTGAGGTGGTTTTAGCGAAGTTATCAGTAATGTCATATTTAAGTTTAATAGTGTTATTATTATTGCCATTAAGTGTATTTAACGCTACTGTAATTGAAAGATTGCCACCTACATATGAATACTTAATACTTGGGTTTGGACTTACCCATGCATTTGGATTTCCTGAGAGGTTGGTTTCATCAGAAATCTTAACCCACTCATTTCCGCTTACAGAAGTGATAAATTGATATATTTCAATTCTTACAGGGAAGATGAAGGCGTTTGTTAGGCTGTTTGCATCCTCAGTGGTTGGAACGCCTAGAATATCAAGGATTGCGGTGGTTGAATCTGAGTGTTTGTTTGTGATAATAGATTCATCCATAATTGAAACAAGAATGTTTGTATTATTGCCATTATATCTATCAGTAAAGGTTATTGAGTGTTTAAGGCTTGAATGAGTAACATATTCAAAGAGTTCTGAAAGCGTTACAGGTGTAAATACAAGTCTGCCACCTTCATATCTTACCCGATAGAGATCGGTAATTTCAGGATGGAACTCGAGTTGAGAGTCAAGCATAAGCCATGGCGATTTCATATAGGTATTGGCTACGCCATATACATTTGTTCTGTATATTCCCCATGAGTCAGTTAAGTAGTCAAGGGCTAAAAGTTCAAAGCCTGTACCAGAGTAGATGTTGTGATTATTTATGATTTCGCTGTCGAGTATATTTGCCTCGTCATCACCTCTTATTGTGCTGGTGTAAGAGAGGGCAATATTGTCGGCATTTTCAGGGTCGTAGATATGAACTATATACACAACCATATTTCCAGCAGTATCAGTTTCCACAATTTCATAGTAGTTGCCAGCGGTAAGATTGTCGTAGTCAAGTTCAATATCAAGAATGTTATTGTAGTTAAGACTTGAGAAATTGTTTGCCTCTACCTGTGTGTAATCTTTGAGATAATTCTCAATATTTCCAATAAGTGAGTAGTAGATGTTTTGTGATGTTGTAGGGTTGATTGAATTAAACTGTAAATTAGATTTTAATCTAAGGAAGAATTCTTTTGAGACATTATATGCGTAATATTTCATCTCTCCCGATTTAGCAGAGTAAGAGTAACTTACATTTGCCATATAATCATTAATTAAGTTTGAATTAAACCATAATTCAGTGTTTACAGGGTTTCCATTGAAATCAAGCAGTTCACGCGATTTGGTTTCTTGATAGATTCTATCAAATAGGGTGGTTGTGTTTTCAATACCATTCATAAGTTCGGCAAGGTTTTCAACTGGGGCAGAGTAGTCAACATAAACATATTTCTTTACCTGTTTATAGTATTTGCTGTGTCCTTCAAGTTGCATTTCGATTGAAATAGAGCGGTTATTACTCCATATATTCAAGCCGTTAGGGCCTAAGTCTAAAGTGATTGAATTTACAAGCCCATTTGTTTTAATAGCACTGCGGTCAAGATATACCCTAGAGCCATCATCTTTAACAATGTAAATTACATCAGGGTTTTTGTCAAGATTTGCAATGTAAGGGTCATCTGAATCTTGCCATTGAATAATAATTGTTTGTGAGTTTGTATAGTAGTATTCTGCATTATCGATTATTTTAGAGTTTATTTCAATCTCTTTTTCTGCTGAGAGTACTGTGAAGTCAGGTTCTGGTTCAAGTACCTCAAAAGCAAAGCGATAGAAATTTCTGAAAGAGTCTTGAATGTTTGCATTGTTATATGCTTGGTAGATGGTTACGTCATATATTCCTGCTTCGGTAAAGAAAACAGGTTCTACTCCTGCTGGAACAGGGGCGTCAATACTGCTTACTTCATAGAAGTTTAAGTATTCTCCATTAGTCAAGCCGTTTGTTTTATAATATTTTGTTACATTATTTTTGTTTGAAGTGAACCTTATGATTGAGTGAAGTTTGTACTCTGTTATTTCGGTAGTTGCAAGGTATGCTTCAGCCTCTTCACGAGAGTCAAAGGTTTCTGCAACAACGCCTTCTACAATAACATTGAAAAATTCAAATCCGCCATCCATGAAAGATTCAATTCTTCCGTTACCAAATTTTGATAGCACATTGTTGTTTATTACTGAATAGGAGTTTGTGGTAGGGTCATAAACATAATTTTCTGTATATTTAAACTTTGGTATTTTAACGCTGAGTGGAAGTTTGTTTGTTGTAAGTTTTGTTGTGATAATGGTATCTTCATCCATAACACCTTTTGTAAAGAATGAACCTGTATTAAGTCCTGTTTCAGGGTTGTAGGTAGGGAATGCCACCTGAATAGAAGATTGACCAATTTCGTTATACATTGTGACAAGCATGTCGCCACCAACAATACTTTCAAGTGAGGTAGAGGTTTTGATTATCTCTCCAGTTTCCTCATTCTTAATCTCATTTGTTACTGATTCTTGCATTGATAAAACATTTTTTCTATCAACAAGTAAGGTTAAAGACCTTTCATAATAATCGTAAGAATATATATTGCTTGCGTCTTCAAAGTAGGTTCTTGAAATTACATATTTTCCTTCACTTGCCATACCTGTTCCAGAGAATGAAAGGGTAAAGGTGTTTGGCACTCCTTCCTGATAGGTTTCAGAAGCAGAGTAGTTGAAGATGTTGATAGTTCTAGTTACGGTAGGACTTAGGGTGTAGTAATATGCAACTGCTTTGTATGGTGTGCCGTCCTGCTTGTAATAGGTTACCTCTTTTGGCGTTTTTACATATGCGTAATAGTCTATCTTGACATTCTTAACACGGCTTACTGTATTTTCAGTTCTTGATACTGGAATGTAGGTAACAGTTAAAGTGTCTTCAGTTTTAACAGGAACGAAGTATGCATATCTGTATGTAAGGTCAGATTGGGTGTACTTATTCTCTTCAGTGGAATCATCAGTCTTACTGTAAATCATTCCATTGACATCAGAAAATTCATAGAAGTTTCCACTAAGTGAGTAGCCTTCTCGTGTTAAAGGTTGCCCCTTAAGTAAAACATCAAGGCGGGAAGAGTCGGAGGTGACATTGATGCTGAGGAAATTGCTAGGGTAGTTGAGGAATCCGTATTCATTATCAGTGAAGTTTGAGTTGGACTCATCTCTAAGTAAGAATTGATAAGTGCCCTCTTTTGCTTCATTATCTGAAGTTATACCAAAATCAATTTCATATTTGTTTCCATTACGTTCTTCATAGGTGGATTTGTCCGCATCTTTGAAGAAATAATTGTGAGCGACGTTTATTTTAAGATATTTTGCATTGTATGAAGGAATAAGATCCCTATTTGGTGGATTTATAGTAATTCCAGATAGGCTTATTGTATTGTCAGAGCCTAAGAAAGAATCGATTTTGTTTGTTAAGGTTGTTACCCTTCCATTTTCATCTTTTTCCAGTCCGTCATAAGCGTAAGATTTGTATAAATTACTTTCACCAGTAGCGTTAAGTGGGGTAAGGTAGATGCCCTTACTATTTCCCCATTCAATACTAGCGGTGTAAGAAGGTGACACGGTGATAGTGTCGTTTGTAGAAAGAATAGACCTTTCGGTAGAACGGGCTGATTCAATGGTTTTTACAAATAAAGGTGAAGTATTATCAATAAGAAAGATTTCAAAACTTGAATTTCCTGCTATATCATACACTTCAAATATGTAAACACCAGCCTGATCACGTACATATGTTGATGGTATTGTGGAAGTGTAGCCATTAGAATTTACATAGTTTGTCCATTGATTTGCTGATGAATTAAGGTCAAGGACTGCATTAACTGGAAGCATTTGTGGTGCAGTGGCAGAGCCGATAAGTGAATATAATAAGAGTGAATCATCTCCGCTATAATAAGGGGCATTTTTAAGTTCAAAATATTTGTAATAACCATAGGTGGTTGCTCCGCTGGCCTTGTTGTCCCAAGAGAATATAATCGGACTGTTTGTTTTTCCACCATCTACAGTTGAGCCTATTGAATAGGTAGAACTTGTTGAGAATTTAACATTACGTGCATTTAGATTGGTAATGCTGTTTGTGTCTATTGTAAAGCTGCTAGAAGATGGGATTTGAGAGTTTGTTGAATAGATCCTAATTGTAAATTGTGCGTTGCGATATTCATTTGCTGTTGAGGCATCAATGAATACACCAGTTTGTGGTAAGGTCATACCTGTTACGTTTTCGTTTGTAAAGTAACTTATGCCATAGCGTGGAGAAGCAAAATCTTTAATATTAACATTTTCAAAGTAATATCTGTCAGTTACATAGTCTTTTGCAGAAAGGGTGATAGTTACTTGTGCGTCGTACAATGTTGATGCAGAGTCGTCTAAGATATATACGCTTTTGTTTGTAAATCCTTTGGTGCGGATTTCTTTACCCGCTTCGTCAAGGATTGTTACACTTGGAGTCTTATTTTCCACTGTGAAATAGAAGGCTTGGTAGTGGTGGAAAGTGCCTTGTACAGTTCCGCTTGCAGAAAGATATCTTGAATATTGATAATCAATTATGATAAGGTATGTGCCAGACTCGTTGATGTTAAGTCCGTCGAATGCAACACCGTTATCAATACTTTGAAGTTCATTGTTGCTGTTAAGAGTAACATTATATTTTTTTGCATTTACCACTGTTACGTTAGAGGCAAATTTTACTGGAGTTTGGTTTGTTGATACTGGTTTGATTTGTGAGCCACTTTGGATTGCGGTGACTGCATTATTTTTGAGGGAGTCAATATCATAAACTGCTTGTTGATGCTGAGGGGCATTCAATGTGTAAGTAATGTCTGCCGAGTTAATGAAAGATGTCTTGTCCTCACTTATTTGTTTAAATTCTTGTGGGATTGTGGTGTGCGTGTCTGGGTCAATCTTAGAGTAGTCGGTATAGAATGATTGATATCCATAGTTGTAGAGTCTTTGGCGTTTTGCAGTAAGTGGAAGGGTGTAGATTTTACCGTCAGAAACATATAAGAATGAAAAACTTAAATCATATTCACCAAGCCCATTGAAAGTAAGGGTTAATTCTTGCAAGGTAGAGTTATAAGAAGCCATAACGAAATCTTCTGCTATCACATTTCCATTTACATCTTTTTGAGTGATAGAGTTTGTGGTAGGGTCAAACTCAATAATTGCATCATAAGGTGTGCTGTCAGTGTCAATATAGTGCAGCGCAATTTGTTGTCTGAAAGGATTGTATGTGAATGCTGGAAGTTGATTAGTGTTATAGTTGTAGAAGTAATAGGTTGAGTGTGTGTCGCTGTTTGTTAAACTTGATGTGGTTGTGTTTGACATTGTGCTTACTGGAAGTGTAGTCGCTGAGTCAAAGTATGTGGTATATTCAAACACGAAGAAAGTGTAATAGTATGTATCTGTTTTTACTGAGAATGTTTGTCCGCCATCAGTGGTGTAATAGAAGGTGAGTGGCAGGGCAAGTGTATAACAACCTTCATCAGGAAGTGTGACAATAGCAGGTGAAGAAGCGGTTTTGTTTGTTATTTGAATGCTAGAATTAGCGGTGTTAAGCATAAACCTTACTTCAAGTTTTTCTGGCGTAATGTCATAAGTTGGAATAGGGAAGGCAGAGCCCTCATTTGCACTTGAAAAAAGGTTGATGTCTTGTCCGCTTAACAGGTTGTCAAGTTGCTCGTTTGAGCCATTTATAATATCGTTGTTTGAAACATTGTAGTAAAGTGAAAGTGAGTTTGCAAAATCAAAATAATAATATTCTGTATTTGGATTTTCAGGTGTGTTAAGTGGTGAAGATGGAATGTATGCAAAGTTTTGTTTACCAGCATTATCGCCAGTTCCATCAACAAGGTTGTTTTCACCAGAAGCGATAGACAAATCAAAGGTGCTGCTGTTTGCCATAAGATATACGAGGTCATTACTTGAATCCCTTGCTGCATTTGACAGTTTTACAAATTCTGGCATATCATTTGTTACTGGAATATAGTCAGCAAGTTCTGCCTTGGCAGGTGTGGAATTATCCTCCTTTGGTGATGCTTGCAAAGTAAGCCCAAGCGTAGATCCGCCGAGCAAACAAAAGCATAATAAAAGTGAATTAAAAATATTTTTTATTTTTGACATAATTCCACCTCAAATCTTTTTATTTTATAAAAAGATTTTATCACACAAACGACAAAATTCAAAATAAAATGCACACTTATATATATAATATAATAAATAAAATATAAAATAATATACATTAAAAAATTGATTTTTTGCCCCAAAAATATAGGTGAAAATATCTTTAAAAATATAATTTAAGATAATTTAATTAATTTTTAATAAAAATTGGAAAAATATTTAATTTTTTCGTTAATTTTTAATTAATTTTTTATTTTTAACATTTGTTTTTATTTTTTCATAGTCTAAATTAGGAGAAAAAATAATGAATAAAATAAGTGTATGCATGATAGTTAAAGATGAAGAAAAGGTGTTAGAGCGATGTTTAAAATGTGTAAAGGGGTTTGCTGATGAGGTTGTTGTGGTTGACACTGGTTCTTCGGATAGAAGCAAAGAAATAGCAAAAAAATATACTGACAAGGTTTTTGATTTTCAGTGGAATGACGACTTTTCGCAGGCGAGGAATTATTCCTTCTCTAAAGCCACTTGTGATTACATCATGTGGCTAGATGCTGATGATATTATTTTAGAGGAAGATATTTTAAAAATCTGGGATTTCAAATTGTCTAAGACAAGTGACCTTGATGTATTAATGTTTAAATATGTTACTGATTATAATGAAGATTATAAACCCAAATTTAGTTTTTATAGAGAACGTATTGTAAAGCGTTCGTCGGGGTTCGTTTGGAATGACCCCGTGCATGAGGTTATCACTCCGCATGGAAAGATTGCCTACTTTGATATAAATGTTTATCATGCAAAAATGGAGGTAAAATCATCTAGTAGAAATTTGATTATATATCAAAAATATATTTCAAACGGAAATAAACTTTCACCAAGACAACAATTCTATTATGCAAGGGAACTATACTATAACAATCTGCTTGAAGAAGCAATTCACAACTTCCATTTATTTTTAAGTTCTCATAATGGGTGGATTGAAAACAACATAGAGGCATGTTTAATCTTATCTAAATGTTACCAACTTAGAAAAGATTATGATAAGGCACTCACATCACTTTTTGGAAGTTTTGCAATGGCAAAACCACGAAGTGAAATTTTATGTGAGATAGGCAAGGTGTATATCGAACTTAAACGCTATGATGAGGCTATATATTGGCTGGGACTTGCAAAAAAGCAAAAACCAAAGTTAAAGAATGGTGGATTTGTTAGTTTGGACGCTTATAACTTTACGCCAAACCTAGAACTTTGTGTTGCCTATTACCATAAGGGTTACATGAAACGGGCAAGGCATTATCACGAACTTACAAAAAAAGAGAACCCACTTCATCCAAGCGTAAAATATAATGAGAAGTTTTTCAAATAAAAAAGTGCCTAAAGCACAAAAAAAGTGGCAAAGGCCACTTTTTTATTTAGTCCAATTTAATATTGTCAAGATTTCTAATTTTGCTTAGGAAACTCTTTTTAAACTTCTCACGGTCACAGCCAGTGACAAGTGAAATGTGTCCGCCATCATGTCCTTCACGGATTGTTGCATAAGTTTTGCCTGGACTGTCTTGAAGGTCAATGGCAATGTCAACTCCGATTGAAGTGAATAGTTCTGGCTCAACAAGATAAAGATATGCGTCAGTATCATTTGTTGCAATTCGCTTATCTTCGTAACCGCGTTCCCAATAGTTTTGATATATTTCTTCAAGGAACTTGCCAGTGTCATTCATCTTTCCGATGTCTTGCGTCATCTTTTCTGGAAGGTGAGTGACATTACGTCCAAGTTCAGAAGGAATAATCACAAGTGGGACTCCACTATCAATAAGCACCTTAAATGCTTCTGGGTCGGTGCGGATATTGAAAGAAATATGTGGCTTGATTCCTGGCATCCCATAAGGTGAGAACCCTTCAAATATAATTTGCTTAACATATGGTATGCAATCAGGATGTTCAAGGAAGAGTCGTGCAATGTTTGTATGAGGGCCAAACATTAAGATTGATACCTCATGTGGGTTTGCCATGATTATTTCATACATTGCTGTAGAAGCATCTTTATTTATAGGTTTTGTTTTTGCCTTAGGTGGGATATATGTTTCACCCATACCATATTTTCCATGTAACCATGAAGCATCAGGGGTGTCACGTTTAATTCCCTTACTGCTTCCTTTTGCAACAGGTGTGTGTTTATCAAACTTTTCAAGCAGGTGTAACATATTGTTTGTGGCAATATCAACACCTACATTTCCTTTCACCGTTACATAAAGTTTAACGTCAAGACGTTCGTCAAACATTGTAAAGATAAGTGCAGTGGTGTCATCAATGCCAGGGTCGGTATCAATTATAACCTTGTGTTTTTTGTGAATATCAAAATCTTTCATTCTTTCTCCTATTATTTAAATTCTAACGAAAATTATGAATTTATGCAAATAAAATCTCTTGTTTTTAGGAAGTTGTTTCAAATATTTTGCTCTTTTAGTAGCAAATGATATAATAATTATGTGTACAAGAGGAGAAAAAATGAAATATAAATGCAATATTTGTGGATATACATACGATGAGAAAAAACTCTCTGAAAAATTTAACAACCTTAAACTCGCGTGGAAATGTCCCGATTGCGGAGTCCCTAAAACCTATTTTCAAGAGGTGACAAAGTCAGAAAGACTGAAAAAGAATAGGGCTGTAAAGGGACAACAATATTCACAAGAAAGCATTTATATTGAAGTTAATGATGATTCCTGCTCGATTGAGAGGCAGAGTGACCTTTGTGTGTTATGTGGACAATGCAAGGATATTTGCAAAAAACAGCAGGGGGTATGTGGATATTTTGATTTAAATAGGATTGCAAAAAAATCCATTTGTATTGATTGTGGACAATGTACGCTTGCTTGTCCGACTGGTGCAATAAGGTTAAAAAGTGAAATTGAGAATGTGAAAACCGCCCTTAACAATAAAAATAAAATTGTTGTTTTCCAAATAGCACCATCTGTTAGGGTTGCTATTGGAGAGGAGTTTTGCTTAGATTATGGCGTTAATTGTGAGGGGAAGTTGGTGTCTGCACTTAAAATTTTGGGTGCAAAATATGTTTTTGATACCACTTTTGGGGCAGATTTAACCATTATGGAAGAAGCCTCAGAACTTATTGAACGAATAAATAAAAAGGGCGTAACGCCCATGTTTACAAGTTGCTGTCCTGCTTGGGTGAAGTTTGCGGAAGTGTTTTATCCAGAAATTTTGCCACACCTTTCTTCAACAAAAAGTCCTATCCTTATGCAAGGGGCGGTAATAAAAACATACTTTGCAAAGACTATGAATATTGACCCTAGCAAGATTATTCTGGTTGCTGTTACCCCATGCACTGCTAAAAAGGCAGAAATTAGACGTCAGGAAATGGATGCAAGTGCAAAATATATGAAAAATAATACCCTTCGTGATGTGGACTATGTTTTAACAGTAAGGGAACTTTCTGACTTGTTGCATGAGAAAAAGATTGACTTAGGTAGGGTGGCAGAGGCTGATTTTGATTCGCCACTTGGAAGAGCGAGCGGTGGCGGTGTGATTTTTGGAAACTCTGGCGGGGTTATGGAATCTGCACTTCGCACCGCACATTATATGCTTACTGGAAAGAACGTTGATAATATTGAGTTTAAAGAAGTGCGAGGCTTAAAAGGGATAAAAACTGCCAGTGCCAAAGTTGGGGATAAAATGTTAAGCGTAGCGATTGTTGCTGGAACTGGTAATGTAAGAAAATTTCTTGATAGAATTAAGAAGGGTGAGCATTTTGATTTTGTAGAGGTAATGGCTTGCCCTGGTGGATGTGTAACTGGCGGAGGTCAACCAAGACTGGGTGCGGAGGAAAGAAAGCAAGTATATAAAAAGCGTGCAGAGGGACTTTATAAACTTGACAAATCTTCAAAAACAAGATTTGCTCATGAAAATGAAGATATAAAAACATTATACTCTGAGTTTTTAGACAAACCGCTTAGTACATTGAGTAAACAACTTTTACATACATCCTATACCGATAAAAGTGATATATTAGGTAAATAAAAACGCAGGCAAAAGCCTGCTTTTTATTAAAAATTATAATTACAATCTTCATTTAATGGTCTGTTATTCCATTTGTCATTTCCGTTAGATTTGATTATGGTGGTAAAAACAACAAAGTTCCCAGTGTTACCGAGAGCATCATCATAAGTATATGGTTCAATAAGCATACCCTTTTTAGTATATAAAATAACAGATTCTTTATTTACAATAATGTCTGTATAAAGTCTAAAATAGTTATACTTATGTTCTTTAACCCGATTAATAGTAAAATCAAATACTTGAGATCCTATACCTTTTTGTCGGAAATTTGGCAGTACCCCAAACCAGCCCATAAATGCATCTTCTTTATTATTATCAAAGTCGTACCAGCCTGTTATAGCACAGGGTTGATTATTAAAATATACAACAAAATATTCACTGATAGCAGTGTTTGAAAAATATTTTTCATAGTCTTCATCGCTGTTAGATTCGGGGAATAAAAGATGTTTGATTGTAAGGCAGTCGTTAAGGTTTTGCCTAGTAAGTTTTTCAAATCTGAGTTTCATAAAAATCCTCTAAAATTACAAAAATTAATTTTGGCGGAGAGTGGCGGATTCGAACCGCCGAAGGCTTGCACCTTACCGCTTTTCGAGAGCGGCACATTCGACCTCTCTGACAACTCTCCATATATCCGAAATTATACATCTTAATTTGTCTATTTGTCAATAAAATCAATTTGAGAAATATGGTGCTTTTGATATAATATCTATATGAAAATTGTTACATATAATTTAAATGGCATTAGGGCGGCGTGCAATAAAGGATTGAATGACTGGATTCAAAACAGTGGTATTGATATTTTCTGTTTTCAGGAAACTAGGGCAACAGAGGAGCAGATAAAAAGTGTGCTGGATACCACTGGTTATCATGCATATTTTAATGTCGCAGAGAGAAAAGGGTATAGTGGCACAGGGGTGTTAACCAAAAAAGAACCTTTGGAAGTAATGACTTTTTTACCATCGGTCAAAGATGACAATGAGGGGCGATTGCTTCTTCTTAAATATGAAGGGTTTTCAATACTTGACTATTATACTCCAAATGGTGGTTCTAGACTTGATTTTAAGTTTGAATTTATGAATAATGTGCTTAATGATATTAGAGCGATTATAAAAGATGATGAACTTATTATTTGTACCGACTTTAACATTGCACACACAGAGCAGGATGTTTCTAACCCCAAAGCGTGTCGCAACCGCACGGGATTCTTACCAGAGGAATGCAAACTTTTTGATGAGTATTTGAAGGCGGGGCTTAATGATTGTTATCGCAGACTGCACCCACAAGGGGAGGCATTTACTTGGAGTTCGTACTCTGCAAAGGCAACGGGGAATAAGGCAGGTTGGCTTTATAGGTTTGATTATATCTTTGCAAGTGACAGTATTGCAGACAGGCTTATTAAATGTGACAATCTTCTTGACAAGGATTACAGCGATCATTATCCAGTACTTGCCGAATTTAATATTAGGTTATAAAAAAGGCTTACTTTAAGTAAGCCTTTTTATTTTAATGTAATAATGCGGAAATCATTGCAGGACCAACATAACCACCTTGTGAAACATCACCAAGGGCTGCATTAAGAATGATTGGGAGAAGTACATTGATAAATAGTACTAAGAATAACAGTATTGCAACACCAATGATTGTATTTTTAAGTCTGTCTACTGCTTTTTTTCTGGCGTCATCACTTTCGCTTTTTGCAAGATTAATACCAAGAATCACAGCATACACAGTGCCTGCACCCCCAACCAGAGCAAGAAGGGCATATAAAATATAAGGCAAAACAGAATATACATCATTAAGCCATGCGTATGGACCATAGAATTTATATGGAATAATTGCTAAAACATTTGAAATTAAATTAAACATTATTTTTTAACTCCTATATATTTAATAGTTTAACATATATTTTTATATTTTACAATTAATTTTGCAAATGTTATTTATTTTTTGGTACAAAAAAACCGCTCAAGGGGAGCGGTTTTAATTTGAAATTTTAGCGAATAATCATTTTGAGTGCAGTAATTACACCTGCAGGTTGATTTGGTTTTGATGGATTGTTGATATCTGTACCAATGAAGGCTTGAACGATAAGTGGTAATAATTCATTGAAGAATAATACAAGCACAACAGTAACAGCAACGGCAATCAAAACAGTAATTAAGTGTTTTTTAGCATCATCACGCTTAGATTGATCTTCAGCACGTGCAAGTTGTACGCCAAGATAAATTGCATAAATAGCACCAACAGCACCAACTAAGCCCATAAGAACATAGAGTACGATAGAAATTGTACCAAATACTTGTCCCATCCAGCCATAAGTTGTGTTTTCTGCTGGGAATAAGTTAGCCCATCCTAATAAATTTGAAAGAAAATTCATAACAAACCTCCATTAATTAATTTTTCTTTGTTTTATTTACAAAACCATAATAGCACAAAAAAAAATATACTCCAAACATTTTTAACATATTTTTTGAAAAATATAAAAATATTTTTTAATTAATTTTTATATGAAAAAATAGGCGTTAAATATACGCCTTAATTTTTCACCTTTTATTTTTTAATTATTTATTATCCAAAAATACTATTAGGACAGGTGTTTTGCCCGCAAGACCAGTTGTTATTATTGTTTCCAGAGAGTGCTAAAAGCAATAATAACAGAAAATTAGTATTTGTTGCAAGGTTGGTATCAGTGGTTGATGCAAATACTGATAAAAGAAGAACAATTAAAACATCTTGTGAGAAATTCATTTATTTACCTCCATTTCTACAAAAATCCTTTTTTATCTATCAAAATAAACATTTTTTAATTTGATTTTTATCTTTGGTAAATGGCAAAATTATATTGGTTACAAAAATATATATGTAAACTTAGAAAAATGTGTGAATGCGAGGATTAAATTATGGAGAATAAATTTTTATTATTAAATGAAAGAAACAAGAGGGATATTCTTGGTGCTTTGCCGACAGAAAGTGATATATTAAAACTTGCAGATTATTTTCAGAATTTTTCAGATTCTACAAGGATAAAAATTTTATCCTGTCTTTCTATGATGAATATGTGTGTGAACGACCTTTCAAATGTGCTTGGCATAAATCAAACAACAATAAGCCATCAGTTGAAACAACTTAAAGATCAAAACCTTGTGTCATACAAGCGGGACGGCAAGATTTTGATTTACGGACTTACAAGTGATAGTGTTAATGACATTATGCTTTATGCGATTAACGCCTTTTAATATTTGACAAATATATTGCTTCGTTTTATAATTAGTTTGGAGAAAATTATGAAACGAGTTATTACAACTTTAAATGAGATGTCTTTTGATTTGCCAAAAGGGTGGGCTTTATCTGAAGATGTTTACAGCCTTCCAAATGGGCAAGGCATGATTAACAAAGAAAACTATATTTCAGATAAAGGCGAAGTGATTTCTTTATTTGAGGTAAAGCGTGACCCTGACGACTTTTTTATCTATTATGACAACCTAGTAAACAACTACACCCAGATTACTCAAAAGTATTCGCTTGCAAAGAAGTGCAATCTTAAAGTGGGAGAGTTTATTCTTCCAACCTATATAATAAAGGGGTTTGAGGGTGATAAGCAATTTTATTGTATGCAGGTATTTGTCAACTGCGGTGACTGTCTTGCCTGCTTCATGCTTAATCTACCTAAAATAGAGGCCTCTATGAAAAAGACGATTGAAAACAATCATGTGGTAGGCGAACTTGTTAAAATATTGAGGACTGTGGAATGAAAAAGTTGCTTTTACATAGTTGCTGTGGTCCATGCAGTACCCATGTTATCAATGTGCTTAAAAACGATTATGATATAACCATATTATATTACAATCCAAATATAGATACGTTGGAAGAGTTCAACCATAGGCTTGCAGAGCAGAAACGATATTGTGAGGCGATTGGTGTAAAGGTTATGGAAGTGCCATACGACGCAAACGAATATCTGACGGCGGTTGAGGGGCTTGAAAACGAACCTGAGGGTGGAAGCCGTTGTACGAAATGTTTTAGGCTGAGGCTTGACAAAACGGCAAGTCTTGCCAAAACTCTTGGCTATGATTGTTTTGCCACTACACTTACAGTAAGCCCACATAAAAACAGTGTGGTTATTAATGGTGTAGGCAAAGATGTTGAATTAGAACAAAAAATCGAATTTGTTGATGGTAATTTTAAGAAGCAAGATGGATATAAAAAAAGTATAGAACTTGCGAAAGAGTATAACTTATATAGGCAGAGTTATTGTGGTTGCAAATTTTCAAAACGATAGGGAGAAAGATGGAACAGAAAGAGTTTCCTAATTTTAAAGAAGAACGAAAGGAAAAAGAAGAAAATAGGATATGGATGATGCTATGTAGTTTTTTTATGGCTATTTTTGCCGTGCTTATTTTTGCCGTGCTTTGCCGTACTATTTTCTATGTAAACTTTAAGTACTATCCTGTTCGCGGAACTTCAATGCAACCTACGATAAATCCTGATATTACTAGTACGGTGGTGCAGGATGGGGTGTTCGCACAATATAACTCTTCGATTGATTATGATGATATTATCATTATTCAACTTCCTAATGCGACAAACACCATTATCAAACGTGTTATTGCCAAAGAGGGCGATAAGGTTTGTATTCGCAGATACCCTGAGTATAACAATGAATATAGGGTGTCAGTAATACGAAATGGAACTAATACCATTGAGGTTCTAGAAGAGGACTATATTAATGGTTACACTGACTGGTCTAGAAACGAATCTTATAATGTAGACTATGGCGATTATACTGTTGATTATGAGAACGCATTCTATCGCACCTATTTACAGGGCGGTGAAGAGGATATTCATGTAAGTCTTGTAAAAGAAGATGACGGCTGTCAATATCTATACTATCAAGTAATGGCACATCATATTTTCTACCTTGGCGATAATAGGGCGGTCAGCAAAGATGCCCGTGCAAATGGCACTATAAGTGAGAGTGGAGTTGTTGGCGTAGTAAAAATTATAGTACGAAATGTGGTTGATGCGGATACTGGCATTGCACTTTGGTGGGAAAAGTTTAAGGCAGTAATAACATACTTTTTCGACGAAATAGGCAACTTTTTCGCATGGAGTTATTAAAAATGTTTTGTTTTTAAGGGCTTTTATGATATGATGAATTTAAGGCAACGGCCAAAGGTATAAAAGGAGAGATGATAAATGAATAAAGCAGAGTTTATCAAAGCATTCGCAGACAAGGCAAACTTTACTCAAAAAGATGCAGGTATTGCTTTTGATGCAATGGCAGCAACCATCGCTGACATACTTAATAAAGGAGAAAAAATACAAATCGCTGGTTTCGGTACTTATGAAGTGAAGAAAAGGGCAGCAAGAACTGGAATTAATCCTCTTACTAAAGAAAAGATTAAAATTGATGCTACCAAAGTTCCTTCTTTCAAATTTGGAAACAGTTTTAAAGATATTGTTAATAAATAAAAAAAAGACTGACACTTGTCAGTCTTTTTTATTGTGTATTTGCTTGTTTATGGGGCTAATTGAGTTGTGGTATCATCACATAGCCTTGTGGATAATTGCAGAGAGGGCATACAGTCCATGCCTCTTTGGCTTGTTCGGTGTGTCCGCAATTAGAACATTCCCATTGAACCTTGTCCGCAGTTTTATATAATTTATTTGCTTTGTAAAGTTTTGCAAGTGTTTGTAATTTTGTAAAGTGATGATTTTCTACCTCTGCAATCAGCATTAGTGCTTTTGCAATTTCAGGAAAGCCCTCATCTTTTGCCACTTTGGCGAAACTAGGATAGATGTTTTTTGCTTCATACTCTTCTATCTGAGATGCTGTGTGTAAACTTTGTGAAAGCATTGATGGTTCAAATGGATAGCCTGCTTCTATTGGTACATTATCCTCCTTACCTTTGCAGTTTTCAAGCATAAGGTCATATATTTTTGAAGCGTGTGCCATTTCATTTTTTGCAAGAATTTTCAGTTGGTCGGAAATAAACGAAAAACCTTCTGACACGGCGGCTTTTGCCATAAATTGGTATCTTGCACCGTCTTGACATTCGGCAGCAAAGGCTCTTGCAAGATTTTCCTTTGTTTTACTTAAATTAAAATCCATAAATCCTCCTTGAATACAATAATTTTATCCATTAAACTCTTTGTTAAACATTTGCTTTTTTTTTGTTAATTTTGTAAACTCTAAATATAAGGAGAACCACTTATGAAAGAAAATGAAAGGTTAGAGGCAGAAGCAGTCAGAAAGGTACACTATATTTATATAGGTAAGAATTATAGAAAAACAATTAAAAAACTTGACGAAAAACTTAACTATTATAGAATTTCAAATGTAGGCAAGTTTGACGGCAGAGAGATTATTTATGATGTGCCTAGCAATATGCTTTCAAATGCGGGGCTTGTTTTAAGCAAGCAATATGAAGGCAAGACCTCTTATTTTAAGGTGCGTAAGATTAGTACTTTGCCAGGCGGGTATAAAAGACCAGGTCAAAAGTTTCAACTGGGTAAGTGTGAGGGCACTGAAGCACCAAAAGATTTTCCTGTTCAGATTGCAAATGCAATAAGCAACTCTTTTGCAAATGTATTTACAATCGACCTTGTTTCGGTGGTTAGACAAACCGTGCCAAAAATTGAAATTTTGATTACTGGTCAAAAATATCAAGTTATCGGTGGTACAGGTTATGAAGCGTCTATTTTGGTTGAAGATGCTGTGTATAAAGATCTGCAAACAAACAAAAAGGTAAGAAGGGAAGGTTTTACCATTAAACTTCCAAAAGATGAAAAGTGGGAAAGGGAAAACAAAGAAATTCTTGATGTGATAGAACACTATTGTAAGGAACTTGTGCCTTATGAATTAAGTAGATTTGAGATTGCTCAAAGATTGTTATATCCAAAACCTGTAGATTTTTCTAAAGATGAGAGCGATGAATAAAGTGGCAAGTTAAGCCACTTTTTTATTTACTCAACTCATAGCCAGCGGTTTGTCCGCATAAATATAACTATCGTGAAGAATAAAGACAAGTTGTCATTTCCATCAAAGTTATGTTATGGTGCAGGCTGTTTAGGATATGGTTGTATGGGGAATACCTTATCCAACTTTATCATGTTTTTTGGTACAAGCGTTATGGGGATATCAGGTTCGCTTGTTGGTATTGCTATGGCGATTGCTTCGCTTTGGGACGGCGTAAGCGACCCGTTTGTTGGTTATCTTTCAGATAATACCCGCAATAAGTTTTTTGGTAGGCGACTTGGCTATATGCTTTTTGGCAGTTTTGCCATTGCACTACTTAATATCCTTATTTGGACTATGCCGTCCTCCCTTAGCCAAGCAGGCAAGTTTATATGGCTTCTTTTATCCATGCTTGCCATTGAAACGGCAAACACATTTTTTGGTACTCCGTATGCGGCTCTTGGTATCGACCTTGCACCAGACTATAACGAACAATCGAAGGTGCAAGGTTATAAAACTATGTTTAGTATTGTCGGTATGATTATGCCTAGCGTATTAATGTATTTTTTCATGCCGTCAATTTCAATAGGTATTCAAACACAGTTCAGCCAAGAGGGGTATATTAACATTGCCTATGTCAACTCAGCACTTGCACTTATCTGTGGCTCTCTTGTTGTGTTTGGCACTTTAAAACCAGTCCAAAGGGCAAATAGAGTGGCAATGCTTTCATTTAAAAAGGAAAAGTTTAATTTAGGGCAGTTGATGTCTGGCTATTTTGAGGTGCTTAAAAAACGGGATTTCCGCTCAGTTATATTAGGCTACTCAGCAGCACTAATTGCCTCTGCCTTTTTAACTTCGGTTGGTATGCACCTGTTTACCTATTGCTATCATTTTTCAAGTCCGCAAATTTCAATGCTGCTGATTGCTCTTTTTGGTGGTGCGATTGCTTCTCAACCACTTTGGCTTCATGTATCAAAACGTCTTGATAAAAAACAGGCACTTATCATTTCGCTTTCACTTATTGTGCTTGGCATTGCTTTAACGTTTTTGACTTTCCTATTCCGCTCCTATGCGACGCCTGATGTTATGTTTTTCTATGTGCTTCCATGTATTATCTTTTGTGGGCTTGGTGCAGGTGCTATGTATAGCCTGCCTATGAGTATGTATGCTGATGTTGTTACCCTTGAAATGTATAAGACGGGTAAAAATAACGCAGGGGCTTATTCGGGATTTTTCACATTCACATATAACCTTGCAAACTCAATCGCACTTCTTATTATAGGATTCCTTTTAGACCTGATTAAATTTGATTCAACTCAGCCAGTGCAGGCGATGTCGGTGCAGAATGGGCTTGGACTTATTGTGTTGTGTGGTTGCTCTATAGCACTTGCACTTTCAATTACTCTTTTTTCAAAATATTCAATAAAGAGGGCTGATGTTTTAAAAATTCAGTTAATGAGTAATCGTGAAGAGGATAATAATCAAAAAACTGCAAAAAACTAAGTTTAGAGGTTTTTATGAAAAAGTTTAAAGTTTTTGTGGCTTTTTTGCTTGTTTTTCCATTAATTATGGTTGGTTGTGGGGATTTTGCTGTCGGAAATGCAGACATCATTCGTGATAGTGAAATGACAGGTGGAACATTATCTTTTGAATATAATAAAGACACAAGAGAAATTTTTTTTGGCGGAGAAGGTGAGGTTATACAGTTTTATGAAGCCGATATATTAAAAGGATGGAATGAAAGTGGAAACCGATTAGGGATAATTATGCAAGCGCCAAGTGAGGTAACAGAGTTTGAAACTGGCACTCTTACCATGCAAGGGCAATCGTTATCGGCAGAAAATTTTTATCGCACAGTAAACGGAGAAAAAATAGGAGAGGTTGTTCTTTATCCGCTAGTCAAAGAAAATGAAAAAGAGATTGAAATAAAAATCACATGGCAAGACGGGACAAAAGAGCAAGTTTATAAAATAATAATTAAAAATGGAACACAGTTAATGAAATAAAAAATTATAAAATTGACATACTACCTAAAAAAAAGAGGTAGAAAGTGTTAGATAAAACGAGAGTGTATTATGTTATAGATATGAAATCCTTCTTTGCTTCTGTTGAATGTGCGGAACGTGGGCTTGATGCGATGAAAACTAAACTAGTAGTCGCTGATGAGGAGAGAACCAGCAGCACTATTTGTCTTGCAGTATCTCCAGCTTTAAAAAAATTAGGAGTAAAGAATAGGTGCAGATTATTTGAAATCCCTAACAATATTGATTTTATAATTGCACCGCCAAGAATGAAAAAATATATTGAATACGCTGCTGAAATTTACGGAATATTTTTAAAGTATATAAGCAAAAATGATATTCATGTCTATTCCATAGATGAAAGTTTTATTGATGCCACTGATTATTTGAAATTATATAAACTTAAAGCAAAAGATTTTGTAACAAAGCTTATGGATGAAATATTAGCAACTTTGGGGATACCCTCTTCAGCGGGAATAGGGAGTAATCTATATCTTGCAAAAGTAGCCTTAGATATAACTGCAAAGCATTCTGCGGATGGGATTGGTTGGCTCACTGAAGATAAGTTTATTAAAACACTTTGGAATCATAAACCGTTAACTGATTTTTGGCAAATATCTTATGGAACGGTTGATAGGCTTGCAAAATATGGCATTACAGATATGGAAGGTATTGCAAAAACGAATGAAGACTTATTATATAGAGAGTTTGGTGTAAATGCCGAACTTTTAATTGATCATGCATGGGGACGTGAAACCTGTCTTATGAATGATATAAAAAATTATAAAAAAAAATCAAGGTCATTTTCAAGTTCACAAATTTTACCTTGTAATTATAATTTTAAAGATGCAAAACTTATTATGCGTGAAATGATACAAAGTGGATGCTATGATTTATTTAGAGCACATTATGTTACGCAACAAGTCCATCTAAATATTGGTTATGGAGATAAAAAAGGTGATTATGCAAAAGGTACAATTCGAATGAATGCAACAACCAATCTATATTCTATCATAAGCAATTTTACAGATGCTTTATTTGATAAAATTATCGATAAAAATAGACCAATAAGGCGAGTAGGATATGTCTTTTCCGAGATAAAATCACAGGAATATGAACAATATGATATGTTTACAGATCTTGAATTAATAAAAAAAGAAAAAAGACTTGTTGCTAGCGTAATTAATATGCAAGATAAGTATGGGAAAAATAGTATTCTTAAGGCTCACGATTTGGAGGAAAAAGCAACAGCACGTGAGCGAAATAATAGTATTGGAGGGCATAAAAGTGGGGAGAGTTAAAATGTCACGTGAAGACAGGGCAAAGCAATTTGTGCCTTTTGATGCTTTGAAAGGGTTGCGTGTTGCTTTAAGAGAAAAAGAAATCGAACATGAGAAAAAAATAAACGTAGATAAAATAAAACCACCAAACTAAGTTAAGTAAAAAAAAATTATTTTAATTTTTTATAAATATTGTTTAAATCTTATTAATAAAAAAAACACCTTTAAGGTGTTTTTTTGGTACCCTCTATGGGAGTCGAACCCATCACTCCGCCGTGAAAGGGCGATGTCTTAACCGATTGACCAAGAGGGCATATATCAAAAGAGGGATTTTGATACTTGCTTATTATACGAAAATAAAACTTTACTGTCAAGCATTTTTTGTAAATAAGTTAAATAATTTTTATTTATTCTACCATATCCCTTGCTATTGCTGATACATATACATGATTACTATATCCAGCAAGCGTCCTTGATACCGCATTTAATGTTGAGCCTGTTGTCATTACGTCATCAACAATAAGCACATTCTTATCCTTAATTGCCTCTTTATCACGTAAGGTAAAACATTCCTCTACATTTTTTAATCTATCGTGGTAGGGTAATGTTTTTTGATCTATAGTCACCTTATCTTTTGTTACAACGCTTGCTAGCATCGGTACATTCAATATTTCCGCAATTTCGGTTGCCAGAACCTCTGATTGATTGTAGCCACGAACCCTTCTTGTTTTTGCGTGTACTGGAACAGGAATTACAATATCAATTTTGATATTGTCGGCTGTGATGCGGTCACATATAAGTTTTGCAAAAGGCTTGGCAAGATATCTTGCGTTGTCGCTTTTAAAACGCAGGATTGCTTTTTTTGCGTCGTCCTTATATATCAGCGGGCAATATGCCTTTTCAAATGTTTTCTTACGCTTTTTGCAGAAATCGCAGACAATGTTATCATCGGGGATTTTTACATCGCAGTACATACATCTATTGCCAACATTAAATATTTTTTCTTTAGCACATTCATCGCAATATGGCTGTTTATCAAAGTTTAAAATATCACGTCCACAAAAGATACACTTTATATTTTTGGGATAAAGCATATTTAGGAGGTTTTCTTTTGTATCAATTAAAAATTTCTTAAAATCCATATCAGTTAAAAAGTTCTTTTATTTTATCGTCGGTTGCAATCAACAAATCTTTAAGAAGGGTAAAGCGTTGCACGGTGTAGTTATTTGATACCATTCGTCGCAAGTTTGTTTTTTCGCCGACAAGCACAACCATCTTTTTTGCACGGGTTACTGCGGTGTAGATAAGGTTGCGTGTAAGAATCATGCTTGGCCCAGCAATCACAGGAATGATTACTACATCAAACTCAGAGCCCTGACTTTTGTGAATCGTGATTGCATATGCAAGTGAAAGTTGACCTATATCTGTTCTTGGATATAGGCAAATCCTGCCGTCTTCAAACCAAATAGTAACTTCATTTGTTTGGAAGTCAATTTTGTGAATGTAGCCGATATCGCCGTTATATACGCCTTGACCTTCCTCTTCGATGAAGCCATTTATCTTCTTCCAAATAAGGTTATAATTGTTTGTTGTTTGCATAACCTTATCGCCTTCACGATAGATTGTTTCGCCAACAACAATTTCTTGTTTATTCATCTTTGGCGGATTCAATTCTGCCTGCAAGGTTTTATTCAGGTTGTCGATTCCGCATATCCCTGCTTTGAGGGGAGCAAGGATTTGTATCTGTGACGGGTCAAGTCCTGTGAATTTTGGAAGTCTTGTTGTCAGCATATCTACGATTGAATTTTTGATTGTGCCAAGTTCGCTTTTTTCCTCAAAGAAGAAATCTTTTGAGGAGTTGTCAATAAGTGGCATTTTGCCAGAGTTAATAAGGTGGGCGTTTGTGATAATCAGACTGTCGTCAGATTGCCTATAAATTTTCGTCAGCATTGATACTGTGATTTTGCCACATTTCAAAATGTCATCAAGCACATTCCCAGCACCAACGCTTGGAAGTTGGTCTTTATCGCCAACCAGCACAAGTTTGCAATCTCGTGGTAAGGCTTTACACAAGTGGTTCATAAGTGCAACATCAACCATTGACACCTCATCAACGATTACCGCATCAGTTTCAAGCGGATTGTTTTCATTGTGGACGAATCTCCCTGTGTTCCCTTGTGCAACCTCTAATGCACGATGTATTGTTTTCGCTTCACAACCAGTGCTATCAGAAAGCCTTTTGGAGGCACGTCCAGTAGGGGCAAGTAGCATAAAGCGTTTATTGTTTTGTGATAGTATTTCGGTTATACATTTTATTATAGTTGTCTTTCCTGTTCCTGGCCCACCAGTTATTACAGAAACTCCGCTGTTGATTGCGTTAATTATTGCATTTTTCTGTTCGTCATGGAAAATTATCTTATTTTTTTCTTCAAAATGCTTAATTTCATCGCTGAGTTCCAGTTTTTGTTGGATAACAGACTGATTAAGTAGGCTCAACTTTTGTGCCACAGCACTCTCATAAAAGTAGTATTGGCTAAGCATCACAATTTCAACATTGTTGTGCCACATAACTCTAATCGTTTTGTCTAGAAGCAGGCTGTCAATCGCTTTTGTATATAATTCCTCATTGCTTTCATAATTAAGGTCAAGAATATTTACAGCGCTGTTAATCAGCATATTTTTTGGTAGGTAGGTGTTTCCTGTACGCTCAATAGCGGTATTCATTGCGTGAAGAAGTCCAGCACGCACTCTAAACTCACTATTGGCAGGCACGCCTATACTTTTTGCAATGCGGTCAGCGGTAAGAAAGCCTATTCCGTTGATGTCCTCTACAAGGCGGTAAGGGTTGTTCTTGACGGTGTCGACTGTACGGTCGCCATATATCTCATAAATTTTTAGTGCCATGTTGGTGGAGATGTTATACTTTTGCAAGAACATGACAGAGTTTTGCAGTTTTTTAAGGTCTTTAAATTTTTCGCCTATATCAAGGGCTTTTTTGAGGCTGATGTTTTTTACTTCGGCAAGGCTGGTTGGTGACATTTCAATGATGTCAAAGGTCTGTTCTTTAAAATGTTCTACAATATTTCTTGCCGTTACAGGGCCTATTCCTTTAATAAGTCCAGAGCAAAGATATTGTTCAATTCCTTTAAGTGAGGTAGGCATAATCACTTCATAAGACGAAAAAGAAAATTGGACGCCGTATTTACTTGTGGTAAATTCGCCCTCCATTGCAATGTTTTCACCTACATTTGTTGAAATCATCTTTCCCACAGCAGTAACCATTGTATTGTTTTGATCCACAATCATAACGGTATAGCCATTTTGTTCGTTTCGGAAGATAATTTCTTCAATCACGCCTTCAATTCTCATAGTTACATTTTAATATTATTGAAACTCAAAAATCAACTAAAAATCGCTTGCAACAAACAAATATTTTATTTATAATAAAAACTGAAACAAGAGAAAAAGACATGAATAGAGCAAAAAAACTGTTTGAAATTGAGGCATTAGCCGAAAATTTAATGAAAAAGCACAAGAAACTCAGTTTATTAAAACTGAAAATTTTGTTTTTTGCATCTATTTATGAGAATCTTTCTGTCAGCATGATTATTGAGAAGATTGGTATCAAGAAGTCTAATTTCGCACTTATGAGTGGCGAACTTGTAAATGAAGGACTTATTGAAATCGCTCCTGCTGAGATTGATAGACGTTGTAGGGTGCTTCATCTTACCGAAAAGGGCAGGGCAGAACTTAGTTCATGCGAAAAAGAGGTTGAAGCATGTTTGGGGGCAAGCAATCCTGAGGTGGATAGAGCCCTTGACGTTTTACTTGAATTTTTGAATAAGAGGGTATAAGTGGGCTTAGCCACATTCTAAGATTAATGCAAACCTAGTTGCAAAATAATCATATATATTATAAAGGATATTAAAATGCTTAAAATTTATAATACAAAAACAAGAAAAAAAGAGGAGTTTAAACCGATTGTAGACGGGCATGTTGGTATGTATGTCTGCGGACCTACCGTGTATGGACCTCCTCATCTTGGTCACGCAAAAAGTTATATTTCTTTCGACCTTATCCATAGGTACTTAAAGTTTTTAGGATATAAGGTTAAGTACGTTCAAAACATTACTGATGTAGGTCATCTTGTTGGTGACGGCGATGAGGGTGAAGATAAGATTTCACGCCAAGCAAAACTTGAAAAACTTGACCCTTATGAAATTGCCTATAAATATGAATGTGAATATTTTGATGCTATGGACGCACTTAATATTTTAAGACCTAGTATTTCAGCACGTGCTACTGGCTTTATTATGGATATAATTGATTCGGTGGCGGATATTGTTGATAAGGGATATGGCTATGTAACAAAGGAAGGAAATGTCTACTTTGACGTTCATAAATATCATAAGTACGGACAATTATCAAACAGACGCCTTGATGATAACGTAAGTGGAGAGCGTATTGAAGTTGCTTCAGATAAACACCATGCAGAGGATTTCGCTCTTTGGAAGGCTGTTGACAATAATACGCTTATGAAATGGAATAGCCCTTGGGGATATGGTTGCCCTGGTTGGCATATAGAATGTTCTGTGCTTTCAAGAAAGTTTCTTGGCGAAAAGTTTGATATTCACGGTGGCGGAATTGATAACCTTTTCCCTCATCATGAGTGTGAGTGTGCCCAAGGCGATATTCTTACAGGCGATGTGCCTATGAATTATTTCCTCCATAACAACCTTGTGACTGTTAATGGAACAAAAATGGGAAAATCTCTTGGCAATTCTATGACACTTGAAAGTCTTTTTGAGAGATTTGGTGCAATCACTATAAGATACTTTGTTTTGCAATTCCATTATAGAAGTGTTATTGACATTAACGATGAAGCAATCTTACAGGCACAAAAACAACTGGAAAAGATTGGGGAATTTGTTGCAAGCGTTGAGGCTGCTACAAATGTTGAAAAACAGCCAACCGGTGATTTGAAAGAACTTTTTGATGCGTGTGTTGACGCAATGAATGACGATTTTAATACCCCAGTGCTTATTTCACAAGTATTGAAACTTGTTAAGGTTGGTAATGGTTATGTTAAAGAGGGTAACACTGCAAAGATGCAAGAACTTTTGTATCTTATAAATAGATTTATCTACGATGTTCTTGGACTTAAGTTTGATAAGCAGGAGAAAAAAGAAGACGACCTTGACGGCGAAGTTAAATCACTTGCCAAGGCACGTTGGCAGGCAAAACAAAATAAGGATTATGCGAAAGCGGATGAACTTCGCGTAAAACTTACAAATCTTGGCTATGAAATTAAAGATACCAAAGATGGTTATGAAATCAAGAAAATAAAATAGGTGCATTATGCACCCTTTTTATTTATTTTGTTTGTGAAAAATGAAAAATAGTGTATACTATAACTAATTAAATAAAGGAGAAAGAATATTATGAAGCGAGCAAGTAAGATTGCGGCAGTCATAATATCCCTAATTTCCCTCCTGACAGGCGTAGCGTTAGTAAGCCTGACGGGGGGGGGATTTTTGACTCTGCCAAAAATAATGAAGAAATAACAGATAACTCTGAGGCTATAACCACGACCGACACAACAAGTTATGTAAGTGTAGGAGAATTATGGGACAGCGGTAACAAATCATTTAATGGAGATAACTTAGATATCCTATACAAATACCTAACAGGGAATGCATCAGCAAGTTATGATAATGTAGCAAGCCTAGCATCAAGCACAACCACGGCAGCGAATATTCGTAGTAAGACTCTATCAGCAGGCAGTGGATACACATCAAAATCATCCAGTCAAGATATAGTAGTTACCCTAGGTGGACTTAAATGGGAGGTAGTGTATCTCTCAAATGATACCAACGGAAACCCAGTACTAACATTATGGTTATCAAACTCCACCCAAGACGCGTTTAGTGGAAGAAGTGCCACAGAGGGAGAGTTTTATGGTTATTTAAATGGAGGACTATATTCAGACTGGTCATCAAATTTATACAACAATTATTTTACAGTAAACTATCCAATGAACATGTATGGAACTTCATATATAAGGGCAGTGACCTTAAACAATGGTGGAGCGTATGTATCATCAATAAGTGCGTCAGGAAGCACAGCGGGAGCGGTATCGACATTATCAACAGCAACCAAAAGCACAAGTAATGTATTTGCCCCATTCACAATGGACGAGTTTGGATTAACAGACTACATAGTAACACCAAATAAAGTGTCATGGCAAAAAGACCAAAGTTCGATAACGACCGCGGTTGCGGCATATACCTATGCAAATGAGTCATTAGGAACACCAACGACACAGAAGATATATAGCGGTTCATATGGAAAAGTATCAGATATGTTTGGGAATCAATACTATTCCGCATGGGGAGAAGATAAACTCTGGTTACCAAGTTTAGCAGAGACAGGATACTCAGATAGCAACTTAGGAATGTGGGGAGTATCAGTAAATCAAAGAAAGAATTATAATGGCTCAACAACATCTTCATTGGGCAGTGTAGGTTCAACATCAGGTAATTATGCATATGCCGATTCGTGGCTGCGTTCTGGCAATTATAACATTTCTAACAGTGCGTACCATCTTTTTCCGTCTGGCGCGTCGGTTAGCAGCAATTTTGTTCACGGTTCTTACGCCGTGCGTCCTGCGCTTCACTTAAATCTAAAAAGTGTGAATGATACTCTGTATATTGAAACATGGGAGGACTATGCCTCAACAAGTTACGCAAGTGGAAGCGGAACGGCGTCAAGTCCATACATAATCAAAACGCCAGAGCAACTGGCAAAACTAGCAGTGGATAGTAGAAATAGCAACCTATCAGGCAAGTATTACAAACTAGGCGCTAACATAGACCTATCCGCACATATATGGAGCGGAATAGGAAGCAAAGAAATGAAGTTTGCAGGTAATTTTAATGGAGGTTTTTATTGTATTAAATCTATCAAAACGAGCAGTGACAAATATATACCAAAAGGGATATCATTAGGATTGTTTGCAGAAATTATTTCACCAGCGAAGATAGAGAATGTTATAATGAAAGGCGGATTAATAGAGGTTTCACCAGTAATAATAACAGGAACGAATAACGATAGTGGTATTATAGTGGGGAAATGTGAAACAAATTGTATAATACAAAATTGTATAGTGGAAGGTGTAACAGTTAAGGGGATAACAAGCAATTCAAGTGCAGGTGGAATAGCAGGTTGTTTTACGAATGGAACTATAAGAAATTGTATAGTAAAAAATTGTAAAATAGATTCTGAAGGAACAGCAGGAGGGGTATGTGGCTGGCGAGGAACTATAGTGGATTGTGCTGTTATTGATAGTAAAGTAAATAAAGGCTGGACAGGTGAATGGGAGATTAGTATAGGTTGGTCAGACAATTCAACGGTTGTTTCTTCATATGCATATGCAAATTGTAATGGTACATTGAAAAAGATTATGTATGGAGATAGCAGTGCATGGGGGAATTGGAGTTATAGTCCAAACCTAAACGGAGGTTATCCAATACAAAAGACGCTGTTTGCCATTGGCGGATTGAGTGGTTCAACTAATGTGTATAACTATTTGACTGGGATATTAAAGTTTAGTGTTGCTTAAAGGAGGCGTCTAAGACGCACAAAAAAAGAGTACTTAAATCTATCAAAGGTACTCTTTTTTCGTTAAGTGTGAGGCGTTTTTGCCTTCACATTTATTATATTGTGTTGTTTTTTCTTTTTTATGCAAAATTTATTGAAAGATTTTTTCTTCCTCTTTATAAAAACTTTCTATAGTATCTTTATAATAGTTATAGGTTCGTTTTTGTAGTTCGGAAATACGCTCATTTTTATTTTTAAGTGAAGAATCTGCATAAAGTGGTTGCCCTACTTGCACTGTGAAATAATACTTGTATTTTTTATTCTTTTTCAATCTTCTACGGAAGGAAATAACCACTGGCAGGATTGGCACATCGTTTTTTATGGCGAAGCGGAATGCCCCACGTTTGAAAGGACGGACTCCACGATAGTATGGCCACAGGCTTGCTTCGGGACAGATAAGGATGGCCTTTTTCTTTTGCAAAAGTTCATTCACTGATTTTTCAAATGCGGGCATAGCTTTTGTTGAGGTGGGTATTGGAAGCCCGCCAAGTGACCTTAACAAAAAACCTACAAAAGGCATGTTGATGTTATCTTTTAAAGTAATGAAATAGCACTTTCTGTGATGAAGAAGTTTTGTACCTACAAGCAGGTTGTCGAAATTGTGAACATGATTGATTGTTACCATACAACCTTGTTTTCGCACCTTTTTTATATTCTTTTTTCCAACAATCTTTAATTTGTATCTATATTTTATATATGGCCCTACAATTAAAATACCGATCCTTCGTAATAGCCGCGACCATAATCTAAAAAGAATATTTTTGTTTACAAAACGATAATCCTCTGTAATTTCTCGATCTATGGGGGCTATTTTGTTTTCAACCATATGCTCGTGTGGGGTGTCGGGTCGTTCAATTCCGTCTTGATCTATCATAGAAAACTCCTACACTGAATATTATCATAAATTTAAACTGTTAGACATTTGCGGGCTTTAATAATGCATATTTCGACAAAATATTCAGATAAGTTTGCTAAAACGACTGCTTAAAGTTGACTTTTAGCACATCATGATTGTATACTTTAAATTATTATGATGAAGGTTTTTCAACAGAACATAGTCAATGCGAGAAAAAAGAAAAATTTGAGTGTGGAGCAGGCCGCTTCACTTTTGTCTTTTACCGTAGTGCAACTTCAGGAACTTGAAAATGGGGTACGAGAACCATCAGTTGAAGAACTTGTGGCAATTTCTAAAGGTTATCATGTTTCATATAAAAAACTCTTGAAAAAAACTAAGGCAAAACAACGTCATGTATATAAAATAAAACAAAAAACACTGGTCGGTTTTAATCGCTATGGATTAAAACAGGGATGGAGTGTTATTGCTGTGCCTGTTATGGCGTTTATCGCATTATGTATGTTGTTTGTTCCTGGATTTTTTATTGAAGGCAGTGGGCTTGTTTCATTAATAAAAATAATGTTTGCTAACAATGTAAAATTTATGATACTTGGTGGAATTATAATTTGCGTGCTTGCCTATATCATTATATATTGGACAAGCGTGCTGGCTCATGGTAATTATGCAAGGGCAAAAATGAAAGTGACAAACAATGCAATGCTTGCTATTTTCTCTGGGGTTGTTTTAGTCCTTACATTAATCTGTTTAGTGACATTCAAAATAGATATTAGGGCGGGAGGAGTATTCTCTTACATAGTTCTATTTGCAACAGCATTTGTTCAGTTGGTTCTTCTTATTATTATGAATTTGGATGGTGGCGAGGATAGTCACGAACAAGTATACATCTTTCAAGAAAGTGATTTAAGCGGGTATGAAACAAAACATTGGTTTACGCTAGGGGTTGTTGCTCTTGCTATTGTGAGTTTATGTTTATTTTGTACCGTGGTTGTTTTTAACGGTCAAACAGCAATATTTTTTGGCATCAATAAAACTATGTTTGAAATGAGTTTTGGCGATAAGGCTAATTTTATGACAATGTTTATTGGTGGACTTTGTATTGCTGCACTTATATTTGATATTGTTTATTGGGTTATTATTTGCACCCTGAAACGTGCTGATAGAAGACAAACAGGAAGGGCAAACAATGTTCTAATGGTAATTATAAACGGTATACTTTTTATTGCAACTGTGTCATTGATGTCTTATTTCGGATTTGAATATTTTACCACTGGCGGAATACTTCTTTATGTTTCACTGTTCTTAACTTCAATTTATGCATTTATAACCATACCGATTATCAACTGCAATAAGAAATCTCTTTATGTTGAAGATAAAGACGGCTTGCATAAGGTAAGGGCAGTGCAAGGACAAAAACCTGGCAAAATTATGGCATATAAGTTTTCAGCAATATTGCAATATATTATGCTTGCACTTCTTGCTGTTTCAGTTGGTATTGCTTTCCTAGATTCGACAATAAGATTTATCGCATATGTAAGTGCTGCTGCATTTATACTTGAAGTGGTTTTCTTAATTTTGCAACGAAATGGCAGATATGTGAATATTCCGATTTTTATTTATGGCATTGTTTTGAATACCTTAATAGGGATTTTTAACATATATTTACTTGGTCTATCAATCTTTGGAGCACTTAATTTAGGTGCTAGAATCGCCCTTCCACTTGTGAGTGGTGCGATTGTAATAGTGTATGTGTGTATCGCGTTCTTTATTAAGCCTATAAGGGACGCTGCCGAAAGGCTTTAAATTGAAATTTTACGAAAGAGGAAAAAATGTTAAATTTTAGTGAAAGAAGAGTGCTGAAATATTTGCAAAACAAAAAACAGCACGAGGACTCCTTTAATTTTAGATTTATTGATTCTATGTATGATGAAATAGGGGATAAGGTCAACTTAACAAAAACCTTGTTAAGTTTGGAACTTTCTGGTTTTATTTCGCTGAAAAAGTTGCCAGTGCAACATGAATATATAACGACATATAAAACAGGCAACGAGATATACTCAATAGAGGGTGTTACATTAAACGAACAAGGTTTGATTTATGATGTCAACTATAAAAAGAATATAGTAAATCATTTTTGGTTTTCTTTCCTGTTGCCAGTGGCAGTATCAGTGACGGCAACAATCTGCACCTGGCTGTTAATGAGATGAAAAAGCACGGCTTATTTAGTCGTGCTTTTTGTTTTTCTAAAATCTTCCATACATAATATATAATCAGTTGTAACGTCAAAATACCACGCAAGAATTTTTACAGCCTCAGTATTAGGAACTTTTTTACCATTTTCCCATTTGTTTATTATTGAAAGGCTAAAATGAAGTTTTCTTGCGAGTTCTGCTTGTGTTAACCCTTTGTCATTACGAAGTTCTTTTATAACATCTTTAGTTTCCATATTTATATTTTTAGCACTTTCGTGCTAAAAATACTTGACATAAGCACCAGAGTGCTTATATAATTTTTTATATGAAAACATTAGAAGAAATAGAAAAAGAATTACTCTCAGAAGAACAAATTATAAAGACATTAGAGGAATGCGAAGAGGAAGATTTGATTTTTTTACATTGGTCACTTGGTACATATATTAGAAATAAGTATCTATGGCATCAGGAAGAAACTTTTAGGGCTTTGTCAAAACATTTTAATGGGGCAGATGAAGATGAGGTTTCTTTTGAAATTATTAAAGATCTTTATTATATTACTAATAAAAAAAGGAAGAATAATATTTATTCTTCCAAGCCTAATAAATAATCTGCTGATACATTAAAATATATAGCAAGAATTTTTATTGCGTCGTAACCAGGTAGTTTTTTACCATTTTCCCATTTATTGATTGTAGATAAACTAAAATTTATCTCACTAGCGAGTTTTGCTTGTGTGATATTTTTATATTTGCGTAAATCTCTTAAAATATCTTTAAATTCCATAAGATATTTTTAACATATTAAAAAATAAAAAACTTACAACAAGCACCATGGTGCTTGTTAGATAATTTAAAATAAAAAACACGGCTTATTTAGTCGTGCTTTTTAAAATCTTTGCAACCCAATCTTTATATTCTTTTGTAAAACTGCAAAATTGAGGGGAGTAGAATAATTTTATAAACTCATCATATGAAAGCCATTTAACTTCAGCGACTTCTTCTGTTTGAAGAGTCATATCTTTAATTGTTTTATCAGTTTTTAGTAGATATATTTGTGCAAGTTCCCAACCTTTTTGGTTAAGCCATTCTTTTAAGAATTTGTAATCATTTTGTTTTGTGTCAAGTCCTAATTCTTCCTTTGTTTCTCTGACGCAAGCCTCTAAACATGTTTCTCCAGCATCAACATGACCTGCTGAAGGCATATCCCACTTGCCAGGATTTTGTTTTTTTGTTAAGGCTCTTTTTTGAACTAGTATCTTCCCCCCCCGTTGACAATCCAAATCCAAACAGGTTTATGATAACATCCAGGATTCTCACTATGGCAAAAACTTTTGGTTTGCACTCCTAAAAAATTACCGTTTTTATCAAATGTGTCAAAAAGTTCTTCCATAGTTTTCTCCTTATAACAAAACTTTAAAAATAAAAGCCTTGTTGATAAGGCTTTTATTTGTGTCAACTGACAACGAAGTCTTTTTTTGATTTTTTAGTTTTAATTTTGCGATGGGTTTTGATTTAAAATTAATTATTCACACTTCTTGCAACATTTGCAGGAATATACTTTGCCCCAACTTTATCTGCTATTGCCAAACAAATTTGTGGCAAACCATCGGTTATATAATTCAACCCTTCTATTAACTTTTTTGATTCTTCAAATTTTTCAAGCCTAAAATAACAGAGAACTATTAGGCTACAATCAATATACCATTTTGCTTTATTTTCAGTCATTCTTAGTCTTTGTAAAATATTATATGCCTCTTCATATCTTGCTTCCAGATAAAGATTGTTTAGATCTTTTATATTATTAGGCACTGGCATCTGTCTTTTTAACATCCATCTCAAAATTTTAGGCACCTTTCCTAATTCGTTTAAAAACTTTCTTTCTCCAAAATCTTCGATTAAAATCTTATTTAATTCTTTGTCACTTATTGCCACTACTTCAACCATATTTAATTTAACTCCCCTGTTAATTAATTATATCATACTTTTTACAAAACTTTTTTGTTTTTTTTGATTATTTTACTTAAATCAAATATATTCTTCGCAAAATCAAATTTTGATTTTTGATTTTCTTCAAGATTTTGATTATTTTATCATAAAATCAAAACTTTATCATTCCAGAAAAGACACTGCCTCTGCAACTTTTTCAAATCTTCTGTCTTGTCTTTTCTTTTATGCCTGTATCCAGTATCAAAATCATTCATACACCACTGCATACAGTATGTAAAAGCCTTTCGCAAAAAAGACTTTTTATTGCATATATTTGGTGCCGATGGTGGGACTTGAACCCACACGTCCTTGCGAACTCAGGATTTTAAGTCCTGTGCGTCTGCCATTCCGCCACATCGGCATAAAATTATCTGCGGAAACATTTGGGTTTCCGCCCCTCTTATCGGAGGGGTAGATGGGACGGGGAACCGAGAGTTTAGGTGTCAGGCTTGAGTAATCGAGCCGTATCACCGTTAAGAACTCTTGGTGCCACCCCAGTATGGAGGTACCACCCGGATTTGAACCGGGGAATAAAGGTTTTGCAGACCTTTGCCTTACCGCTTGGCCATGGTACCGAAACGGAAATCCTGCTTTACACTCTCAAAATTTACAAGTGTAAATTTTTACGATTCAGACGCAGGTTTCCGTTTCCTGCGACCAAACGAAATTGCTTTCATTGCAATTTGTCGCAACTCTCGTGCGAAGAAAGGCTATGTAAGAGTGAGCGACTATTCAAATATAGCATAGTAAAACATTTTTGTCAAACTGTTTTTCAACAATCTATAATAAAAATTTATGCATTTTATATCAAGTTTTGACAATATAATTTTTATTACATGTTCTTCTTTGGAAGAGGACTAGGTGGAGAAACCACTATGTAGCGAGTTAGATTGCGAATGCAAGCGTGTCCGCGTAAAATAAAAATCTTCAACCTTAAATGATTGAAGATTTTTATGACCGACATGGTGTCTGTCCTAATATGGAGCGGGAGACGGGGATCGAACCCGCGACCTCAACCTTGGCAAGGTTGCGCTATACCACTAAGCCACTCCCGCATGGTTTTGCTTGGTTTTTTGAACGCTCGCTTTATTAATATATCAAAAACTTTTTAAAAAATCAACTATTTTTTATGCTAATTTTCAACTTTTTTTTGTTTTTCTGATAAAGATTGCTTCTCATTTATTTTATGTCGCAACTTTTATTTTTGTTAATCTGTGTTGTCTTTGACGAATAAGTGACGGCATTACGCCGTTTAAAAGTAAAAAAACTTGTAGTTTTATTATTTTTAGTAGACTTTTAGTTTGTCGAAAAATCGCGAAAAGTTTATAATGCTTAAACAAAAAGGAGTGATTATGAAAATTTTTAAAAAGATTTTTGTGGCAGGGTTTGCTTGTCTATTGTTATGTTTTGGCGTTGCTATGGTTGGTTGTGGAGTGCCACCTATATCAAATGGTGGAGAAAATCTTCCATCAATTCCACCTATTATTGAAACCCCTGATACTGGTGACGATAGTAATGGTGGAGGAAATGAAAAACCGCCAGTTGAAGAAGAAAAGCCTCCAGTTGAAGATGAATTGAAAGTTGATTTTAGTGAAGTGTTGGTAAATCTTAAAGAATTTCTTGTGGATAGCGGACTTTTAGATAGTGATTTGGTTGCCGATATTGATGAGGTTTTAGATGTTAAACAAGAAGATAACGTTTTAACTGTAAGCATTTCTACCGAATATTTATTTAGTGATGATGAATCCATGTTTGATTTTTCTGAGGATGGATTTGATGTTGGAGTAGCAAACAAAAATGGCTTAATTGTTTTTACGATTAGCAAAATATAATTTGACATATTGATAAAAAAAATATATACTTTTGTGTAATTAGGAGACTGACATGATTAAGAACAATAGAATTACTTCTCGTGATGATGACTTTGCACAATGGTATACAGATATTGTGAAACAGGCACACCTTGCATCTTATACAAGCGTAAAGGGGTGTATTGTTTTTGAGCCTTATGCGTATGCAATTTGGGAAAATATGCAAAAGGTCCTAGATGATAAGTTTAAAGCAACAGGGCATGAAAATGTGTATATGCCTATGTTTATTCCAGAAAGCCTTTTGAAAAAAGAGGGGGAGCATGTTGAAGGGTTTGCACCTGAGGTGGCTTGGGTCACTCATGGTGGTTCTAATCCATTAGATGAAAAACTTTGCGTACGTCCGACCTCAGAAACACTTTTTTGTGAATACTATTCTAAGGTGGTAAATTCATATCGCGACCTTCCTAAATTATGCAATCAATGGTGCAGTGTAGTGCGTTGGGAAAAGAATACTCGTCCATTTCTTCGTACAAGGGAGTTTTTGTGGCAAGAAGGACATACCATACATGAAACTGCCGAAGAGGCTGAAAAAGAAACTTACCAAATGCTAAATATTTACAAAGATTTATTTGAAAACTATTTGGCTATTCCTGTTGTGGTTGGTAAAAAGACTGAAAAGGAAAAATTTGCTGGTGCAGAATATACCTTGACTATTGAAGCGTTGATGTATGACGGAATCTCTCTTCAAAGTGCAACAAGCCACTATTTCGGTCAAAAGTTTTCAAAACCTTTTGATGTTAAGTTTACTGATAGGAACAATCAACTTTCTTACGCTTATCAAACTTCATGGGGTACAACTTCACGTATGATTGGGGCGGTTATTATGGTTCATGGTGATGATAATGGGCTTGTGCTTCCGCCAAGAATTGCACCTAAGCAGGCTGTAATTGTTACAATTAAAAATACCGACGAAGTGTTGAATACTGCAAAATCACTTGAAGATGAATTGAAGCAGGCTGGGGTTAGAGTGTTTACTGATAATTCTGATAAGAGTGCAGGCTTTAAATTCGCCGAACATGAGATGAAAGGCGTGCCTATTCGTGTTGAGATTGGACCTCGTGACCTTGCAGAGGGGAAAGTGGTGCTTGCAAGACGTGACACAAATGAAAAAGTTACTTGTGACCTTAAAGAGGTTAAAGATAAGGTAATTACTCTTCTTGATGATATACATAATAATATGTTTGACACCGCAAAGAAGAGAAATGAAAGCAAAACATATGTATGTAAAACCTTTGAAGAAGCAAGAGAGATAATTAACACAAAACCTGGATTTATTAAGGCGATGTGGTGTGGCGATCAAGAATGTGAATTAAAGATGAAAGAACTTCGTGGTATGAAGTCAAGATGTATACCTTTTGAAGAAGAACATCTTTCAGATACATGTGTTGTGTGTGGTAAAAAGGCAAAACATATGGTTTACTGGGGAATACAATATTAAAAAAGTGCCGTTGGCACTTTTTTTGTTGGGTATATAAGAATAAGCACCACGGAAAGCGGGCTTAATTGGGATTTAATACAATGAGATTGGGAAATAAATAATTATTATATAAAAAGATTTGCTAAAATTAATTAAATAATATATACTAAAACTAACTTAATAAAAAGGAAAGAAGTATTATGAAACGAATCAAAATATTCGGGGTCATAATATCCCTAATTTCCCTCCTGAGCGGCGGCACTTTGGCAGCCTTATCGGGGGGGGGGATTTTTGACTTCGTCAAAAATAGTGGTAAATCTGAGGCCGTAACCACGACTGATACAACAAGTTATGTAAGTGTAGGGGAACTATGGAACAGGTCAAGTAAAGAATTTAATCCAGATAATGTAAATATTCTATATAAATATCTAACAGGAAATGCGTCAGCAAGTTATAGTAATGTGACAAGTCTAGCGTCAAGCACAACCACAGCAGCAACAATCAGAAGTAAGACCCTATCCGCAGGGACAGGATACTCAGCAAAGTCATCAAGTCAAGATATAGTGGTAACTTTAGGTGGGCTTAAATGGTCAGTGGTGTATTTATCTAATGACACCGATGGAAATCCAGTGTTAACCCTATGGCTTTCAAACTCTACCCAAGACGCGTTTAATTCAAGAAGTAAAACTGAAGGACAGTATTACGGATTTTACAATGGTGGGTTGTATTCGGACTGGTCAGGAGATTGGTCTAGTACTACAGTAGGGAGTTATCCATCAAATATGTATGGCACAAGTTATATCAGAGTAGTAACACTCAATAATGGTGGAAATTATGCAGTAAGTACTGGCTCGTCAACAGGAACTATAAATAAAAGTGCAAGCAGTGTATTTGCACCATTTACAATGGATCAATATGGAATGACGGAATATATAGTAAAACCAACAAAGATGTCATGGCAAAGAGATCAAAGTTCAATCACTGAACTAAATTCTTTTACATCATATACATTGCCAAATGAAGCGATTGCACCAACTACGACAAACTGGAATAGGAACTATGATTATTCAGGTAAAACAGACTATACAGCATGGGGAAATGACTGTTTATGGTTACCAAGTATAGCAGAGACGGGGTACTCAGATAGTGGATTAGGGATGTGGGAAATATCAGAAAATCAAAGAAGGAATTATGATGGTTCAACGCAACTTATTGCATTATCAGGTGCAGTAGGAAGTTCAAACAAAAAGAACAACTCGGAGGTTTACAACTATCCGTGGCTACGTTCAAGCCATTGGAGCAATTCTTACCAGGTATATTCATTGGCTTTTAGTAGTACTCATAAAAATATTGTAAGTGCTTCTCATGCTGTGCGACCAGCGTTGCATTTAAACTTGAAGAAAGTAAATGAAGATTTGGTATATCTACTTGACTTAAATGGAAAGTTAGATGGAGAGTATAAGGGGGATACAATAAGCTATGGAACATGTGATATATACATAAATGGTGTAAAAGTAGCAAGCGATGCGACAGATTACTGGACAAAACATCCATATGGGTCAAAATATGAGATAAAAAATATTAAAGCAAAGCCAGGAAAGAGATATGTGGGTGTTGCAGATGGAGCATTGTCAGGCACAATAACAGCACAAACAGTGGTATATTTAGAGTTTAGAACAGAAACATGGGAAGACTATGCAGCCGCATCGTATGCAAGTGGAAGCGGAACAGAGGCAAGCCCATACATAATCAAAACACCAGAGCAGTTAGGGAAATTAGCAAAAGATAGTAGAAGTAGCAACCTGTCAGGCAAGTAT
>CAOJXO010000009.1 GCA_948465545.1 uncultured Bacillota bacterium
GCAAGTGTCTAAGTGTCAAAAACCGACCAAAGCCAATAACTGGTATTTGTATTAAATCAATTAGAACTAAGAGAGACTACAGTCTCTCTTTTTTCGTGCTAGTAATTCAACCCTTGACTTTTTGCTTTTTTTCTGCTATACTTAAAATATATTGGAGGGAACTATGAAATTTAGAAATTTTGACAGGATTGGTCTTGAAAATGAAGAAGATATTATGAAATTATTAGGACAAAATTGGATAAACTTTCTTATTCTTGAAGAAAGCGTTGATGGTGCTGATATTAACAAAAAATTACATGAGATGGGGGTTGACGCTAAAGTTAAAAATGAACTCATTGTAAGTTTGCTTAATGAAAAGAGTAACTCAGGGATGCCTTTGGTTTGTCTTATTAAACTAGAATTTTTCAATAATAACCTTTATTTTACTTTTGATACATCTGATAGTGCAGTAAGGGCGGGACATTCTTTCAAATTTGATACTTTGGATAAAGCATTAAAATTTACAGATAGGCTTTATGGAGCAACATCAATTATTGATGTGGATAAAAAAGGAGACTTAATAAAAAGTGAGGACGAGGCTGAATAATATGAATAAAAAGTGGCGGGTGCCACTTTTTTTGTTGTCAAAAATAAAAAGTGCCTAAGGCATAAATTTGTTAGGTAATTTTGAGAATGGTGTGTTATACTAAAACCATAAGATAGTTTTATTATAGGATTTTAGTATGATTTTTAAGAAATTTTTTAATAAAGATGCGGATAAGGTCGCTCTTTTTGCAAACCAATTTAATATTTCTCCGCGGGTTATGGAGTTGATTTTAGCCCGCGGTATTTCTACGTCAGAAGATATTGAGGAGTTTTTAACCCCTAAAAAACTTTCCGACCCTTTTGCATTAAAGGGCATGAAGGAACTTGTTGACAGGGTGACCCTTGCACGTGAAATGAAAGACAGGGTGCTTATTTTTGGTGACTATGATGTTGACGGAATTAGTGCAACCGCTATTATGTTAAAAGCTTTGGAGCAATTTGGTATTAAGGCAAATTATTATCTACCAAACCGTTTTGTTGACGGCTATGGACTTACTAATGCAGTTATTGATAAGATTGTTGATAAATATAGTCCAAATCTTATTATCACTGTGGATTGTGGTATCTCCTGTTATCAAGAGGTAGAGTATGCCAAAACTAAGGGGATTGATGTGATTGTTACCGACCACCATGAAATTCCTGAAATTTTACCAGATAGCATTGTAATAAATGCAAAAATTGAAGGGCAGGCGGTGGAAACCCGTGAAATTTGTGGTACTGGTGTTGCATATAAGATTGCAGAGGCACTTCTTGGCAAAACTGGTGCAGAACAATTTTTGCCAGAGGCTGCTATTGCAACCATAAGTGATATTGTGCCTCTTTTAAATGAAAACCGCACTATTGTTTATCGTGGTTTAAAACTAATGGATAAATATCTGCCAGTAGGGCTTAAAATGATTTTTAAAGAGTATGAACTTAGCACATTGAAGCCCAATTCAGTTGATATCTCTTTTAAAATCTCACCTAAAATCAACTCTTCGGGACGTATGGGTGACGCAAGTGACAGCCTTAAATTATATCTTGAAACTGACCCTATTAAAATTAAAAAACTTATAGAAAAAATCAAGCAACATAATACTAGAAGGCAGGAAATCTGCAATAAAATTTATGATGATTGTGAAAAAGCCCTTGCAAAGCAAAATATGCGCACCCAAAGGGTGATTTGTCTTGCTTCTAAGGTTTGGGATAAAGGGGTGCTTGGAATTGTATGTAGTCGTCTTGTAGATAAATATCACAAGCCTGTGTTTTTGTTCGCACAAGAGGGGGATACTCTATCTGGTTCAGGGCGTAGCATTGACGATATAAACATTCACCAGTTATTATCTTCATTAAAGGATATTTTGGAAACCTTTGGTGGTCATACTATGGCGGCTGGGCTTAGTTTAAAACGTAAGAACTATGAAGAGTTTGTTCAAAAGATAAATGCTTTTACACTTCAAAGTGTTAATGATGAAGTGTTTATTCCTATTGAGTATTATGACCAAGAAATCACTTTGGAGGAACTGACCCCAGAGTTTGTTAAGGATCTTTCAATCTTAGAGCCTTTCGGTTGTGGCAACCCTAGACCTAAGTTTAAAATAACCTCACCAAATGTTGAGGTTATGCCTATGAAAAGGTTTCCTCAGCACGCAAGTTTAAAATTGGGCGACTTTAACCTTATGTATTTTAATTACCTTGATAGTGTTATCAAGATGAATTTTAGTCGTCAAAAGAGTTTTATTTTTGAACTTGCACCAAGAGCATTAAAGGGCACAGTAGTGAAGTTTGATGGTGGAAGTTTTATTGCAGAGGACGCATATAAAAAACTTAATCCTATTGAAATTTCACAACTTTCGTATTCAAAAACTGGAGATGCAAAATTTAAACTTTATCCAAAAAGCGAACTGTTGCAGTTTGTAGGAGGTACATCTACCTCTGTTTTTGGCACTTGTTTTGTGACTTATTCTTGTTATGACTATGTTGAGTTTGCAAAGAATTACAACACACAAAATATTTATCATTTTGGTATTTATGATACCTATGAGATTGGGTACAATAGTTTATTATTATCTCCAAAAGGGCTTGATTGGGCGAAAAATTATTCTAAAATCGTTTTCTTATCGCCAGTGCTTGACTCTGCCTTTATTTCTGCGTTGAATGAAGTGACTGAGGCAGAAATATATCTTCCTATTGAAAAAGATACCGATTATAAAAAGTTTGCGAGTCTTGACCTTTCGCGCGAGAGTTTTGGCAAGGTGTTTAATGCACTTCGTGCAAAGGCAGGCAAGCCTATTTACAACATTTTTGACCTCTATGACAAGATTGCTTTTCCATCAATCACTTTTAACACATTCTACAGTGCTTTTCTTGTGTTTAAGGAGTTGAAACTTATTAATGTTGTTGATGGCGAACAACTTACTATTTATGTCAATAAAGAGCAAAAGCATCAACTTACCGATTCAAAGTTGTATAATACTTTATCATTACTAAAAAATACATTTAGGAGGGGAGATGGACAGCAATAATAAAATATCTGTCATTAAAGAAAAAATTTCACAATATCTCCAGTTAAGTTCGAATGATTTAAAGATTGTTGAACTTATCCTTTGTGATGAAATGAATCTTTCTAGATGTGAGGATATTCTTGACAATATGATAAATGTTAAACTTGACAAAAGTTCTATCCTTGCTTTTCTTACTTATCAGTTGTATAAGGTTAAACCAGAGGTTGCAGACAAAATTTCTGAAAGCCTTACCCAAGAAGAAAGAGAACTTGTTGAAAGTTTTAAACTTATCAAAGATATTCAAAACCTTACGCCTAGTGAAGAGGCTGACGACATCAAAAAGATGTTCTTGGCACTTAGCAAAGACGTGCGAATTGTTATTATTAAACTTGCAGGAATTGTTTACGATATAAAAACCTTAGAGCCACCACTTAGTGAAAAAGACAATTCTTTCATTATGCTTGTTAAAGAAATTCATATTCCGCTTTCTGAGCGTTTAGGATTGGATAGTTTAAAACTTGCCATGGACGATAATGTTGTAAGACTTGAACATCCAAAAGAATATGAAGAGTTAAGACTCTATATGGAGCAGGAGCAAGAAAAAAACAACGAACAACTCCTTATAACAAAAGAGCATATAACAAAGGCTCTTGCCGACTTAAAGATTCATGGTGAGATTAGGTATAGGCAAAAACATATAAGCAGTATATATAAAAAACTCCAAGCCAAACATTCTATTGATAAGATTTATGACCTTCTTGCAATGCGTGTGATTGTTGATACGGTTGAGGAGTGTTATGCAATCCTTGGCAGGGTGCATCAAATTTACAAACCTATGCCAGGTCGTGTGAAAGACTATATTGCAAACCCTAAGCCAAATGGTTATCAATCGCTTCACACTACCGTTATTGTGGAAAATCAACACCCACTTGAAATTCAGATAAGAACCTTTGAAATGCATAGGGCGGGTGAGTTTGGAAATTGTGCCCACTGGCTATATAAAGAAAAAGCAAGTAAGAAAGATGAACTTGACAATCGTGTTACATGGCTTCGTGAGGCAATGGATAATGCGGAAACATTATCCCCAGAAGAGTTTGTTGAGACTTTAAAGGCAGACTTTTATGGTGGGGTTATCTTTTGTCAAACTCCAAAGGGTAGAGTCATTGAGTTCCCAGAGGGGGCAACAGCGATAGACTTTGCCTATGCAATTCACTCTGATATCGGAAACAGATGTGTTGGCGTTAAGATTAATTCGGTAATGAAGCCTATAAGCACTCAACTTAAAAATGGTGACATTATTGAAGTTCTGACAAATCCAAACAGCAAAGGTCCGTCACGTGACTGGCTTAATATTGCAAAAACAAATAGTGCAAGAAGCAAGATAAGAGCTTTCTTTAAAAACGAACTTAAAGAAGAGAATATTAAGAATGGAAAAACTCTTTTTGATATTGCATTAAAAGATAAAGGCTTTACCGCATCTCAACTGTTTACAGAGAAATATCTTAATGAAGTGCTACCAAAACTTACAATGAAAGAAATAGACGAATTGTATGCAGCGGTGGGCTCTGGCAGTCTTAGGGTGGAACAATCGCTTGGTAAGTTTATTTCGCTGTGGAATAAAGACAATGTAGTTAAGTCTGAAAGAACTGTGGTATCGGTACGCAAGAATAAAGATGGCGTGCTTATAGATGGTGACAGTGGTATGCTTGTACGCTATGCTGGTTGCTGTAACCCTATTGAGGGAGATGAGATTATAGGTTATGTGTCAAGAGGTAAAGGGGTAACTATACACAGACACAACTGCTCTAACCTTAAATATCTTGAACCTGAAAGACTTATTAATGCAACATGGGAAACTAAGGAAGAAAATTCATTTACTGCAACAATCCATGTTATTGCGGATAAATCAAACAATAATATTGCAAAACTCACTACACTGATTACCAACATGAAGGTGCTTATTACAGGCTTCGATGCTAAAGATATAGGTGATAACTTTATATGCGACATTGCCGTATCTGTTAAGAATAAGGCAGAACTTGAAAAGGTAATGAATAGCGTTAGGACACTTAAAAATGTTACACAGGTGTCAAGGAGTGACAGATGGATATAATAACAAATAAAGAAGATTTATCTCTTGACCTTATTGACCTTGTAAAACTATTTAGCCCTAATGAGGACTTTTCGTTAAATCATGAAGAGGTTGATTTAGGAAATCGAATCATAAACAAGTTTGTAACTATATATAACAGCGAGCGAAGCGAATATGCGTTTGCCTATAATTATGACGCTGATTTAACTCCACTTAAAAAGAAAAGTTTACGTAAGAGAAATGTTAAAGTACATTTGTATGATGTTATGGCTAAACTATTAAATAAGACTCTTCCATGGGGGAGTTTAACTGGGGTTAGGCCAACCAAGTTTGCAAGGGAACTTATTGATAGTGGACTTGCAAAAGAGTATGTACTTGCAGAAATCCTTGAAAAGGATTATCGCTTGCGTAAGGATAAAGCCAAACTGACGGCAACAATTTTAAAGAATCAAAGATGCATAATAAGAAACGACAACCTTATTGACCTTTATGTAAACATTCCGATTTGTCCGTCAAGATGTTTGTATTGCTCTTTCATTTCAAGCGAACTTTCACGTGTGAAAGATAAGATGAAAACATATCTTGACTGCCTGTTAAAAGAGATAGAGGCGGTGAAAAAGATTGTTGCAAATAAGGCGTATATTGTAAGGACAATCTATATTGGGGGTGGCACTCCTAGTGTGCTGACGGCGGACGAACTAGACCTTTTGCTTTCGGCGTTAACATTCCCTGTAAGTGAGTTTACGGTGGAATGTGGCAGACCTGACACTATTACCGCTGAAAAACTTGATGTGCTTAAAAAACATAATGTTACAAGGATTTCAATTAATCCTCAAACTTTCTGTGAGGCAACCTTAAAACGTATCGGCAGAAACCATAAAAACAAACAGGTGCTTGAAGGTTATGCACTTGCCTTAGAGCGTGGCTTTAATGTTAATATGGATATTATTGCTGGGCTTCCTGGTGAGAAACTGGGTGTATTTAAAAGGACAATGCAGACACTTCTTGACCTTAATCCTGAAAATATAACAGTACATACGCTGTCTGTTAAGAATGGTGCAGCACTCCGTGATGAGCAGGAATTATTGTCTGAAAAAGAAGTGCCAAAGATGATTGATTATGCAGAAAATTTACTTTCTGAAAAGGGGTACAAGCCATACTATTTGTATCGTCAGAAAAATCAACTTGCAGGACTTGAAAATGTGGGCTATTTCAGAGATGATAAAGTGTGCATATTTAACATTGACAGTATGGAAGAAACTAACACTGTGATTGCTGTTGGTGCGGGGGCGATGTCGAAGCGAATCTTTAATCATGAAAAACATATTGACCGCCTTCCAAATTGCAAGTTTATTGAGGAGTATATCGACCGCATTGACGAAATGATTGAAAAGAAGATTAAGTTTTTTAGTTAAATTATCAAAAATCACTTTACAAATTTATATTCTGTGTGATATAATAGCATCGTCGATAAAGAACCTTAGGCAAAGTTAAGCGACACCTTCTGACGCTTTCACACTTTGTTTAACGGGGATAAAAAATTAAAATAGGAGGAAATTATGGACAAGGCTAGAAAACAAGAAATTATCAACAAGTATAAGACAAGCGAAAACGATACTGGTTCTGCACAAGTACAAATCGCTCTTCTTACTGAAAGAATCAACCACCTTAATGAGAATCACCTTAGCAAAAACCCTAAGGATAAGCACACTCGTCGTGGTCTTCTTCAAATGGTTGGTAAGAGAAAAGGTTTCTTACTCTATCTTAAGGAGCAAGATATTGAGGCTTACAGAAATCTCATTAAAGAACTTGGTATTCGTGATACTGCGAAATAAAAATTTAATAAAGAGGGGGATATATGCTTTTATACTCTCTCTTTTTTGTTAAAAATATTGTAAGGAGATTAATATGAAAAACGACGCAAAAATTTATGAAATTGAAATAGGGGGCAAAAAGGTTTCTTTTGAAACTGGTAGACTTTGCGAACAAGCAAATGGCACTTGCCTTGTAAGATGTGGCGAAACTGTTATTATGGTTAATGTAACCATGTCAGAAACTCCAAGAGATGGAATTGATTTCTTCCCTCTTGTTGTTGACTTTGAAGAGAAAATGTATTCAGTAGGAAAGATTCCTGGTGGATTCAAGAAACGTGAGGGCAGACCTAGTGATAAGGCAATCCTTACTTCAAGACTTATGGATAGACCTCTTCGCCCACTTTTCCCAAAAGGATTTTTCAATGATGTTGCAGTAGTTGCTACCGCACTTTCTGTTGACCCTGATATTGAGCCAGAAATTCTTGCAATGCTTGGTTCAAGTTTTGCACTTTCAATTTCTGATATTCCTTTCCAAGGGCCTACAGGTTCTGTTGCCGTTGGTTTACTCGATGGCAAGTTTGTTATCAACCCTAATGGTGAAGAAAGAGATAGAAGCCAGATGCATATGGTTGTAAGTGGTACTGATGAAGCCGTACTTATGATTGAGGGTGGTGCTAACGAAGTGCCAGAAGAAACACTCCGTGATGGTATCCTTTTCGCTCATGAAGAAATCAAGAAGATTGTTGCTTTCTTCAAGAAGGTTAAGGCTGAAATCGGTAAACCTGTTAATCCTAAGATTGAATACTATGTTGTTCCTGAAGAGATTGACAAAGACGTTCGTAAATTTGCTGATAAGAAACTTGATTATGCTCTTGACACATTTGATAGAACAGAGCGTCAAAACCGTCAAGATGCTGTTGATGAAGAAACAAAAGCATACTTTGCTGAAAAGTATCCAGAAATGGAACGTCAAATTGGCGACGTGCTTTATAAGATGACAAAAGAAAAGGTTAGGGCAAAGATACTTAAAGGTGTTCGTCCAGACGGAAGAAGCCTTACTGAAATTCGTCCTATCTGGTGTGATGTTGGTGTGCTTCCAAGAGTACATGGTACTGGTATCTTTACACGTGGTCAAACACAAGTGCTTACTTCTCTTACACTTGGCACTGTTTCTGATATGCAAAAACTTGAAGGACTTGATGATGAAGAAGTAAATCGTTACGTTCACCACTATAATATGCCTCCTTACGCTACTGGTGAGGCTAGAAACTTAAAGAGCCCTGGCAGACGTGAAATCGGTCATGGTGCACTTGCTGAAAGGGCGTTAGAGCCAGTTATTCCAAGTGAAGAGGAATTTCCTTATGCACTTCGTCTTGTAAGTGAAGTACTTTCTTCAAACGGCTCTTCTTCTATGGCTTCTGTTTGCGGTTCAACACTTGCTCTTATGGACGGTGGTGTGCCTATCAAACGTCCTGTTGCTGGAATTGCTATGGGACTTATCAAAGATGAGGCTAGTGGCAAGGTTGCCGTACTTTCTGATATTCAAGGACTTGAAGATTTCCTTGGCGATATGGACTTCAAGGTTACAGGTACTGAAAAGGGTGTTACCGCAATCCAAATGGATATTAAGATTAAGGGTATTGATAAGAAGATTCTTACCACTGCTTTGAATCAAGCAAGGGAAGGCAGAATGTTTATCATGGGTAAACTTCTTGAAACTATTTCTGGGCCTAGAAAAGAACTTTCTAAGTATGCTCCTAAGATTATTACCTTCTCAATTAACCCAGACTTCATTAAAGATGTTATCGGTTCTGGTGGAAAAGTAATCAACAAGATTATTGACGAAACAGGCGTTAAGATTGATATTGAAGATGACGGACAAGTATTCATTGCAAGTCAAGACTCTGAAATGACAGAAAAGGCTAAGAAAATTATACTTGGTATTGTTGAAGTTCCAGAGGTTGGCGATGTTTATGACGGAAAAGTTGTAAGAATCATGAACTTTGGTGCTTTTGTAGAACTTGGCGGTGGAAAAGAAGGAATGGTACACATTTCAAAACTTTCAAACAAACGTGTTGAAAAGGTTGAAGACGTTGTTAAGATTGGTGATACAATAGAAGTTGAAGTAATCAAGATTGACGAAAAAGGACGCATTGACCTTAAACGCATTTTACCTAGAGAAGAAAAATAAACTTTTCCAGCGTGGAAAAGTAACAAAAGGCGTTGGGGAATTTCGATTTTTCCCAAACCCCTTGAAACGACTTACTTTTAAAAAGCAAGCAAATTTATATTGCGTTATTTACTTAAAAAAGAGGCTTTAGCCTCTTTTTTAATATAAAATGATGCAATTATTTTAACAATTAAATTACTTTCTAATTGACGAGTTGTTTTTTTTATTCCTATTTTCGCTCAATCCTAATAAATAGTCGCAAGATGTATTAAAATATTTTGCAAAACAGATTAAGTCTATCCAAATAGGTCTTTTTCCAGCCATCAACTTTTTTATTTGTTCAATTGACAAGGTTGTTGCCTGTGATATTTGAGATATACTAACATTGCTCTCTTTTATAAGTTGATTAATCCTTTTAGTAAAAATAGGTTCTGTTTTTTTGTATTTCATATTTTCCTCCTTCTATATTTAAGCAAACTAAAAATAAATATTTAATTTATATGCTAATTTGCTTGCTTTGTATAAGTTTATATGTTTTTTAAAAAAATGTCTTACGGCGAGCCGTATTTATTGACTTTTTGTAATATAAATTTTAGCCAGTACATATATTGTATCTATGAAAAAGATACATTTTAAGGTTTTTACGTTAAGAAAGTCGATTGTAAATCTTTGCATTGCGGGCGTTATTATGCTTGTTGCAGTGGCGTCTATTATAGGTAGCAGTCTTGGTGTTGCCACAAGTGCGGTGAGTGGAGTGTACTACAATGGTGACACTTCTTCTAAGTATGTTTCCCTTATGATTAATGTTTATTGGGGCACTGAATATATGGACGATATGCTTAACACTTTGAAAGAAAAGAATGTTAAAACTACTTTCTTTATCGGTGGCACTTGGGCAGTACTTGAAGAGGATATGCTTAAACGTTTACAAGATGAGGGGCACGAACTTGCAAACCATGGCTATCATCATAAGGATCATGATAAACTTTCAGAGGAAGATAACCGCAAGGAGATAGAAACCACCCATAAGATTGTTAAAGAACTTGTTGGCACAGAGATGACACTCTTTGCCCCTCCAAGTGGTGCATATAACAAAGTGACAGTAGATGTTGCTTCAAGTTTAGGGTATAAGACGATTATGTGGACACGTGACACTATTGACTGGCGTGACCATAATGCAAAACTAATTGAGCAGAGGGCGACTAAAAATGCCAAGGGTGGTGACCTTATTTTGATGCATCCAACTAAAGAAACTGCTGAGGCACTTCCTAAAATTATCGATTATTTTCAAAGTAACGGCTTTGAACTTGTGCCAGTATCAACTAATATCGGGCAAGTGTCAGCATGAGTGCTGTTTTTATGCAATATTCGCTAAAAAATATCTCAACTTTGTTTGAGATATTTTTCTTTTATGATATACTTAAATTGGAAATAATGGAGAAATATAGTTCTCTTACAAATCAAAGCGTAAAAGGATAAATAAATGGCTATTTTTCAGGTTTCTAAGAAAAGTAATAATAAAAGTACTAAAAATATACGTAAAATTGTCGGCATAGTTCTTATTGCCCTTGCTTCTGTTTGCTTCTTGTTTTCGGTAACAAACCTTTGGCCTGGGTTTAAGTTTTTCTTAAAGGGCACTTTTGGGCTTTTTATTTACCCACTTTCTATCTTGCTTATTATTGTGGCTCTTGCTCTTTTAAATAACAAAAAATATGTTATGTCAAAAAAATATGCGACATTTTTGACTCTCTCTATTCTCTTCTTACTTGCAATTATTCAATTAATCATTGTAGGGCCTGCTATGGACGGGGAAACACCTTTAAATTTTGGAGAGTACCTCTTACGTTCTTATAATTTTCAAAACACTGCTGGTGGAATTTTAATAGGATTTTTAACCACTTGTTTTGTTATGCTTTTGGGGCTTCCTGCTTCTTATATTATTTTTTCATTAGGACTAATTGTTAGTGTTGCTTTCTTTGTGGAAGAGTTTATTTCATCACGTAAAAATGTTAAAGGGACTTCACCTGTTAAGATTCAAATTAAAGAAAGAAAGATTGAAAAGAAAACCCGTGACAGTATAGTTAAACAGCCTAAGGAAGAAATCAATGTTGTTTTAAATGGACAGATTCAAGAAAACTTATCAAAAGAACAAATTGCAAAACAAAAACTTGGACTTCTTGGTAAAACTTCGGTAGAACCTGTACGTCATAATGAAATAAAGGTGCAAGAAGAGCCAGATGCGAAAGTTCCAACCAACATGACTTTGAAAGAGTATTTGCTTTCTCCTCCAAAGGTTGACATGGATTCTTTTATGTCAAAACGTCCAAAGCAAACGCAACAAAGACCTCCTGTTGTTAATCGTCAAGAAATGAATACCGCTTTTGCTGAAATAAAGAACGACCAAATTAAACCTTCTCAATTTGTTTTTGAGGAGGAATATGGTGCATATAAAGAACCTCAAAAGAGGGGCAACCTACCAGAAATTAAACCAGAAGAACTTGTGTCTGAGGCTGACGATATTATCCGTTCGGTTGTAGAAGAAGAATTGTCACAAATGGAAATAGAGCCTGTTAAACCAGAGCCTACTCAGACCAACTTTGACCGCTCTGAAAGTTTTGATAGAAGCGATAGAACTTTTAATCGAAATGACTCACTTATGAGAGAACGTAGTTTTGATAGGGGAATCAATCAAGCGTTTGACCGCAATGAGGCATTCTCTAGAAATGAAAATGTTGAAAGACCTCTTGAAAATCGTCAAGAAGAAAATATTGAACGTAAAAGCGAAATTTCACGTAGGGAAAGAAGGTTTGTTTCTCTTGATGACGATGATAATAAACCGAAGATTAAGCCTTATAAATATAGTAAACCATCTATTGACCTTATAACAACTTCTTCGGACGACCTTTCAATTCTTAACGATGAAGTGCCTGCTAAGCGTGTTGCTCTTGAAAATGCTCTTGAAAAATTTGGTGTGCCTGCTAAGGTGCAAAGCGTTGTTATTGGGCCTACCGTTACACGTTATGAAATTGCAATGCCTGAGGGGATAAGTGTTAAGAAAATTCTTTCTCTTGACGCAGATATTGCTTATGCACTTTCTGCGAAAGGGGAAATCCGTATTGAAGCACCTATTCCTGGAAGAAGTATTGTTGGTATTGAAGTGCCAAATAATAAAGTGGCAAAAGTCAGCATAAAGGATGTCCTTCAATCAAAAGAGTTTACTATGAGCCCTTCTCCACTTGCATTTGCACTTGGTAAGGACATCACTGGTACTGTTAGGGTATGTAACCTTCAAAAAATGCCGCACCTTTTGGTTGCTGGTACTACTGGCTCTGGTAAGAGTGTTTGCCTTAACGCAATTATTGTAAGTATACTTTACAAGGCTTCTCCAGAAGATGTTAAGTTTATTATGATAGACCCTAAACAAGTTGAACTTTCAATGTATGAGGGACTTCCTCATATGGTTATACCTAAGGTTATCACCGACCCTGTTAAGACGGTTAACGCTCTGCAATGGGCTGTTGATGAAATGGAAAAACGTTTCAACCTTATCAGTGAAGCAAGGGTAAGAAATATTGACGAATATAATCGAATTGATGATGTGGTATCTGGCAAGAAAAAGAAAATGCCTTTCCTTGTTATTATATTTGATGAGTTTGCAGATTTCATGCTTGTTGCTAAGAATGAAATTGAAGATAAAATCAGACGTCTTGCTCAGAAAGCCAGAGCGGCAGGTATCCACTTAATCCTTGCAACACAACGTCCTTCAACCGATGTTGTTACTGGTACTATTAAAGCAAACTTCCCAGGAAGAATTGCTTTCAAGGTTGCTGGAAGGGTGGACTCTGAAGTTATTATGGGGGCTACTGGTGCGGAGAAATTGCTTGGCTATGGTGATATGCTTTACAAACCTACAGATTCTTCTCCTGCACGTATTCAAGGCTGTTTCATTGATACTCCAGAAACTAAAGACATTGTAAACTTTATCATTGAAAACAATGAAGAATGTGTCGACGAAGAAGCAATGAACGCTATTAATTGCCCTGGCAAGAGTTCGGGTGGCGAAACTGGTGATAATGGTGGAATGGATCCATTATTACCTCAAGCACTTAAACTTTGCATTGATGCTGGTGTGGCTTCTACCACTATGGTTCAACGTAAACTTTCAATCGGATATCCACGTGCGGCAAGAATAATTGACCAAATGGAAGAGAGGGGATATATCTCTACTGCTGAAGGCTCAAAGCAACGTAGCGTTTATACATCTATTGAAGAATACTATCAGATTTTCGGAGACGATTATGACTAAAAATGAACTAATGATGAAAAAACTATCTGCTATATCCTTAGGCTGTGATAAGAATAAGGTCGGGCTTGAAAAAATGCTTGGCCTTGTTCAAGAGTACGGCATAGAGGTGGTTGCCGATGCGACGGAAGCTGACATTGTGATTGTTAATACTTGTGCTTTCATTTTGCCAGCCGAAGAAGAAGCGGTTGAAACCATTATAGAGATGGAAGATTTACGTGAGAAAGGCGTGATTGAAAAACTTATTGTAAGCGGTTGTTTCCCAGAACGTCATGAGGGGATTAATGCGAGTTTCCCAAATGTTGACAAGTTTATGAAATTGCGTGAAAACGACAATATTATAAATATTATAGAAGAACTTTATGGTGTTGAAAAATCAAAGGTTAAACCTTCTTTAAATAGGGTGCTTACAAGCCCCAAATCATATGCATACTTGCGTATAGCAGACGGGTGTAATAATGTTTGTTCATTCTGCACCATTCCTAGAATACGTGGAAGATATAAATCTGTGCCAATGGAGGAACTTGTGCAAGAAGCAAAACTTCTTGTCGGACTTGGTGTTAAAGAACTGATTTTAGTGGCACAAGATACAACACGTTATGGCGAAGATTTATATGGCAAAAACTGCCTTATAGAACTTTGCGAACGCCTTACAAAAATTAAAGAATTAAAATATATTCGCATTCACTATTTGTATCCAGAAAAGGTGACTGACGAACTTCTTGAATACATTTTACATAACAAAAAAATGTGTAAATATTTGGATATTCCGCTTCAGCATATTGATAATGAAATCCTTAAAAATATGCGTAGAAAGGTGGATGAAGCGGAAACCCGTGCGTTAGTTGAAAACATAAAAACAAACTATCCAGAAATAAAGATTCGCTCTACATTTATAGTTGGCTATCCAGGAGAAACTGGAAAAGAATTTAAGAAACTTGTAAGATTCTTGCAAGAGGCAAAACTTGATTATGTTGGATTCTTTGCTTATTCAAAAGAGCCTAATACCGTGTCTTATTATCAAAAAGGGCAGGTTTCAAACTTTACTAAAAAGCGTAGACTTAAGAAGATTGAAAGGGTGCAAAATGACATCTTCTTAGAAAAAGCCTTGAATGAAATTTTACGTACATATGAGGTGCTTGTTGATAGATTTGATGAAACTACTGGCGAATATTTAGGCCACACACAGTTCCTCTCTCCAACAGTGGATTTTGGAATTAGGTTTGTTGATAATGGTCAAGTTAAAACGGGCGATATTGTTAAGGTTAAACTTATTGACTTTGACGGAAGTGATTTTAAAGGGGAGGTATTATGAATACACCAAATAAAATAACATTATCAAGGATTTTATTGATTCCTCTTGTGATATTCTTTTATCTTGCAACTTTTGTTCCTTATGGCAAACTTATTGCAGGGCTTATCTTTGCAATCGCTTGCTTAACTGATTTTTTAGACGGAAAAATTGCAAGAAAAACTAATCAGGTGACTGACCTTGGAAAGTTCTTTGATGCTATTGCAGACAAAGTGCTTATCATGACTGGTATGATTTTGGTTGTTGCTTTCCCTGTTGCAGGTGGCACTGCCATTGTAAATCCATTATGGCTTGGAATTGTTTGTATAGTTTTGATGCTTGCAAGGGAGTTTATTATCAGTGCACTCAGACAAATTGCAGCCTCAAAAGGCACAGTGCTTGCTGCTGATAAGGGTGGTAAGGTGAAAGCACTTTTCCAAGATGTTACAATTAATCTTTATATATTCTATGCTTTCTTTATAGAGGAATTTTATCCTGTGGTTGACACTCCAAGAGGGTTTGAGGTGGCAAACAAGGTTATTGGCATTGTTTTAATGGTGCTTTTAGTTGTTTCTACTGTACTTACAATCACTTCTGGAATAAGTTATTTGGCAAGAAACAAACATGTTTTTGTAGATAAAAAAGAAGAGGTTTTACCACAACTTGCTGTTGTTGAAGAAAAACCAGCAGAGCCTGTTGAAGTTGTAAAGCCAGTGGCAGAAGTTAAAGAAAAGCCTGCTTCAAAGGCAAAGAGTACAACAAAGAAAACTACAAGTAAAACTACTCGAAAAACCTCAACAAATACTAAGTCAAAAACTACAAAGTCAACTTCAAATAAAAAGAAAACAACAAAAGCAAAAACGGCTTCAAAAACAAAATCGACAAAAGATAAATAGGACAAAATATGGATTTTAGAATTTTAATTTTATCTGATAAATTACTCTCTGGACAACTTGATTTTAATTTGCCAAATCTTTTATCATGCCTTGCAAAAAATGGCTCTAATGTAAATAGTATTATTTGCAATAGGTATGATAAAGAGTTGTGTAAAAATGAAATTTCAAATAATAAAGGGAATTTGATAGTTTTTACTGAAAATAAATTTATTGATGATGTTATTATTGATAATATTCAATCATTAGGTGGAAATAAACAGATGATTGACGACCTTGCAGTTGTTTTCAAGAAAGAAGACATTGTTAATATCTTTATCCCTATTGACATTGAAACATTAGTACTTCTTGATAAAATTTTGGCTGGCTTTAAGGACAGTGAACTTAAATATTGCAAGTTTCATTTGTTTGGAAAAAGCACCGAAGGGGTGGAAGAAGAATTGCAAAACCTTAACATTTCTGATTTAAAATATAATGTACTTGGCGATAATCTTCTTACTGATATTTACGCCTCATATAAAGGTGCAAACAATCTTATAGACGACCACCAAGTGAAAATCGCAAGTTGTTTTAGGGATAATTTATATAGCGAAAATGACCTTGGTTTAAGTCAGATAGTGTTTGAGCTTTTAAGACTTAAAAACCTTAAAATTGCCATTAAGGAAGATGTGACAGGGGGAAAGGTACTGGCAAGGCTCAGCGAAGAGAATGTTAGATTTTCAGATGTGTTGAAGGCGGGGCAAGTATCAAATGCGATAGATACTATCGACGCTGAAAAAATATATAATGATGCTTTTGATTATTTAAAGGACACCATTTCAGATGTTGTGCTTGAAATAAGCGGTAGGTTTGATGAAAGGGGACTTTCTTGCCTTATAGCGGTGGGCGATAAGAACTCAATCAATGTTTATAAGAATAGGTTTAATGCAAAACGCAAAGATTGCTTAGATATGGCAACCAACTGTGCCTTATTTCATTTAATGAAAAAATTAAGGCAAAATGATTTTGCTTTTTAGCAAAATTTTGTTAAAATAACAATAAGAGGATATAAAGTTATGGATAAAAAAGATACAAAGAAAGATGCATTACAAGAGGCACTTCTTCAAATTGAAAAACAATATGGCAAGGGTGCTATTATGAAACTTGGCGAGCAGGAACATCAAAAGATTGATGTTATTCCTACTGGCTGTTTAACACTTGACATGGCACTTGGAATAGGTGGTATTCCACGTGGAAGAGTTATTGAAATCTATGGGCCAGAATCTTCTGGTAAAACTACGGTGTCACTTCATGTTATTGCAGAAGCTCAAAAACTTGGTGGTACTGCTGCTTTTATTGATGCTGAACACGCACTTGACCCAGATTACGCACAAAAACTTGGCGTTGATATTAAGGAGTTATATCTTTCTCAACCTGATAATGGTGAACAGGCTCTTAACATTTGTGAAATGCTTGTAAAATCTAGTTCTGTTGATATTGTTGTTGTCGACTCTGTTGCTGCTCTTACACCTAAGGCTGAAATTGATGGCGAAATGGGTGATAGCCATGTTGGTCTTCAAGCCAGAATGATGAGCCAAGCACTTAGAAAACTTACAGGTATAATCAACAAAAGCAATACTACCGTTATCTTCATCAATCAACTTCGTGAAAAGGTTGGTGTTATGTTTGGTTCTCCTGAAACAACTACTGGTGGTAAGGCACTTAAATTCTATGCAAGTATTCGTCTTGATGTAAGAAAGGTTGATACTATTAAAGATGGTGCAAATATTGTTGGAAACAGAACAAGAGTAAAGGTTGTTAAGAATAAACTTGCACCTCCATTTAAGACTGCTGAATTTGATATTATCTATGGTAAGGGTGTATCTCAGGTTGGCTGTCTTGTTGACCTTGCTGTTGAGGCTGGCATTATTAAGAAATCTGGTGCTTGGTTCTCTTATAACGATGAAAAAATCGGACAAGGTAAAGAAAACACTAAGGACTATATTGAGAAGAATCCAGCACTCTTTGAAGAACTTATGGCAAAAGTTAAAGGACTTAATGTTCCAACAAGTGATGACGATATTGAAGAATAATGCAAATTTGTTTGTGTTTTTATAGAAAATTGTCTATACTATAACTCAATAAAGGAGAAAATATTATGAAACGAGCAGTAAAAGTGTTCGGAGTCATAATATCCCTAATTTCCCTCCTGTCAGGTGTGACATTGTCATGTCTTACGGGGGGGGGATTTTTGACTCTGCCCAAAATTATCAAGGAAACAGCAGTTTAGAGCAAACGATTGCTGCTGTGTCAACTATGGATACATGGGATAATCATGCCTCAACTGGTTTTGCAGGTGGCACAGGAACGTCAACAAATCCATATCGTATTGAAACTGCACCACAATTTGCTTATTTTATGAAGCAAATTAAAGCAAATAATAAATATAGCGGGAAATATGTTTCATTAACAAAATCGATAGATTTATCGCAGTATAGATGGACTAATGATGGTTCTTTTTCTGGTTATTTTAATGGCAATATGTGTACAATTAAAGGTCTGACAGCATTTAATTGTGGGCTTTTTTATTATGCTTATAATATTTCAAATTTAATTCTTGACAATGCAACAATATATTGTGATGGCTCTGACGGACAGGTTGGGGCACTAATACATTTTGGTGGAGATAATACGACAAATTGCATTGTTAGCAATCTTACAGCATTAAGCAGTGATCCGAATGAAAACATTTCACCTTTTATACAGCAGGTTTCTAGAGCCACATTGACTAATTGTCTTATTATTGATTCTATTTTTCAGCAAGTATATTTATACGATCCTTTTATCTTTGATTGTGATGGTGGGGGCTATTATAATTATAGTTATAATAATTGTGCACTTATTCGCTGTAAATTACCAACAACTCCAAAACAATACCTTATATTAAATGATAAGTCGCCAAATGGTGTTTACATTGATTTAACCTATCCAAATGGCACTTCACTTACACGAATAAAAAGGCTTTATGGATCTTCATCAACATGGGGCGGTTGGTTTTATGATGCTAATTTAAACGGGGGATATCCGCTTCCAAAAGAACTTATAAAAGTGAGTTCTTCAAGCACGCAAACATCAACTCAGGTTTATAATTATCTAGTAAGCCTTGGGTTTTCTACTACTTAAAAAAAGAGGGAGAGTCCCTCTTTTTTTATACATACCATTTTTGTTTTACTTCTGTTTTGGCGGTTTTTATAAGAACAATATCTTTTATATCTTCTTGATTGTTTAGGGAGTTTGTGTATGATGTTTTTATAAAATATTTTTCTTGGTCTTCCTTCATATCAAATTCTAACATTTGTTTTCCAGATTTATTGTTTATTGTGGCGACTTTATGATTATTTTTTGTGTCACCATTAAAGATTTCGTAAGTAAGATAATCTTTTGTTTCTATTGTGATGCAGGCTTTATTTCCTATTACCTTACCTCTAATATCTGGGCTTTCAATCTCTACAAATCGCTTTGAAATTTCGCTTGGCAAGTTGAATCTTGAAAACATTTCTTCTTGTGTGTAACGCTCTGGGATGAAATTGTTTGCAAGAACAACTCTATGATTTGTTGAAAGTTCTGTAAGGTCAACCGCTTGTGATGTGATTGAATTTGGCTTTTCAAAAGATGATTTGTCTGGTTGAGATTTGAAGTAGTTTTTCACTATTTGTGTTGGTTCATTTCCGCCATTGCATGAGATAGGGGTGTTGTCAAGATTTCCTATCCATGCTCCGCAGGTATAGTCCTTGGTGTAAGAAATGTTCCAAGCGTCAAGGTTGAGTTTAGAGTTTGGTTTTCCTACCGTTCCTGTTTTTGAGGCAATCTCCATATCAAGGTCACTTAGTTTACGGGCAGTGCCAGATTGGGTGCAAGTTTTAAGCATATCGGTTAATAGATAACAAGAGTCCTCTCTCATAACCACTTTATTTTCTGGTTTATGGATGTATATTATTTTATTGTTTTTATCAGTGATGTGAGATATGAATCTAGGGCTAGAATACCTACCACCATTTGCGATTGCACTATATGCACCAGCAAGGGCAGAGATGTTTGTTCCGTAATTCATTCCGCCAAGTGCAAGGGCGTAACTATCGTCTTTTTCGTCAAAGGTTATGCCTAGTTCGCTTGCGTATGCTTTTGCTTTATCAATACCAACATAAGAAAGCACTTTTACAGCAGGGATATTTATTGATTTAGAAAGGGCTTCCCTTGCACTTACATATCCTTTATAATTACCGCCAACATTTTTAGGGCTGTAACCAGCAATCGTTGTTTTCTCATCAAGCAGTTGTGTAGATGGGTAAATGATATCTTCATTCAATGCAGGTCCATAAACCAAGATTGGTTTGATACAAGAGCCGGGCTGTCTTTTTGCATCTAGAATTTTATAGGCACTATGACCTGTGTAAGCAACTATTGCAGATTTACTGTTATCAATCACAATACCTGCATTGTCATTATTGTTTATGTCAACATCGTCAATTGCATTTTCAAGTGATGTTTGTTTATCATCTTCTTTGTATGTGTAAATCTTATAGCCAGAAAGTGCAATTTGTTTTGCAGGTAGTTGCAATATATTGCACGCTTCGTCAATCGACGCTTGACTATAAGAATTGAGTTTATTTTGAGTTAATGGTTGAAGTTTTAGTGAGATAGGTTTGTTTTTTGCAGAAAGGCTTTCTTGAGGGGTGATTTTACCGTCTTTTGCCATTTCGTCAAGTACAAGATTTCGTCTTTTCAAACATCTATCATAGTGGACGACAGGGGAATAGTAATTTGGAGATTTTATCATACCAGCAAGAGTGGCAGATTCCTCAAGTGAGAGGTCATGGCTGTCCTTAGAGAAATAATAGTTGGAGGCATCTTCAATACCATAGCAGTTATTTCCAAAATAGATTACATTTAAATATTGTTCTAGGATTTCATCTTTGGAATATTTGCTTTCAAGTTTTTTTGCAAGGACGATTTCTTTCATTTTTCGTTCGATTGTTTTTTCAGAGGATAGGTGTGTGTTTTTGATTAATTGTTGACTTATTGTTGAAGCACCCTCTTTGAAACTTTTACTTTTTGCATTTTTCACTATGGCTTTTGCAATACGTTTGTAATTAACGCCGTTATGCTGATAGAAGGTTTTATCTTCAATGGATATGAATGCATTTTTTGTATGAGTGGGAATCACGCTTTCTTTAACATAGTTGCCATTAAACATATTTTCTTCTTTAATGGGCTTATTTTCGCTGTCATAAAGTTCGATTGCAAGGCTTGGAGAGGTTAGTTTTTCTTCGTCAAGTTCTGCCCCAGATACGTTTTTCCATATTGATGCAAAATAGATTCCGAGGGATATTCCTCCGACACACAACAATATAACAAAAGTTAGAATTATAATCTTGACAATTTTCTTCATTATGATAAAATCTTTTGGCAAGTCTTGCCGTGCTTTGCAGGATTAGTATGTTTAGTTTTATTAAAATTATTTGCTGTATAGTTTAATATTTTATAGAAACTGATAGGTGCGACTTGCAATTTGCTTGCTTAATTTGTGCGAATTTTGTATAATTTAGTGAGGAAATTATTTTTACTCAAATTTAGTCTAAGGTGCAAAAGTGAAATATTTTATAGTTACATACGGCTGTCAGATGAATGTTCATGAGTCTGAAAAGATAGCTGGGATTCTTGAAAAAATGGGTTATGAGTGTGGGGAAAGCAGAGAGGAAGCCGACATTATTGTTTTTAATACCTGTGCCATTCGTGAAGGGGCAGAGGACCGTGTATTTGGCAATGTAGGTGCACTCAAGAAACAAAAGAAACGTAATAAAGACCTTATTATTGTTGTTTGTGGTTGTATGACTCAGAAAGAAAAAACAGCAAAGTATCTTTTAACCACTTTTCCATTTGTTGATATTGTGCTTGGAACATTTAACATCACAAAACTTGAAGAGTATATTCATAAGGTTAAAAATGGCAGACAACTTGAGTTATGGGCGGAAGGCAATATTGACGAAACCCTGCCTTACAAACGTACAAGTGGCGAAAATGCTTGGGTAAATATTATGCAGGGGTGCAATAATTTCTGTACTTATTGTATCGTGCCTTATGTTAGAGGAAGAGAAAAGAGCCGTCAGGAAGAGGCGATTTTAAATGAGGTAAGAAAGATTGTTGCGGAGAAAAAATATAAGAAGATAACCTTGCTTGGTCAGAATGTCAATTCTTACGGTAAAGACTTAGAACCTCAGGTAAGTTTCTCACAACTTTTGAAGGACATCTGTGCTATCGAAGGGGATTTTGAGGTTGGGTTTATGACCTCACATCCAAAAGACCTTACTGATGACCTTATTGATACAATAGCCAGTCAGCCTAAGATTGAAAAGAATATTCATCTTCCAGCACAGAGCGGAGATAACAGAATTTTAAAACTGATGAATAGAAAATACACCAGAGAACATTACCTTTCTATTATCAAAAAAATAAAAGATAAAATTCCTAATGCACGTATTACTTCTGACTTTATTGTTGGCTTTCCAACAGAAACAGAAGAGGAGTTTGAGAGGACTTTGTCGCTTGTGAACGAAGTGCGTTATGACAGCATCTTTGCGTTTATGTACTCTCCACGTGAGGGGACTGTTGCAAGCACAATGGAAGGGCAGATTAGTGATAAGGTTAAGCATGAGCGTGTTAACAAACTTATTGCACTAGAAAAGAAAATACAAAAGGAGGATAACAAATCATGAGTGTTAAACAAGAAAAATTGTCGCCTATGATGGAACACTATTTAATGATGAAAGAGAAATATAAAGACTCTATCCTCTTTTATCGTCTTGGCGACTTTTATGAGATGTTTTATGAGGATGCTATTGAGGTGTCAAAAGCCCTTGATTTAATCCTTACTGAGAAGGCTTGTGGACTTGAAAAGAAAGCCCCTATGTGTGGCGTGCCTTATCATTCAGCACAGACCTATATATCAAAACTTATTGCTCTTGGTTATAAGGTTGCAATATGCGAACAAATGAGTGAGCCTACACCTGGCATGAAGGGAGTGCTTGAGCGTGATGTTCTGCGTGTAGTTACACCTGGTACTGTTACTGACGACCAAATGCTTGAAGATAAGAAAAACAATTATCTTCTTTCTATATATAAGTCAGGGGACAAGATTGGTGCAAGTTATGTGGATATAACAACAGGCGAATTTAAGGTTGTACCTTTTATTCGTGACCCTCAAGCCGAAATTTCTGATTTGCTTGTGCGAATTATGCCATCAGAAGTGCTTGGCAATGAAGAAGCAAAAGGATTTTATAATGCACTTCCTTTACATAGACTTGGCGGACTTCCAAAGTTTACTCAGTATTATGAATGGGCGTACAGCAAAGGGCGTGCTGAAGAAAACCTTGCAAAGCAGTTTGGTGCAAATTTTGAGAATGTGTTTGAACTTTCAAAGAAGAATGAACTTATAATTTCTGCGGGTGCTATTATTGAGTATCTTAATGAAACTCAAAAACGTGTGCTTGGCAATATTAACGAGATAAGTATAGTGAAGAACAATAGATATCTTGTTATTGATATGAATACAAGGCGTAATCTTGAACTTGTTGATACAATTAGAGAGCGTAAGAAGTATGGCTCGCTTTTGTGGCTTTTGGATAAAACTAAAACCAGTATGGGTGGTAGAATGCTTAGAAAGTATTTTGATGAGCCACTTCAAGATTCAAAAGAAATCAATGCAAGACTGGACGCTGTTGAAGAACTTGTTAAAAAGATTATTGTGAGAGATAGACTTAGTGAAGTGCTTTCAAATGTTCGTGATATTGAAAGACTGTCTGGTAAGATTGCTTACGGAAATGTTAATCCAAAAGACTTGCTTGCACTTAAAGAATCTTTATTTGCAGTGCCAGAAATTAAAGATGTGCTTGGCTCTGCTACAACAAGCAAGTTGACTGATTGCCGTGATAAGATGTTTGATTTCAGCGAAGTGGCAGACCTTCTTGAACGTGCTATTTCACCAGATGCACCTGCACTCATGAAAGAGGGTGGTTATATCCGTAAGGGCTTCAATAAAGACCTTGATGAATATAGAGCCGCTAAGATTGATGGTATTTCATGGATAAAAGAACTTGAGGCGAAAGAGCGTGAAATCACAGGTATTAAGAACCTTAGGATAGATTCAAATAAAGTGTTTGGCTACTTTATAGAAGTCAACAGAAGTCAAATTGAAAGCGTTCCGCTTAGATATGAACGTAAACAAACTCTTGCAAATAATGAGCGTTATATCACAGAAGAACTTAAAGACCTTGAAGATAAAATCTTAGGTTCTGAAGAAAAGGCAATTAAACTTGAAAGTGTACTTTTCGGGGAGATTAAGCAGTATCTTTTAGGTTTTGTGCAATCATTCCAAGAGGTTGCAGGTGCTATAGCAGAACTTGATGCACTTTTGTCACTAGCGGTATGTGCTGTTAAATATAACTACTGCAAACCAGTGATTAATAGTTCAGTTAAACATATAAAAATAGAAGATGGACGCCATCCTGTTGTTGAGGAGTTTTCAAATAGGGGTTCATTCATTGCAAATGACACCTTCCTTAATGATTCAACAGATAGGACAATGGTTATCACAGGCCCTAATATGGCGGGAAAAAGTACTTATATGAGGCAGGTAGCCATTATTACATTTCTTGCACATATCGGCTCTTTTGTGCCAGCAAAACACGCAGAAATTGCAATCACTGACCGTATCTTCACAAGGGTTGGTGCAAGTGATGACCTTGTGTTTGGGCAAAGTACATTTATGGTAGAAATGAGTGAGGTTGCAACAATCCTTGCGAATGCAACAAGCAAAAGCCTTATTGTGCTTGATGAGATTGGCAGGGGAACTTCTACCTTTGATGGACTTAGTATCGCATGGGCGGTAGTTGAATATGTAAGCCAGCGTTTTAAAGCGAAAACGTTGTTTGCAACCCACTATCACGAACTTACCGAACTTGAAGGTGTGCTTGATGGTGTTAAAAACTATAAGATTTCTGTTAAAGAACTTGATTACAGTGTGGTATTCCTGAGAAAGATTGTCAGAGGCGGGGCAAACAAGAGTTTTGGTATAGAGGTTGCAAGGCTTGCAGGTGTGCCAAAAGAGGTGCTTGATAGGGCAAAGGAAATCAGCAGAAACTTAGAGGCCGTTAACACTGAACTTGACCTAAACATTTTTAAAGAAGATAAACCAAAGGCAGAAAATAATTCTAAGGTTGCCCTAGAAATATTGCAGGTGCTTCGTGATTTGGATATTAACAGACTTTCACCTATGCACGCACATGATATATTGAACGACTTAATTAAAAAGTCAAATTCTGATAAGGAGGAAAGATGAGTATAAATCTATTAGAGCCAAAAGTATATAATAGAATTTCAGCAGGAGAGGTGGTTGAAAGACCAGCATCTATCGTTAAAGAGCTTGTTGAAAACTCTATTGATGCAGGTGCAACCGCAATCAGTGTTAGTATTGAGAATGGTGGTATAACAAAGATTGAGGTGTCAGATAATGGGTGTGGAATTGAAAAAGATGACCTTGTTCTGGCATTCACTCCACATGCAACAAGTAAAATTAAAACAATAGAAGACCTTGATGCGATTGGCTCTTTAGGTTTCAGAGGGGAGGCTCTTGCAAGTATTGCTTCAGTCTGCCACGTACATTTAACTTCACGTTATAAGGATAGTGAGGTGGGATATAGCCTTAAAGTAGATGGCGGTGTGTTTGGTCAGGTGAGTGAGGTGGCACGCACAAGCGGAACAACATTAACCTGTCGTGATTTGTTCTTTAACACTCCAGCAAGGGCGAAATTCTTACGTAAACCTAAAAGCGAAGAAGGGGAAGTTACCCACCTTATCGAGAAGTTTATGCTTTCTCACCCAGAAATTGTTTTTAGTTACTTTGTAGATAATAAGCAGGTATATAACACAACTTCTAGTATTATGTCTGACATAATATATACAATATACGGAAGAGAGGTGTATGATTGTTTAATCCCTGTAAGCCATGAAGAGAATGGGATTTGCCTTAAAGGTTATGTAACAAAGCCAAAGATTTCAAAATCTAATCGTACTTTTCAAACCCTTTTTGTTAATGGAAGATATGTTGAAAACTATCTTGTTTCGCAAGCGGTGCAAGGCGTTTATGAAAGTTTCCTTATGAAAGGAAGATTTCCTATCTATGTGCTTGAACTTATTGTGCCAAAAGATAGCGTTGATGTAAATGTACACCCAAGCAAAAGAGAAGTGAAGTTTGATAATAATAGTGCTATATTTGGGCTTGTTCGTAGAGCGGTTGAAAAGGCACTCTTATCGGTAGACCAAATAGCAAACTTTGTTTCTTCTTATGGTGAAAATAGTGAGATTGAAGGGAAAGAACTTTCAAGTCCTTATAATGAAAGTGGATTCAATCCTGCATTAAAACCGGCTGAAAAACTTTCCCAAACAGAGGGTAGTAGTTATAAGAAGGTCGACCATTTTGATAGTAACGAACCTCTTATCAGTCAGAAAGATATATTTGTGCCAGAATATCAAAAGGTACAACAAAAACCTCTTCCACCAGACTTTCAAAATATTAAACTTCCAGAGCGTGAAGAGCCTGTTAATAGAATGGGCGGACCTTTCTTTTTCGACCAAGCAAAAAGCAATACAATAGGTCAGATTATTGCGGAGAAAAACAATTCATTCTTAACTGCAAATGTGAAAGATGAAATGCATATTTTAGGCACAATTTTTAAAACCTATATTATCATTGAATGTAACGATTCAATCTATTTCATAGACCAACATGCAGGGCATGAGAGATTGCTTTATGATAAACTTTTGAAGCATATAAATGATAACAATATTGCAAAGCAAACTCTGCTTATGCCTTATAAGTTTACTATTGGGCCGAAAGAATCACAGAGTCTTGAACGTTCTATAAACTATCTCAATGAGATTGGTTTTGAAATTGAGAATGCAAATGGATATACTTATGAAATTAAATCTGTTCCGCTTGTGCTTAGCAATATCAATCTTGAAAAGTTTGTTGACGAGGTTGTTAAAGAGGGGATTTCATTTGATAAGAAACCTAGCGAGTTTATTCATGACAGACTCTGCCAAAGTGCTTGTAAGCATGCAATTAAGGCGGGTGACACCATTACTAACGATGAATGTGCTTATATTATAGAGCAGATTAGAAAGGGGGTTATGCTTTGCCCTCATGGTCGTCCAGTTGTCCTTGAAGTAACAAAACATGAGTTTGAAAAGATGTTTAAAAGAATAGTGTAAAAACATTTTTATAAATGACAAATTTATGATAAAATAAAAGTCGATATTAGGTCGGCTTTTATTTTGGAAAAAGTAATTTTTATTTTAGGTCCAACAGGTGTTGGTAAAAGCAATATGGCGGTGAATCTTGCTCATGTTTTTGGGGGAGAAATTATTTCTGCCGATTCAGTGCAGTTGTATAAGGGCTTTGATATTGGCTCTGCAAAAGTGAGTGCTGAAGAGATGGCGGGAGTGCCTCATCACTTAATTGATATTTGTAATCCAAATGATTATTTTACAGTAAGCGATTTTGTAGATATGACACGCCAGAAAATTACAGAAGTTACAAGTCGCAATAAGTTGCCTATTATTGTTGGCGGAACAGGGCTTTATGTTAATTCGCTTCTTGGTGGTTATAATTTTGGTGGGACAGAAAAACATGATGACTTTCGCCTTAAAATCAAACAAGAAATTGAAGAGCAGGGGCATCTGGCTGTTTGGCAAAAATTGAAAGATTTGAATTCTGTTATTGCGGAGAAGATTGAACCCAACAATACAAACCGCCTTATACGGGGGCTTGAGATTGCCACTTATGGGCAGGAGCAAACTGAAAATAAGCCGATGTATGATTATAAGTTGTTTGCACTTAATTTAGACCGCACTGTTTTGTATGATAGAATTAATAAGCGGGTAGATAAAATGATAGACGCTGGGCTTGTGAAAGAGGTTAAGTTGCTTTTTAAAAATGGTGCAAGAAAAGATAGTCAACCTATGAAAGCGATTGGGTATAAGGAGGTTGTTGATTTTCTTGATGGTAATACAGATGAGAAAACCATGATAGACCTTATTAAACAGCACACACGTAATTATGCAAAACGTCAGTTGACTTATTTAAGAGGTCTTGAAAAAAAATACGATTTAAATTTCATCAATGCTGATGAAAACGCCGAACAAAATATAACAAATATGATAAAGGGGTGGTTATGACATTACAAGAAATTGAAAATAAATTACAACCGCAATTTAAGAGAATAGAGGATATAGCGTATCACAATCAAAAGAAGGTGCTAGATGCTTTTATTGATTGCAAAATATCCTCACAGTGCTTTAATGGGACTACTGGCTATGGTTATGATGATGTTGGAAGAGATACGCTTGGTAGGTTATATGCCAAGATATTTGGTGCTGAAACAGCGATTGTTTCTCCACTTCTTACTTGTGGTTCTCATGCAATTTCCACTGTGCTGTTTGGTTTGCTTCGTCCTAGTGATGTGATGTTATCAGCCACAGGTATACCTTATGACACCTTACATGACACTTTGTTTGGAAAGGATAACGGTTCGCTTGAAGAGTTTGGCATAAAATATGAACAGGTGGATTTGCAAGGTGATGACATTCAGGTGGATAAAGTTATTGAAAAAATAAAAGCATTAAAGCCTAAGATTGTATATTTCCAGAGGTCTAGGGGATATTCCAGCAGGAAAGCCTTTTCGGTAGATGTGCTTGAAAAGGTGTTTAAACAAATCAAACCATTTATGCCAAAGGACGGATTTATTGTTGTCGACAACTGCTATGGAGAGTTTGTTGAAAAAAAAGAGCCTAGTGATGTTGGGGCAGATGTTGTTGTTGGGTCGCTTATCAAAAATCCAGGTGGTGGAATTGCTCCAAATGGTGGATATATTGCAGGTACGCAAAAGGCAATAGATAAAATTGCAACAAGGTTTACTTCGCCTTCTTTGAAACTTGAAGTAGGCTCTTACGAACAAGGGTATAGACTTTTCTATCAAGGATTATTCCTTGCACCTCATATTGTGGAGCAGTCACTAAAAGGTGTTTATCTTGTTGGGGAGGTTTTAAAAAGTAAGGGCTTTAAAATTATACCTGATAGTAATGAGCCAACCTTTGATATCGTTAAATCGGTGGTGTTTGACACTGAAGAGCAACTTGTTAAATTCGTGCAAACAGTGCAATCGGTGTCGCCTGTTGACAGTTATGTGCTTCCTCTTCCTTGGGATATGCCTGGATATGAAGATAAGGTTATCATGGCGGCAGGCACTTTTGTAGGTGGGGCAAGTATAGAACTTTCTTGCGATAGTCCTATTAAAAATCCTTATATTGCCTATTTCCAAGGTGGGCTTACTTACGAGCATGTAAAAATCTTTGCTGAAAAGATTAATAATTTATATTAAAATTATTTGCTAAAAATTTTTTATCAGTGTATAATAAAACCATGAAAAACCTAAGAAAAATTGTAATTACAGTGGTAATCGCAGTAATCTCTCTCCTGAGTGGCATAATTTGCCTTAATATATCGGGGGGGGGATTTTTAGTTGTCCTCTAGATAACGGGCAAATCGAGGTTGAAAAACCGCCAGAAAACACAGCAAATGCTGTTACATATAGTCATATAAATATAGGCTTCTGTGGTACAAAGGCGACATCTGTTGAAGCACGTTATTCGTTTCATGAGTGGGGAGATAATTATGGTAATAATACAGCTGGTACTTTTGCACTATGGTATGTAAATGATGAGCATAATGCAGGTAATTATGTAAAGTTAGGCGGTAGATTTACAATTAAATATTCTCTTGATGGTGTTGCAAAATCAGAAACTTACACATTATCCGCAGGTCAAAAAAAATCTATTACATACGATAGAGACACTAAATTTAATTTGGTTGGAATTACTATAGACGACGGGATTTATGCTGGTGTTTATGAACATTATGTTGACAGTGCCACCGAAAGTGATACATATGATATATATTATTATTGGAAGCAAATCTCCACTTCACAAAGTGGAGTTGTAGTTGATAGTAGCACTTTAAAATATATAGCAGACATAGATATAGTAAGTAAGGCTGTAGGTGTTAACTATTGGCTTGATATAAACGGAATGTTAGATGGAACAGCCTCAGGTGATTTGGCGAATTATGGAACTGTTGATGTGTATATGGATGGCAATAAGGTGGCAACTGGGGTGAATGACTTTTATTCAGGGAATGGTTATTACCCATATGGAACAAAATATGAAATCAAGAATATACAGGCAGGCTCAGACAAGAAATATGTTGGGGTGGACACTGGAAGTTTATCAGGCAACTTAACAGAGGACACAATAGTTGTGCTTTCTTTTAAAACCAAAACGTGGAAAGATTATGCGGCAGGAAGTTTTGCAGGAGGAAGCGGAACAATAGAAAGCCCTTTTATAATAAAAACGCCAGAGCAACTGGCACTATTATCATATTTAAGCCATAACAATACGCTTAGTGGTTTATATTATAAACTAGGTGCAAATATAGATTTATCAGCACATATTTGGGATGGAATTGGTAATGAAGTATATCCATTTGCAAGCAATTTTGATGGTGACTATTATTGTATTAGTCATGTAAATATGAATTCGAAAATAGGTTCACGTGGTGCAGGGCTGGGTTTGTTTAATTATGTTCACTCTCCAGCAGTAATACAAAATCTCATAATTAGGTCTGGTACGATAAATGATGCTGCTACTGATAGTAGGGATGTCGGAATGATTGTAGGTGGAAATGATACTGCCTCGATGATTAGGAATTGTATAGTTGAGGATGTTACTGTAAAAGGAATTAAGGGCAATGCAAGTGGTGGCGGAATTGTTGGTAGATTTACAGGGGGAACGATAACAAGTTGTTTAGTTAAAAATTCTGCAATATTATCAGACGGAACAGCAGCGGGAATATGTGGCTGGCGTGGAATTGTTCAAGACTGCTTGGTAATATCAAGTACTATACAATCAGGATGGCAGATAGATCAAACAAAAATAGGTGTAGGTTGGTGGGAAAATACGGAAATAAAATCTTCTTACGCATATTATACAGGTAAAAGTTCCAATACCTCAAACACATTAGTAAAGATAATGTATGGAAGTTCTAATGATTGGGGCAACTGGAGTTATAGCCCATTGCTTAATGGAGGTTATCCAGTGCAAAAGACGCTGTTTGCCATTGGCGGGCTGACTGGTTCACAGAATGTATATAACTATCTTACTAGCACGTTAAAATTTAGTGTTGCTTAGAGAACTGCAAAAAGCAGTTCTTTTTTTGTTAGGTTGTAAATATGATAAAATATGGCAAAATCTTACAAAAAGCAATCCTTTATATCAGAGATGAAGTTCTTTTTGGCGGACTGCTTTAGTCAATCTAAAATAAAAATACTTGTAACCTTATTTATTCTGTTTGTTAGTTTGGTTACGGGAATTATCCTTGCTGTTAAATTTAACAGCAAGGACTCTATGCTTGTTCTAGAAGATTATGGCATTGTAAGTTTTGTAGGGAGTGGTATTACAACTTCTTTCTTTTCTAGGCTACTTTCAGTTATTCTTATATTGATAATTTTATTTGGTTGCTCTTTTAGTGGTTATTGTTTGCCGTTTGCTGTAATTATCTTGGCTTTTCGTACCTATTTGCTTGGATTTAATCTTTGTTTAATGCTTCTTACTTATGGTTTATCAGGGATTATTATTGCGGTCTTTATTATTCTACCTTGTCAACTATTAATGCTTCTTGTGTTTTGTGCTTTTTATTTTATTCTTCATAAATGCACTTGTGATAGGAGGATATATGGGGGCGGTGGACTTAAAGAAAAACTTAAAATAACTTTAGTTATCTTGCTTTTAATGGTTGTTATATGCCTTTTAGAAACCTTGTTGCTTCTTATCTTTAATGCTAATGTGATTATTGTTATTTAATGCATAAAAGTGAATTTTTAGAAAAAACTAACTCTTGAATAAGGAGATTGGTTTATGAAGAGAGTTTTTATATCTAGTGTTATGTTTTGCATACTTGCCACAATACTTTGTACTAGTATGCAAGTTCCAGCCACAACATATGCTACTGCTGATGTGGATATTTCATCTAAGTCAGCCTGTCTTGTGGATTATGCATCAGGTCAGGTGTTATATGAGAAAAACGCCACCGAGCATTTACCAGTGGCAAGTATGGTTAAGATGATGACAATTCTTTTAACCTTAGAGGAACTTGACAGTGGTAACCTTACTCTTGATACCATGATTACAACAAGTGAGAATGCATCAGGTATGGGCGGTAGTCAGGTGTTTATTGATCCATTTGTTGAATATAGGGCAGAAGATATGCTTAAAAGCGTGATTATGGCGTCAGCAAATGATGCTTCGGTGGCACTTGCAGAGCATATTAGTGGAAGCGAAAAAGCGTTTGTTGCTAAGATGAATAAACGTGCAAGTGAACTTGGTATGAATGATACAAACTATTCAAATTGTACTGGGCTTCCAGCACCAGAGCAATACTCATGTGCGAAAGATAGTGCAACCGTATTAAAAGCGGTGACAGGACATGAAACCTATCACAAGTATAGCACTATTTGGATGGACGAGTTGACTCATCCGTCTGGAAGAAAAACCGAACTTGTTAACACAAATCGTCTAATTAGATATTATGATGGTTGTGATGGTGGTAAGACTGGCTCTACCAACGAAGCAGGCTGTTGTTTATCTGCTTCTGCAAAGCGTAACAATATGAGATTGATTTCTGTTATTGTTGGTGCTCCAAACAGCCAAACAAGATTTAATGAGTGTTCTAGCCTTTTCAATTATGGTTTTGCTAACTTTGAAAATAGAGATATAGTAGACACAGAGAACGCTATTAAAAATCTTCCTGTAAGCAAAGGTAAACAAGAAAATGTAGATATATATGCAAAAGAATCTTTTAGTGCGGTAATTAAGAAAGGGGAAGAAGCAAACTACGAAACTACATTTGTTCTTCCAGAGGCAGTTAAAGCACCTTTGAAAGCAAATGACTCAGTAGGTAAGGTGATTATCTCAAGAGATGGCAATGTTGTCAAAGAGATAGAACTTATAGTTAAAGTAGACCTTGAAAAACTTTCATATAAAGACTGCATTGACAGAATTATCTCTAAATGGTAAAACAAAATCGCAACTTCGGTTGCGATTTTTTTATCAGTTGAATTTAGTTGCTTTTTATCTTTTTATTTGGTACAATAAAAAGGCATATAAAGGAGCAAAATAGCATGAGTGCTGAAGAAAATGTCATTGCAAGCGAACAACTTAGTTTCATTGATGACAAATATCGTTTTAAACTAGACAACTTCGAGGGGCCTCTCGATCTTCTTTTGCACCTTATAAAAGATGCTAAACTTGATATTATGTCGGTTAAACTTGCTGACATTACCGAGCAGTATCTTCAGTATATGCAAGATATTGACAATATTGACATGGATAGGGCAAGCGAGTTTATTACAGTGGCAGCAACGCTTCTTGAAATAAAATCAAAACATCTTCTTCCTGTTGAGGTGGAAGAAGACCCTGAAGAAGAGGACAGTGAAACACTTCTGCTTCGTAGACTTAAAGAATACGAATTGTTTAAGTCTACAGGTCAACGCCTTCGTGAAATTGAAGATATAAACAAGTTATATCGTGCACCAGGTAAGGAAACTGAAAAAGTTAAAGTGGTTATCAAAGATATGGTGCTTGATAAACTTCTTGACGCTTTTGCAAGTTTGTTATCTCGTCAAGAGGCAAGAGGGAAAGAAAAGGAAGAGCCTAAGAAGATTGCAAAAGACAGATTCACTGTGGCTGAAAAAATTGTTTCAATTCGTGAATATGCAAAGGATCATAAGCGTTTTCCTTTTGAGGAGTTATTCGCAGTAGATATGACAAAAAGTGAAATGATTAATGTGTTCCTTGCACTCCTTGAACTTTTGAAACTTCAAACAATCAGGGCAGAGCAGACTGGCATATTCGGTCAAATTAATATTATTTCAGAGGTGGCATAAGATGAGCAGTATAGATACTACTATGAATTTAAAAGAAGTTGTCCTTTCAGTGCTTTTTGTTGCTGGTGACGGCATTGAAAAAGAATTTCTTGCTGAAAAGTTGGAAGTAAGTGTGAAAGAAATAAATAAGGCTGTTGACGAACTTAAAGAAATTTATTCTAATGATAACGGGATTCATGTGATTACATATAAAAACAAGGTGCAACTTGCATCAAACCCAAACTATGCAAACTATATTTCTGATGTGCTTAATCCTATTCGTGAGAAATCACTTACACGTGCGGCACTTGAAACTCTTGCAATTATTGCATATAAACAACCAGTCACTAAACTGGAAATTGAGGATATTAGAAGGGTTAACTCTGACTATGCCGTACAGGTGCTTGTCGACCAAGATATGATTGAGGTAGTAGGGCGTAAGGATGCTGTTGGTAAGCCACTTATGTTTGGGACTACAGAAAACTTCTTAAAGAGATTTAATATTGAAAATCTTTCTGACCTTCCTGATTATGAGGAACTTATGGAAAGAATCAACCTTATTCATGCGGAGGAGGGGGAAACTGAGTCAGATTCACTTTTCCGTAATGTTGATGATCTTGAATTTAATGAGGAACTTCCTGATTTCTTAAAAGGCGAAACTGTAGAAAAGGTAGATGTTGATACAATAGCATGAGAGGGGGCTTTATGCCTCCTTTTTATTAATTTGCTTTCGGTATTTATCTTTTTTATTTCGCATATATTACATCATGCAAGAAGAGAATAAGAAACAAAATAATGATTTGGGCGTACAAAAAAGTTATGGCGAAAACTATCAGCCTGTTAAAATAAAAGTAAGATTTAAACATGGTTATTTAGTTAAAATTCTGTTTGGGTTTTTAACATTGGCTTGTGTTATATTAGGGGTGCTTACCATATGCGGGTTTTAAAAAAAATCCCTATCCACCCAAGTTTCTTGCTTCTTTTTTTATGGTTTATTATAACTACAAATATAAATGGTTTCTTTATATTTGTTGGGGTTGTTCTGACTCATGAACTAGGGCATTATTTTGTTGCCAAACGCTTGGGATATAAACTTGATTCTTTCTTTTTAGCACCATATGGTGTTAGTTTAAATTATAAGGATAAAACCTTTGATAGTAGGGATGAAATAAAAATTGCATTTGCAGGGCCAGTCGTCAATTTGGTGCTTGCCATTATCGCTGTTAGCCTGTGGTGGATTTTTCCAGAAACATATATCCTTACAGAGGAGTTTGTAAACCAGTCAATTATGCTGGCACTATTCAATTTGATTCCAGCCTATCCTATGGATGGTGGTCGAATATTTATTGGTTTGATGAATAATAAACTATCAAGAAAGAAATCTGTTAAATTAACAATGATTTTTAATATTATGTTTTCTATAATATTTTTTGTGTTATTTGCAGGTTCATGTTTTATTGATTTTAATCCCACTTTCGCCCTTGCTGGGTGCTTTATGTTGTTAGGAGTGGTGCAGAGTAAATTTGAATCCAAGTATGAAAAACTGAACCTATTTAAAAAGAAAGTAAAAAACTTTTCTCGTATTAATACTTTGGCTGTTAAGTCAACTTCCACTTTAGGTGAAGTCTTAAAGCGTATAGAACTTAATAAACATACAGTGTTTTACATTATAGGTGAAAATAAGACTAAATTTATTGATGAAAAGACAATTATCAGTTGGTCAATGATTTATCCATATAATACTCAGATTGATAGGATTGTTAAATTATAAAAATATATTTAAATTTGTTTGCTAAAATTATTAAAATAATATATAATAAAACTATGAAAAACCTAAGAAAAATTGTAATTACAGCGGTAATCGCAGTAATCTCCCTCCTGAGCGGGCTTGTATGCCTTAATATATCGGGGGGGGGATTTTTGGCTTCGTCAATAAAACAAGTCAAATAGAGGATAATATTGAGAAAATAGAACCAGGGGACGAGATTGAGTCGGCTGCTGCAACATATACTCTTTTTATAGATGAAGCATGGTTTGTTGATAGTTATACTAAACCTCCATCGAGTGGAGATGATTTTTCTGAAAGTGTTTTGGTATCTGGAAAAATTGGGCCATTTATAGATATATTTGCTGATGTAGGATATAAATTATGGACGGGTAAAGCAAACGAAGAGGTACACTCTGTAACATATGGTAATACTGGAAGAATTGCAATGGATACTTTGACATACTATAATCCTATAACGATATTTTACACTCCAAAAGGAGATTTTCCTTTTAATTTTGCAGGTTGGTATAGAACTAAAAGCCCTAGGCAAGGTGAGTACTGGATTTTAACTACTTCAAGTAATTGGGTGCTTAGTAATCAAGATATAGCTTATTCATTTGGTGGTGTATTACAGCCTATATTTTACAAAAAAAATGGTGCTACAACAATATATTTTAAATCTTTAGATGGGGTTGTTAGTAGAGGTTCAGCCTTTACATTAGCATTAAATGGTGGGATTATGTATAATATTCAACCGCCAACTAAAGAGCATTATATTTTTAAAGGGTATTATTCGCAAGAAAATGGGCAGGGCACGAAGTATTATGATGAGAATGGAAAACCCGTTAGAAAATGGAATCAATCTATAGCATCTACAAATCTTTATGCATATTGGGAACCTGATACACATCATATTGACTTAAATGGTAGGCTTGATGGGAATGATAGTGGTGATCTTAATGAATATGGAACATGTGATATATACATAAATGGAGTAAAAGTAGCAAGTGATATAACTGATTACTATAAAGGACATCCACATGGATCAAGATATGAAGTAAAAAACATAAAAGCAAAGCCAGGTAAGAGGTATGTAGGGGTTTCAAATGGAACATTGTCGGGTACAATAACCGCCTTTACACATGTATATTTAGAGTTTAGAACAGAAACATGGGAGGATTATGCTTCCGATTCGTATGCAAGTGGAAATGGAACAGAGACAAGCCCATACATAATCAAAACGCCGCAGCAACTCGGAAAACTAGCAAAGGATAGTAGAAGTAGCAACCTGTCAGGCAAGTATTACAAACTGGGTGCTAACATAGACCTCTCCGCACATATATGGGTAGGAATAGGGACTGGTGATTATATATTACGAGGAAATTTTAATGGAGATTTGTATACAATATCAAACATCAAAACAAAAATTGATTATTTTATTAATGATTTCGCTGGGCTATTTAATCGTGCAGATGCAACAATTAGAAATGTAATAGTAAAAGATAGTAATATAGAATCAATAAGTAATGGAGGGGCGATATTAGGTCATGGACGCTCACAGATATCAAATTGCATAGCACAAAATGTTAATGTTATAACAAGTGATGGCTCTGCAGGAGGAATAGTAGGAGGACCATGGAGTAATGCTACAGCATCAATGTTGATAGAGTCATGTACGTTTAAAGGTGGAAGAATAGAAGGGAAAATCGCAGGAGGAATAGGAGGGGCTTGTACAAATTCAAATGTAACAATAAAAGACTGTAATGTATTAAATGCAACAATAAAAGGGAGTTCTGTAAGTAATGTACTATGTGGAAATATATCAGGAGGAAAGATATTGTCATCGTATGGTTATGGCACAGTCAATGCCACAGCGACAAAACAGATATATGGAGATAGCAGTGCATGGGGGAATTGGAGTTATAGTCCAAACCTAAATGGAGGTTATCCAGTACAAAAAAGACTCTTTGCCCTTGGTGGGTTGACAGGTTCTCAGAATGTTTACAATTATTTAACTAGCACATTGAAGTTTAGTGTTGCTTAAAGGAGGCGTCTAAGACGCAAAAAAGTGGCTGAGCCACTTTTTTTAGTTTTCTTTTAAGAATGGTAAAAGCCTTTCAATATTCTTGCGTTCAAATTCTTTTAATCTATCAATAAGTTCATCAAGTTCTTTACTTGTTCCACCATGGTCGTTTTGGTCTTTATAGCAGGTGAGTATTCCCATAAATGTACCAAGAAGCATAAGTTCTGCAATGTGTCTTGCTGATTTATCCATCATGGTTGACATATTGATTGAGCCCCATAGTCTTGCCTTTTCAAAAAAGTTATTATCTTTCAAATCCAACTTTTCGCTTTTGGCATACACCTCACATTCCTTTTGAAAAGCAAGGTAGGTATCTTCTTCCATTGCAAGTTCTTTTTTAAGTTCATCGTCTTCAACTTTTGTGATAATATCCTCAATAGATTGCACTGCTGTTTTTATGTTTTGATAAACCGCATTTAAATATTGTGTATTGTCTTCCATATTTCCTCCGTTAACTTTATAATGCGTCGCAGTTACGAATAATATTCAAACTTTAGCGAAAAATAAAATTATTATGAAACTATCCACAAAGATTTTTATAGGTTTATTTGTTGCGACGTTTGTGCCATCTATTTATCTCGGGCAATTCGTTTTTGCTGGAATAAAGCCTACTGCAAATGGCTTTGCACTTGCTTTTGATGTTTGGGGCTATGTTGGTATAGCGGTTATGATTATCAACAATGTTTTTGGCGGAATCCTATTTTTCAGATTTTTGCGAACTTTAACTTTATCTAAAGTGCTTTTCTTTTCAACTCTGCCTCTTTCTATCGTTTATGGGCTTGCCTTATTTATGCTTGCTGATATAGGCAAATATAACACTCAACTTGCAGTATCTGTGAGAACGGTTTTAAACATCTCTACAACAAATCTATATAATACAATTCTTTGGGCGGTGCTTATCACACTTTTGTATTTAACAATTATCTTTCTGATGTATCTTTATCTATGCCGACCAGTAAATCGTATTGAAAAGATTATTACAAGATTAAGCGACGGAAGGGTAAAGGAGGACAAGTTTAATATAGGTAAAAGCAAGCAGTTTAAAAATGTTGAATATGCTTTAAACAAAATTAACTATAACTATAAAGACAAGGACAATCAACTTAAGCAGACAAATTTGGAAGCACAAAAGTTTATACCGAAACAGTTTTTTAAATTTCTTGGCAAAAGTAGTATTAACGAACTTGAACTTGGCAACCAAGTAAAAAAGATTGCAACAACATTATTTTGTGACCTTAGTAGCCGTACAGAATTAAGTCAAAGTTTAAATCTTGAAGAAAATTTCAATTTTATAAATTCCTATCTTAACGTTGTTTCTCCTATAATACGAAGATATGACGGCTTTGTTGATAAATATTTGGGAGATGGGCTTCTTGCCGTCTTTCCACGCCCTGAAAACGCTGTTGATGCGGCACATTCAATAATAAGGGCTATTGAAATGAAAAACAGGTCGACAAGAGATTTGCCACCAGTAGAGGCTAGAATAGGTATTCATACTGGTGAGGTTATCTTTGGTATTGTTGGCGAAGAGGAGCGTAAAAGCCCAACCATTGTATCTGATGTTGTAAACCTTGTATCAAAGATAGAGGATATAAATAAGTTTTTGCATACTAGGGTGATATTGTCAAAGACAGTGCTTAATGACCTTCCAACAAGGTATAGATTTAACTATCGATATTTGGGGTCGCTTACCATAGATGATGGGGCTAATCTTCCACTGTATGAAAGTTTGGAAATTTATCCACGTGAGCGTAAAGAAAAACTTATTCATTTGAAAGGTAAGTTTGAGCGTGGGGTACGCATTTATAACGAAAAAGGCTATGAAGAAAGTGCAAGAGAGTTTGAAGAGTTGTTAAGATTAGTGCCAGAAGATAAGCCATCATATATTTATTATAATAAAGCAAAAGAAAAGGCGGGGAGAGAGTAGAATTACTCTCTCTTTAAAACTTATAATTATTTGACTAATATTAATTTAGATGTTAAAATAGCAGTGTGATAGAAAGAATAAAAAGACCTAAAATGATTAAATGTCCACGTTGTGGCTTGAAGATGCCTGATGGCACAACCTCTTGTGAGGATTGTGGACTTATTTTTGATAGGTTGAAAATTGCAACAAATGAAGATGCTAAGCGAAAAAAATTACGTGGTGACCGCAAGTTTATTGTAAACATAACCACGTTGCCTTCTGATGTAAGTTATTTAAAACTACTTTTATTTTCAATCTTTTTAGGTATCTTTGGTGGGCATTGTTACTACGTCGGTAGATATTTAAGGGGCTTTTTGCTTACCTTTAATTTTGTTTTACTGATGGCTTTTGCTATTTTTAATAATTTCTTTCTGACTGTTTGGAATGGTCTGTTTCTTGAAATAGTTATGCCTATTTGTGGTGGCATTCTATTTGTGTGGTTTTATGATATTGTTAAAATCGCTTTGAAAAAGTTTAAAGTGCCAGTAGCGATTGATTTAAAAGAAGGTGAAGTTTAATGCGTATAGTTGTTGGAATAAGTGGAGGAGTTGACTCTTCCGTGGCAGCATATCTATTAAAACAGCAGGGGCATGAGGTTATCGGGCTTTTCATGGTTAACTGGGAAGAAGAGGACGGTGTTTGCACTGCAGAAGAAGATTTTGAAGATGTAAAGCGTGTTTGCAACAAAATAGGAATACCATATTTTAGCGTGAACTATGCGAAAGAGTATTATGACCGTGTGTTTACCTATTTCTTAGAGGAATATAAGGCGGGCAGGACACCAAATCCTGATGTGCTTTGCAATCGTGAGGTGAAGTTTGGCCCATTCCTTGAAAAAGCAAAGGCACTGGGAGCGGATATGATAGCGACAGGGCATTATGCTAAAAAGATAACAAAAGATGGTAAGTTCTACCTTGCGAAAGCAAAAGATTTAAATAAGGACCAGTCTTACTTTCTTAATCAGTTAAGGCAAGACCAACTTAAAGAGGTTATTTTCCCACTTGAGGATATAGAGAAACCAGAAGTAAGACGTATTGCAGCGGAACTTGATTTGTCTAATGCAACTAAAAAAGATTCTACTGGAATTTGTTTCATTGGAGAGCGTAATTTTAAGAACTTCCTAAAAGGTTTTTTGCCAGCACAGCCGGGGCAGGTAAGGGATTTATCTGGTAAAGTGGTAGGACAACATGAAGGACTTATGTATTATACTTTAGGTCAACGTCGTGGGCTTAACATTGGCGGTAGAAGTGACGGAAATGGACAAAGATGGTTTGTTATTCATAAAGACCTTGAAAACAATATTCTTTATGTAAGTCAAGGGGAGGACGATGAACTTTTTACTGATGCACTTTATGCAAGCAAGATGAATTGGATTCCAGAGAAACCAGAAGAAAAAGAGTTTGATTGCTATGCAAAATTCCGTTACCGTCAACCAGACCAAAAGGTGCATGTAACGCTTGTTAATGACAGTGATATAAAGGTTGATTTTTATGAAAAACAAAGGGCAATTACACCAGGACAATTTGTTGTACTTTATGATGAAAATGGTATTTGCTTAGGTGGCGGAACTATTGATAGAGCAATAAAAAACACTATATAATGTAGGTAGTATTTACATGCAACATACAAGATATTGACCCCTTATTGTTAAAAAAGGGGTTGCGTGCAGAGGTGGCCGAGTGGTTTAAGGCGCACGCTTGGAAAGCGTGTGAGGTGAACAGCCTCCGCAGGTTCAAATCCTGTCCTCTGCGCCATTTTTTATTTCTACAAAATCAAAAGCAGACATTATGGGGTGCAAGATAATAGTTTTGGTTTATGAGATATATCGTGGGTGGTAAAGCCCATTATCTTGTCATAGGGTTTGGTAAAAACGTTAAAGAATTATAAAGCATATATTTATTAATATGTTTAAGATTCTTATTTTCACAAAGTTAAATTTACAGCGATATGTATCTGCCTGCAATCAAGTAGGTTTGCAGGCAGAATTATCTGACAACCTTGATAATCTTGACAGATTTGATGGGTTGCTTCTTCCTGGTGGTGAGGATGTTGAGTCTAGCCTTTATTGTCAAGAAAACAAGTCGAGTTTTAATGTAGACTATCAGTATGACATAGATAGTATTTTTGCAATAAAATATTTTTTAAGTTGCAATAAGCCTATACTTGGCATATGTAAAGGTTTACAAATTATTAATGTGGCTCTTGGAGGCACACTTTTGCAAGATATAAAAGGACATAAAGCAACTGAGGTAATTTGTAAGCATAAGGTAAAACAAATAAGTGGAAACAAACTATCTCCTTTTTATAAGGAGGCGTTCTTTGTTAACTCCATTCATCATCAGGCAGTTGATAGGCTTGGTGAAGATTTAAAGATTACATATCTGGCAGATGATGGCACGATTGAAGGAATCGAACACACAAACAAAAATCTTTTTGCGGTGCAATGGCATCCAGAACGATTACAAGAAGGGGTTGGGGTTTTTAAGGCTTATAGAAAAATGTTTATGTCTTAGACACTTTTTGTTTTCTTAATGAATATCTAATTATATGATAAAAAAATATAACCGCAAGGAAGCGGTTTCTTATGCTGAAAATTGGGCTCTTTCAAGCAATCCTAAATTCTATCATTTTGGTGGAATAGGTGGGGATTGCACCAACTTTATTTCACAATGTTTATTTGCAGGCTGTGGAATTATGAATTATAATCGCAATGACGGCTGGTATTATATTAGTTCTTATAAACGTTCACCAAGTTGGACGAGTGTGGAATTTTTAGAAAGATTTTTGACTAGGACAGGTGGTGTAGGGCCTATGGCAGAGATTGCACCAGTTAACACCTTGGAAATAGGGGATTTAATTCAGTTAAGGCAGAATCCCACCCACTTTAATCATACTGTAATTATCACAAAAATTGAAAATGGCGAAATTTTTGTGTCAGCGCATTCAAATGACGCGTTAAACAAACCGCTTAAAGAGTATTTTTATCTAGAACTTAAAGGACTTCATATTACTGGCGTTAATGTTTAAAATAAAAAAACACCTTGATAGGTGTTTTTTTATAGGCCAGTATTAGCAGTTAAGTAAACGTAAGATCTTGCCGTTAACGATCACAAGGATTAAGTCAAAAATCCAAATGAGCCAACCGAAGAAAATACGTACGATACCAGCAACGATTTTACCTTCTGAAATTCTAGTGCAAACACCGAGAATCCATGCAGTAAATGGGATAATTGCAAGAATAACACTTACAATATATCCAAGTCCGAAATAATCTTTACTTGTTTTTCTCTTAGCCATCTTTCCTCTCCTTTCAGTTACCATAATACAACAAAATTTTTAATTTGCCAAACAATTTTTCATATTTTTTATGTCTTATCTAATTTTTTTACACTATATTTAGTATAATTTTCTTAAAAGAGTCTTCATTTCTTCTGCTTGACTTGTTTGTGATGTGACGATGTTTTCTGCAAGGGTACGCAGTGGCTCACAGACCTCAAATTTAAGTAGGTTTTTCGCCATATTGATTGCACCTTCATGATGCGGTATCATTTCAGTTAGGAAATCGACATTTACATTGTTACCAGTTTGTGCATTTGACATTCCTTGAATCATTTTGTTAAATGCATCTAAGTAGCCCTTTTCATATAGAAACATATCGCGAGAATTATTTTCCTCAGTGCAGGTTTCCTTTAAAGTTTTCATAGTGGCAATATCTTCACTTTGTTCTTTTATAATTGTCTTTGCAATTTCTTCTATTTCAATGTTGGTTGTATACTTCAAAATATTCTCAGCCATTGAAATTGCCGCCTCATGATGTGGGATCATACGATTAATGAAATTTTGTGAAATACTGTTTCCAGGTATTACGCTTTCCATTTTACTTTTCATCTCTTCAAAGATCATATAGTACGCTTCTATGTAGTCTTTTGTGTTGTCACTCATTTTTATTATTTTAAACATATTTTCACCTCAGTTATCATGTATTCGCAATTTAATAAAAATGTTAAACTTTTTTAAAATAGGGTATTGACTTTTGGTGAGTTTGCAGTTAAACTAAACCTATACTTAGGAGGGAAAATGAAAAACGGTATTCTTAAAAGCAACATGATTTACACTAACACTAAAAAGAAAAAACAAAATGCAAAACGGGGGGGGGATTTTAACGTAAGCACATATGATTCAAGACTCAAAAAGATTAAATCTCTTACAATTTCTGTTTGCAATGATTTGTATATTAATCTTCATGATGTGACAAACTTACTTCAATTACGCAGAGTTACTGATAAGGAAGAATTAAATGTTGATATAAATCAACTTCTTGAAGACCTTGAAAATTATATTGAAAATCTTAACTATAATGATGATATTAATCTTGAAGACATTAATAAAGCAAACGACAGCGTTGATGAAAGAGTGACACAAGTTTACGCATTTGTAGCAAAGCACGATTCAATCTTAGCCGAAGAATTGAAGGGTGGGATTGTAGGAAAAATCAAAAAAACAGGGCTATCATTCATATTTAATGAGAAGAAAATGCAAGATCTTGCTGACGAAAAGAATTATCCAAAGTTTAGGGCTAGTAACAGAGAAATAAATGAAGGTAAAGCAATTACAGCAATGTTTTCAAACTGCTATTCACCAGAAGTTAGAAACCAAATGATTGATGCTTTAAAGCCTGTTGAGCAATAAAATTAATAAAAGTTTGATAAAAGTGGCTTAGTCCACTTTTATATTTCTAAAAGGCAAAATTGTATATATGGAAGAAGTATTAAAACAAAACAACTTATTATCTATGTATAGGGTTCAGAATCTTGACGATGATATGAACTACTTTTTGCCTGTCAAGAGGGTGATTGTTTCTAAAAATGGGGGTATAGTTTTTAATCCCGACCAAAACAGATATATTTATTTTTCCCGTTCTTACAGACATCACGCATACTATGTGTTTCATAAGGTTTTTGGCACGATTAGAGGGGTATTAAAAAACAACGCATATTCACAATTTAAATTACCTTCATCACATCAACTTTTTGGCTCTTATCAAACTGTCAATGTGAATAATGTAAAACAAATTCAAGATTTCTTTTACAACTATTTCCCTCCATATTTTTTTGAATTGGTTGCTTTTGATTACATTAAGTGTTACTCAGATATTTTTGAAAAATGTTCAATAAAAAATATGGATAAAGCAAAAATTCAAGGAAATCGCATACCTGAGATTTCAGACAACTGTGTATATGGTGGTGCGTACGGAATTAATGATGCGTGGTTAGAATTGTTAAGGTCATGTATTAAAACTTCTAAATACTCATGTTTTTCTTTGGACGATTTTTTTGATTATTTAATTAGAAACTCTTATAAAGCAAAATCTAAAGGTGGTGTTGAAAATTATACTCCTTTCTATTTTGATTTATTAGAAAATCTTGTTTACACCGAATTTAAGAACCCTTACTTTTATGACAAGAATAATGCAAATAATGTTACTGCCTCAATAACTAAAATACAAAAAAGAAAACTTTACAATAGCGGGGGTAGTGTTATAGATAATAATGTATTAAATTCTTCTAAGCGAGAAATAAAATCAAAAATCGAGATGGAAAAGCAGGATTAAACAGCCTAAAAAAGAGGCTGTTTTTGTTTGCCAAAGATGGCTGTTTTGTTTTATAATCATATTAAGAGGTTTAATATGGACGATTGTATTTTTTGTAAAATTATAAAAGGAGAATTTCCTTGCCATAAAATTTATGAAGATGAATATACACTTGCTTTTTTAGATATTGCTGATGATGTTGTAGGGCATACCCTTGTTATTCCTAAAAAACATTGTCATAATGTTTTGGATTGCCCTAAGAGTACACTTGCCCGTGTTATGAATACCGTACAACTTGTTTCTAAGCACTATGTTGAAAAGTTGGGTTATGATAGTGTGAATCTTATGAATGTCAACGAACTTGTCCCTCATTTCCATATTCACATTTTCCCAAGGAAGAGAGGGGACGGAATTGATATTTGTTCCCACTATCCAAAACAAGGGACAGACCTTAAAGCATTATGTAAAAAAATGAGGATTAAGTAAATGAAAAATATAACAGTGTATACTGACGGTGCATGTTCTGGAAATCCTGGACTAGGTGGTTACGCGGGTATACTTCAATATAATGGCAAAGAAAAGATTGTTACTGGTGGCGAAAAAGACACCACAAACAATCGTATGGAACTTATGGCGGTGATATCTGCCTTAGAGTGTATAAAAGAGCCTTGTAATGTGGATGTGTATAGCGATTCTGCCTATGTTGTAAATGCTTTTTTGCAAGACTGGATAGGTTCTTGGCAACGCAACAACTGGAAGACGAGTGGCAAAAGTCCTGTGCTTAATGTTGAATTATGGAAAAGATTACTGGTGCAGACAGAAAGACATAATGTGATATGGCATAAAGTAAAAGGGCATGCAGATAACGAACTTAACAACCGTTGTGATGAACTTGCTAGAAAAGAAATTGATAAGTTAAGAATAGAATAAAATTAGTTTGTGTTTTTTATAAAATATGTGTATACTATAACTAATTAAATATAAGGAGAAA
>CAOJXO010000010.1 GCA_948465545.1 uncultured Bacillota bacterium
TTATATTTCTTATACTATAAAAATCTCCATCAAAATTCCCGCCGAATCTATAATCACCAGTTCCTATCCCTTCCCATATATGTGCGGAGAGGTCTATATTAGAGCCAAGTTTGTAATACTTGCCTGATAGGTTGCTACTTCTACTATCCTTTGCCAGTTTTCCCAGTTGTTGTGGCGTTTTGATTATATATGGACTTGACGCCGTTCCGCTTCCACTTGCATAACTAGACGCGGCATAGTCCTCCCATGTTTTTGTACGAAATTCCAATATAATCTCTGCACCTTCATAATGGCTAATTGTACCAGACAAACTCCCCTTCTCTGTTCCCACATAAACCTTATCAACACCAACAACTATATTTTTTATTTCATATTTTTGCCCTGGAAGAAAATATCCATTAAAATCACTTACTGCATTTGCCACTCTTACATTGTCTATATACATATCAAAGGTGGCATAATTATGTTCTACGGTTTCATACACCCCATCAAGTTTTGAGTTTATATCAAACCAAAAGTCTGCATTTGCCCTTAAAACTATACTAGAAGTAAGGGTAAATGTATATGTAGTGGATGTCGATAAAACTTCTTTCGTATTATCATTTACCCAATTTACAAATCTACGCGCAGGATGCACCTTAACTGCCACAGTGATAGACTGCCCAGAAAAAGCCTCCATTTGTTTATATCGTCCACCACCATCTTCACCCCACCCAATTCCAGGTTGCGTAATATCGTCAATCCCATCACCTGCATAAATCTTAATAACACATTGTTCAACAGGCATCCATCTAGCGTAAATTGTCATATTACAACAAGGGGTATAATTAAAGGTATTACCAGACTGACTATAAATTTCAGACACTGGCACAATTCCCTGTGCTAATTCAGTATAAAAACCATCAAAGATATATAAATCCGTATTACTCGCAGAAATTCTAAAGTTTGCTTGTGAACCCACATGATATTTATTGTTCCCCTGATTAGATGCATAACCACTAAAACTTAGATCACCCCCACTGCTTGAATCAATATAACTGCCACTACTAGTTTTTACTTGATGCTTAATAGTCTGTAAGAAAGGACCTGTTGTGTCCCATGGAGTGCCTATATGAATATCTACATGCCCTCCATCAATGGCTTGCGATACTTGAACCCAATTCAAAGTCCCTTCTCTTGAATCTTGCAACTGCGAATTGCCATCAAAAATATCTATCATTATTGGAGAATTAACACCTTCTTCATAGAATCCGCCAATTTTTAATATACTATTTTGAGCAACCGTTAAAGTTGTTTCTGATACACCAGCAGCTAACCAATATTCCTCATCTTGATTTGATGAGTTTTTGTAGTAAACACAAGCCATAGCAGAGTAGGATGTTGCCTCTACAATACCAACCGTAACAGAATAAGTAACTACTGCTTCCGTTGATGGATTATTGCTTTCTTCTTTATTGATTAATGAATTTGAAAAATCAGTACTTAAAAATACTATTCCTCCAACTAATGTTGTAAGCAATAATACAAGACAGATTATTAAGTTTCTGAATTTCATCTTCATATTACTAACCCTCTATTATTTATTATACTCAATTTTTAAGTATAAATCAAACAAAACATAAATTTTGTTTTTTCAATTTTAGTTTAGCAAATCCCCCCCCCACGTCAAGCGTTTTTGCTTGAATTTTACTCATTAACAGAGTAATCGCAAATTTTTCCCTCTACACTCATATAAAATAAAAAAGCCCGCTTTCCGCCCGAATTCACTTTAATATACCCAACAAAAAAAAGTGCTTAAAGCACTTTTTTTAAAGAAGTTTATTACCATCGTCAGTTTTGATGACTTTTAAGATATTCTCCTCATCGCCTGTACTTGCGTTAATATAGAAATAGTAAGTATCTTCACTATTAATACATTCAAATTCATAACAAAGAACTTCTCTATTGTAGTCAAGTGGTGCAAGTACCTTACGCTCTCCAACAACAGTTAATTGTTTTGGTACTTTTCCCCTAACATCAGCAATCGTCTTTGAAGCAGACGGAAGATTTCTTCCTGTATGGTTTGTAAAATATGTAGTAGCATCATAACCTATCACAGTACCCGTAGCAAGGTCGACTTTCACCTTAACAAGGTCTGGATAAAGTACTACACCGTTTTGCACTGGTGCTATATTGAAATAAGCATCATTCTTAATACTATCTTCCCATACAACTTCTGGATTTTCAATTCCATTATTCTTTGCAAATTCAAGAGCGATCTTTTCTGCATCATCTTGTTCCATACTCTTTGTGCTGTTCGCACCGCTTGAACCACTGACAGTAAGTATATGTCCTCCAATTTGTGATACTTGAACATACAGCATTTCTTCATCAGAATTTTTTAAGCGGAAGTTATATGTATCAAAGCGTCCATTTGTATCACTATCAAAATACAAACTAACAATATTTTTAAATCTTTCAGAAACAACCTTATTCGCGTCTTCTTTACTTACTTTATTACCAGTCAAACCTTTAATGGTTGAATTTACCACCGAGTCTGAGAATGGGCCGTCATAAATCATGGTTGGATAATCAATATCCACATCATGCATTTGTGCCATTTGCATAGAAAAATCACTGCCGGAATCAAGGTTAATGCTATGATCCAAAATATTATATCCGCCTTGAATCTTTCTTGCAAATTTATTAAGTTGAGTTTTCATAGCAAGGATATTATCATAAATATCTTGCAATGTATCCATTTCCGCACTTGTTAAATTCGCTCCAGTAGAAAGTCTATCTGCTAGCGTTGAAGTATAACCAGAAATTTGGTTAATCATTCGAATATTCTCATTAATATCACCCTGAGAAAGCGGAAGTGCAGCAATGCTAACCTCGGCCGCTGTTGCATTTAAAGAAACCTCATTTAAAAGTTTCTTTTGGTAGGAAGAGGTTGAAGAATTTAAAATTTTTGAAAGTTTTATTTCAGCATTATTAACACTATCCACAAGGTCGTAGAAATTCTTTTGATAAACATTTTCAAGTCTTGTGCCATAGTCGTTTGCTTGTGATTGAGTTACGCCATACGCCACACCAAAACCTATAGTGCTAAGTCCTAAAATTCCTGTCGCAATGGAAAGTCCAACAATAGCACCTCTCATCGCTTTTGATTTTGAAGATTTTGGCTTGTTAGCCTTTTCATCTTCTTTCTTTTTCATATAGTAGTTGTTATCTACTGATAAAACATCTTTATTCTTTTTCATGCCAGCCCCCTATATTGCAAACACATGTTTACCAATGGTAACCACAGTTTTTCTTGAATAGATCCATTTGCTTGTTGCTGTACTTGCATTATAGTAATAGAGGCAACCATAACTTGGATCCCAACCATTAAGGGCATCTTGTGCCGCCTTATATGCAGAGTCATTTGGAGTAAGATTTATTTGTCCGTCATTTACAGATGTAAATGCCCAAGGCTGATATATTACACCTGAAATAGTGTTAGGAAAAGATGCACTCTTCACACGATTAAGTACTACTGCCGCAACAGCAACCTGTCCTGCATAAGGTTCACCCCTTGCTTCAGCATAAACGCATCTAGCAAGAAGATTAAGGTCAGAACTAGATTGATTTGATGATGTTGTTGAAGAGCCTAAACTCATACCGAGTGCGGCTGCAGTTTTTGGACCTACAATACCATCAACAGCAAGCCCATTTTTTCTTTGGAAAGATTTTACAGCTGCTTTTGTTTTAGCCCCATAAATGCCATCAACAGCACCTGTATAGTAACCCCACCTTTTAAGTTTTGTTTGCACAGTCTTGTTCTGTGCTGTTGTCAAAGTTTCCACCACTTGGCTTCCCTCAGTTGGAGCATTAAAATATGTAAAACCAACCGTCATCAAACCGAAAGCCAAAGAGAAAAACACTGCCCCTGCAAGTAATATTGTTTTTTTCATATATTCCTCCTAAAATTAGTTTGATACACTTTTAATTATCTCCCAAATTTTAGAAATATATACAATATTGTCGAAATTATTTGTTTTTGTGAAGCAAAATGCTGGATAAACAACACACCACCAGTTATTGCCAGTGCCAGTGCCAAGTTCCAAAATAAGTGCATCATAATAGCCTTCTACTAGGGTTAAATCCTCTTCTTCCATCTCATATGTACGTGTAGGAAAATATTCGTTATCAATCTTGGCATGTGCGGTATAGGTAAATCCTTCACTTGCAAGCACTGCATTTGCAATAGACTCAATATATCCAAAATTGCTTTCCATAGTGCTGATTGCCTCTTCCTTAGATTCCACTTCACTTAAAATAGGAATAAGTGCTTCAACAATAGCATCTTTAACCATATACTTTACTGCTTGGTCGGCCTGAGAGTTGGAATTGGCACGAATATGTATTCTAAGGTATTCCACCTCAGTGGCAGGGGCATAACACATACCACAAACAACAAGTATAACCACAAGTCCTATTACAGAAATAATTGAAATAATGTATTTCATCACTCACCTCTCACAATCTTTATTGACAGAAAAATAAACTCCGAAACACAAATAATGTCAAAAAAGCAATAAAAAAATCGCAATAAACTGCGATTTTTTATTTAATTATTGCACCTTTTGGAAAAACAGAATAAGGTTTTTATCTTCTTCCAAAGGAAATACAACTTCAGGGTTTTGTAAGATTAACATTTCTTCTTTAATCTTTGCTTCCTTTGCAATATCCCAAGCCTCTTGACCAGCACGGGCAAAGAGGAGTTCCATACCATAATCTTTTTCTGGGTATGCTTCAAGCGTTGATGCCTCAGAGATAACCCCTGATACAACTGGGTGACAATAGTTTACACTAGCCTTGATTTTAGCGTCATAGTAGAACTCTCTACCCTTCTTAACCACAACATCAACATCACAAACAATAGCGTCAACATTTAAAATGCCTTCAATATTGTCATGATTAAATTTGTCTGTGATTACAAATGGCACGTCAATTTGAACACTGTTTAATGTGTTGGTTTCATCATTAAGATATACCACTGTTGTTGAAGCGATACCTTCAATGTTAATTTCGCCATCATTAATATAACTGTTGCTGATTACAACATTATTTCCGCCAACAAACATGATTTTGTCAACACGTGGTTTTTCATCATCAAGGGTAAGTGAGCCATCAATCTTGCCCTCCACCTCTTCCATAGGGCAAACAACAGTCATATCGAAAGATTCAGTGTTTACTTTGATTTCATTGGCAGTGCTGTAAAGGTCTTTAATTACAGTGACAGTAGCCTCTTCATATGCCTTAACTGCAAGAAGAAGTGGCACTTCAACCTTAATCTTAACACCCTTTTCGCTTTCTTCAATTTCAGTTTTAACGCCGTCGCACTTTACAAAAGCATAACCTTCCACTTGGCTGTCACGGGTAGCACCTTCAAGTTCTACCTCTTCTTTAAAAGTGTCATAAACATAACCTGTTTCAAACTTATCATTTTCGGTGAGGTAAAGAAGTCTTGTTACAACTTCACCACTAACAGAAACAAAGTTTACTCCACTTTCAACACCCTTAACAAGTGCTTGGCTTTCAGTTAAAATCAATCTTTTAATAGGTTCTCTTACCGAAAATTCACTATTTACTGTGATGTTTTCACTATTTTCGCCTACAAATCGGATAACATTAATATCCTCTGTTTTACAGCAAACATCAGGGTCATGTGAAGCAATAGAATGTACCTCTACATTTGAGATAAGTACTCCACTTTGCTCTACATTAACATTAATTCTGATATTATCAGATGACACACCTTCAACAGTGGCGTCAATCACTTTAACACTGATAATTGCCTTTTGTCCGTTTGTAATATAGTCGCCTTCAAACCTAGATGTAAAAGGACAGGTAGAAGCAACAGTGCCAATTTCACCTTCCTCTGTCATGTAAACAAGACGTACATCAATATTTCCTGAATAATTGATGCTTCCGTTTAACACTTCACTGTTTGCAACACTTGCAAAAGCACTTACTGTAAGGATTTTACTGCAAGTGACAGCAACGTTACATTCAACGTTAAACTCCCCTTTTTGTAATTTGGTTTTCTTGACAACATTAAAATTGTTTGATTCAAATGCCATTTTATTCCCCCTCTCAAAACGATTTCAACATATATGTACTCACCAGCGTTCACAAATATGACACAAATGTTTAGAAATTTATAAAAAGGCAATAATTAGGCAAGGAGTGAGGGTTATGAGAAAAATAAATTTAGGGCTTGACGAAGTTAAACAAAAGATAGGTGCTTTAAAGGGAAGCAGCGTTGAAATGAATATCAATCGAGGACGAAAAAAAATAGACACCATAAATGGTGTCATAAAAGATGTATATCCAAGCGTCTTTACAGTCAAAATTGAAAATGAAAATCAACCGATTCAAACATTTTCATATTTTGACGTGCTTTGCGGAAATGTAATAATTCTATAAAGCCACAAAGCCTTAACCACGCAGAGTGTTAATCGCTTTCGCACGGTCTTTGGCTTTATATACATAGTTGCCACTTACAAGGATATCTGCACCCGCATCAACAAGTTCCCCAGCATTTTCCTCATTAACTCCGCCGTCAATTTCAATTTTAAAGTTTAAATTGTTTGCATCTCTAAACTTGGCAATTTCTTTAATTTTTGCAAAGGTATCTGGAAGCAACTTTTGCCCGCTTGCACCAGGCTCTACACTCATAACAAGAAGAACGTCTATATCATAACAAAACATTTTAATATCTTTAAAATGTGTATCTGGTTTGAAGGATAACCCCACAAGGGTGTTATTCTTTTTTATATACTCTAACGCTTTATGTAACTTTTCCTTATCCTCAAATGCTTCATAATGCACAGTAAGGATATTTGCCCCTGCTTCTATATAGTCATCAAGCACATTTGTAGGCTCGTCCACCATAAGATGTACGTCAAGCATAGTTAAGCAGTTTTGATTAATACTTTCAACCACAGTATCGGTGTAAGTCTTTTTAGGCACAAACTTACCGTCCATAATATCGCAATGTAAAAAGTCAGAAATGCCTTGAAGTTCTCTTGCATATTCAACAACTTCTTGAAAGTCCTCTATGGGGTCGGTTGACACCGAAATAGCAACATTCTTCTTCATAAGTCCTCCTTATTTAAGTTCATTAAGTATTTTCAAATAGTTATCATAGCGGGTTTTATTGATTTTACCCTGCTTTACTGCCTCTATTATACCACAGTTTTCAGAATTTTCATGCAAACAAGAGCGATATTTACAATTAATTATAAATTTTAAAAAGTCTGGATAGTATCTGCTTAACTCTTGTGCGGTTATATTCAGCACAAGCCTAGCATCTAAAAGTGAGAACCCTGCTGTGTCAGCAATGTATCCTTTTTCTTTTTTATATAGGCAGGTCATTCTTGTTGTCTGCTTGCCACGCTCCACCTTTTTAGAGAGATTGCCTACCTCCGCTTGGTTATTATTAAATAATGCGTTTATAAGCGAACTCTTGCCAACCGCACTTTGCCCTGCAAAGGCAGATATGCCAACAATCTCATGTTCAAGGGCTTCAATGCTTTTATTGTGTGCCGAAGTGACAATCACTTTCGCAACACCTTTATAAATATTTTTCACTTCATTTATAAAATCAGTATCCAGCAAATCCTGCTTATTAAGCACTAAACAAGGCTCGATTCCGTTCACAAAACAGTATAAAATAAGTTTATCAATTAAAACATAGTCAGGCTTAGGCACAGAAGAAAACACAATAAAAAGTTTGTCTAGGTTTGAAAGAGGCGGACGAATAAGGTGGTTCTTTCTTTCATAAACCTTATTGATTACCTCATCAAATCCAACGTAATCGCCCACATATAATCCTGCTTTCTTAACATTTCCTGAGGCTTTAATTGACACAATGCCGTTTGCAGTTTCAACATCATAAAGCCCTGCATTTTTCTTTATTACAAGTCCTTTCATTTTGCACCTGCCAAAATTTCATTACGCAGTTGACCGCATGCCCCTGCAATATCTTCGCCCATAGTACGTCTTACAGTGGCACTAAGTCCACCCTTTTCAAGAAGTTCAACAAATTGATATGCCTCCGCCCTTGTTGTACCTTTAAGCCCACGTTCTTTAACATAATTAAGCGGAATGATATTAACATGACAAAGCATGCCTTTAAGAAGGGAGATAAGTTCGCTGGCAGATGCCTTGCTATCATTCACCCCCTTAATAAGGGTATATTCAATGGCTACCCGCCTTTTTGTTTTATCTATATAGTTTTTGCAAGCCTTTAATATTTCATCAATAGAATAACGATTCGCAATCGGCATAGTCTTTTGACGGAGTTTATCATTGGGTGCATGAAGGGATATTGTCAAAGTAATATTCAACCCCTCATCAGCAAGTTTATATATTTCTGGAACAAGCCCACAGGTCGAAAGCGAAATATTGCGTTCGCTTATATTAAGCCCGTCTGCACTTGTTATCAGCCTTAAAAACTTTACCACATTATCATAATTGTCAAGAGGTTCGCCACTTCCCATAAGCACAATGTTGGTAATCTGACGCTCTTTAAGACCACCACCTAAATCTCTGTTAACAAGAAGCACTTGTGATAAAATTTCCCCACTTGTTAAATTGCGTTTAAGGCCATGTAAGCCTGACGCACAAAACTTGCAACCCATTCGACAACCAACCTGAGTTGACACACAAATCGTGTTGCCATACTTATATTTCATAAGCACACTTTCCACAATTTCGCCGTCAGCAAATTCGATTATGTATTTTTTTGTTCCGTCCTTGCTTTCCAGTTTTTTTGCAATGTGTGCTTTCGGATAGTCACCTTCAATCTTCTCTAAAATGTTTTTAGGTATATTTGTGATTTCATTTAAACTTTTACCATTATAAATTGCATCAAAAATCTGATTGCCTCTAAAAGTAGGCAACCCTTTTTCTACAGCAAAATTTCGAAGTTCGGTTAAAGTAAAATCACTAAGCATTCACGCCCTCTTTAAATCTATAACCATTAAGAAAGTCTTGAGCCTTCAACATTTTCCCAGATGGTGCTTGTGCGTATAACACTTCCACCGCACCATTCTGACAACCAATTATAAATCTCTTTTTTGCAAGTAACACTTGTCCGTTTTTGCCGTTGAACTCGCTACTTGCATCTCTAAGTCCACCAACCTTAATAATATCATCGCCTAGAACCATGTAACAACCAGGCCTTGTGCCATACGCCCTAAACTGATTAACAAGGTCTTTTGCAGGTCTATTAAAATCCAGCCTGCCGTCCTCTTTACCAAGAAGTTTCACAAAGGTTGCTTTGCTTCCGTCTTGAGGAACAAACTTTACCTTGCCACTTTCAATCAAATCAAAAGCCTCAACCGCCATTTGTCCGCCGACTTCACCAAGGCTCACCATAAGGCTGTCGGTATTATCGGTATCTTCAATTTTATATTCACTTTGCAAAAGTATATCACCAGCATCAACCTCTTTAACCATTTTCATAATGGTAACACCAGTCACACTATCCCCATTATATAAGGCGGACTGAATAGGTGTTGAGCCACGATACTTTGGCAAGATTGAAGGGTGCACATTAAGGCATGGCTTGTATGACAAAAACTCCTCTGAAAGAATTTGTCCAAACGAAGCGGTAAGAGCATAGTCATAGTCAATCTTTTTAATTTCATCTATGCTTTTGTTTACTTTTTCAAAAGTATAAACAGGAATGTCGTTTGCAAGGGCGTATTTCTTCACTTCACTTGCAACTAATTTGTGTCCCCGTCCAGCAGGTCTATCTGGTTGAGTAATAACGCCAACAACCTTATGCTTAGACCCTACAAGATGTTTAAGCACAATCCTTGCAAAAAGTGGAGTTCCTAAAAATAGTATCTTCATTATTTCTTATTATCCTTTTCAAGTTTATCAGTAAAAAGAATACCGTCAAGGTGGTCGCACTCATGACAAACACATCTTGCAAGCCAAGATTCACCTTCAAGTGTGAAAGGATAGCCATAGCGGTCAAACGCCTTTACCTTGATTTTATAAGGTCTTTTAACCTTGCCATGAAAACCAGCCACACTAAGACAGCCCTCTTCTTCAACAGCCTCCCCTTCCTTATGAATAATCTCAGGATTGATAAGTTCGGCTTTAAGTCCGTTAACATCAATAATAACAGCCCTACGCAAAACGCCCACCTGCACTGCTGCAAGTCCCATGCCGTCAAATGCATACATAGTTTCCCACATATCATCAAGAAGTTCGCCTAAATTGTCGTCAAAATCTTTTACAGGCTTACTTTTCTTTCTGATAAGTTCTTCATCTCTTTTAACAATTTTTCGTATTGCCATTTTTTCCTCCTAAGATAGGTTCTGCGGATTAATCTCTAAGAACACACTTGTTTTAGACGCTTTGTCCACAATATCAAACAAATCCCTTTCAATCGCATCAGCCTGTGGAAGTTTAACCCTCAGCATAATTTGATAGCGATATTTATTTTGCATACGTTTAATAGGCGATTTCATTGCGTCCATATATATAATCTGGTCTGGATATTTTTCCTTTAATTTTATAGCATCATTATAACACAATTTCAATAGGTCACGAACATAATTTTCATCAGAATCTGCAAAAAGTACACGTATTATGCGTGAAAAAGGTGGAAAATTCGCCGTCTCGCGTATATTTTCTTCTTTTCTAAAAAATCCCTTGTAATCATAGTTTGAAACAAACTTATAAACATAATGTCTTGGTGCGTAAGTTTGAAGCACAACCTTGCCTTCTTCTTGGCTTCGCCCCGCCCTGCCAGACACCTGCGTAATCAACTGGAAGGTACGCTCTGTACTACGATAGTCTGTCTGATATAAACTCTGATCTGCATCAACGATTCCAACAAGTGTAACATTTTCAAAATCATGCCCCTTTGCAATCATCTGTGTGCCAACTAAAATCCCTGGAAGAGAATTTTTAAATTCATTTAAGATTTTCTGATGTGCGTTTTTAGTGGAAGTGGTATCATTATCCATTCTCAAAATCTTCACATCAGGGAAAATATTTTTCAATTCGCCTACAACCTTTTCTGTGCCTACTGCACCATGCTTAATATTCTCACTTCCACATTGCGGACACCTATCAAGCACCCTAAACTGCTTGCCACAATAATGACACTTTAAGCGGTTGTCCTCACGATGATAAACAAGACTAACATCACAGTCACTACACTTTGCAATGTATCCGCAATCTCTGCAACGCATAAAAGAAGCGTACCCTCGCCTGTTGATAAAAATCATAGCCTGCTTTTTATTGTTGATAACATTTGCAAGGTCAGAAAGAAGTTGTGAAGAGAAGATTCCGCTATTACCCAACCTAATTTCACCCAGCATATCAACAATTTGAATCTTAGGCATTTCTCTGCCGTTTGCACGCACTGGAAGTTCAATCAGTTGATAGATTCCACTCTTCGCTTTTTCATAACTTTCAACACTAGGCGTAGCACTTCCAAGCAGAAGCGGACAAGCATTATATCTTGCCCTAAACTTTGCAACATCATGGGTGTTGTATCGTGGATTAGATTCAGAAATATAACTCTGTTCATGCTCTTCATCAATAATGATGATTCCTAAATTTTCAATAGGTGCAAAAATTGCAGACCTTGCACCTATGGCAATTCTTGCTTGCCCTGAGAAAAGCCGTTTCCATTCGTCAAACCTTTCGCCCGCCGAAAGACCACTATGAAGTAGTGCAACCTTGTTGCCAAATCTTGATTTAAAGTTCGCCATAATTTGAGGGGTAAGCGAAATTTCAGGGACAAGCATAATCGCATTTTTGTCTTTGCTTAACTCCCTTTCAATAAGGTTCATATACACTTCGGTTTTTCCACTTCCAGTAACACCATGAAGTAAATATGTTTTATCTTCACTGACGGTGTTAATTGCCTTTAACTGCAACTGGTTAAGATTTACCTTTTTTATACTTTGACTGTCAAAACTTGGCTCTCTTGCAATTTGTTCTTTTTGTTTTAAAATTGCCCCCTTTTCAAAAAGAGCCTTTACTGCACTCCCACCAAAAAGTTCGGATAGTTTTGCAGAAGTTTCAATTTCATTTTCACGTAGATATTCTACTATCTCAATCTGCTTTTTTGCATTCTTGGAAATTTGAATGTTAACATCTTTATTCAAAGAGTACTTTGTTATAAACAACTCTTTAACTTTGCCTTCCCTCATTTCACTAGGCAAAAATAACCTAAGAATTGAGGCGAGTTTTAAATGATACTTTTCTGCCATAAATTGCATAAGTTCCAACATCTCTGGTTTGATTGCAGAAAAGTCTTCAACTAAGGATTGAATTTTTTTAAGTTTGCTTGGCTCATAATCGCAGGTGTCTTTAAGTTTAATAATGAACCCCTGAATCATTCTCACGCCAAAAGGCACAATAACACGCATACCTGTTTTTGCAGGCATGTCATTAGGTACTATATACTCAAAAACCTTATCTAGTGCTTTTGCGTCTTGGTCGATTATAACTTCAGCGTACATTTTTCTCCTTAAAAAAATTCTATTGCCCTCACGCAATAGAATTATATCATAAAATTACCCATTTGTCATTAAAAAGCACTAGGTTTTACTTTGCCTGTAGCAATCTCTTCACAAGCGATACTGATTGCTTTTTTATCTTGGTCAGCAAGTTCTAATCTTCTTACACTTTCAATTTCCTTAGCACGTTTAGAAATAACAGTGCAAAGTACATATCTGTTTCCGCCAGTCTTGTTAACAAGTACGTCAATAGATGGTTCAATCATCATAATAAGTCACCCCTAAAATTAAATTCAAAAGGATTATACCACAAAAAGTACAAAAAGTAAAGAAGAAATTTGTCAAGAAGCAAAATTTTTCATTACCTTGATATTTATTTTGTATAATACGAACTGTTATGTTAGAATTAATATTATTGAGGATAAATTATGGCTTTTATATATGATATAAACAACAGCAAAAAAGATAAAGTGTCTAGTGGCTGTTTATTAACAACACATACAATTTCAGAAATATTAAACTTGTTTCTTTCAACATTCTTAGTTGGATATGTTTATTCACTTAGCAGTGATGTTTCTAATTATATTTTTAATGTTGGCGTTTATTATGTTGTCATGTACGCCGTTAGTTTGCTTACACATCTTATTCTAGCCCCTATCGTTGAAAAGACTAATAGGGTTTGGTTATATCGCCTTGCACTAGCCTTGCGTGCAGGACTTGTTGTTGTGTGCGTTTTCTGTGGACAAAACATCGCTAGCCTTCTTGTGCTTGCTGGTGCTTTAAGCGGATTATCTGAGGCAATGTATTATTCTTGTTACAACACAATGAAACAGGAAATGGTAAGCCGTCATTCAGTAAAAAAATACAGCGTACTAAGCATGATATTGCAAAAATTCATATACATTGTTGTACCTCTTATTATGGGTGCAGTACTTGACGTATCCTCCTATTCCTACGTGGCAATTTACATTCTTGTAATTGCAGTAATACAAATCGGATTTTCTTTTGGAATACGCTCAAAACGCCCAGAAGGAAGTTCCTTCAGTCTTAAAGGCTACTTCAAAAAATTAAAAGAAAATCCTGAACTTGCAAAAAAGATGAAACTATTGTATATCGGTGCAATACCATACGGACTATCCACAATTGTCGGGGTTGTCGTAAATATATCCGTTATGATGCAATTTGAATCTAACTTCAGTTTAGGTTGGATTACAAGCGTGTTCTCGGTGGTTTCTGCGATCTTCTTAATAATCTTAAACAAATTCACTCATGCAGGAAAGCGTACTTGGCTTTTAATAATCACCGGCCTACTTCCAATTATTGGCTCAGTAAGTTTTGTAATCTGGCCGGGATATGCAACAATAATTATATATAATGTTACCAATGCAATAAGCAACATCACCTACCACAACATATATGACATTTATAGAAATGCTAATCTTAAAGAGGCTGGCCTTTACAGCGAAATACAGGAGCATCAAACTCTTACAGAAATTATATTCAATGGAATGAGAGTAATAATATTTGCAATCCTGCTTTTACTTGGATTGTCAAGCAACCTAATTGTATTTAATGTTTTCTTATGTATATGCTCATGCCTCTACACTGCAACCTTAATAATAATGGTGATTTATGAAAATAAGTTTTCAAAGTCAACCAAACAAACACACACAAATGAAAAGGTTGAACTCGAACCCCAAAACAATAAAGTTGAATAAAAAAGCAGACTTTAAAGTCTGCTTTTTTTGTTCTTGCAATCCAGTCCATTATAATTTATTATAGTGGCTGGGGTGGCAGGATTTGAACCTACGCATGCAAGAATCAAAATCTTGTGCCTTACCACTTGGCGACACCCCATTAAATGTGGTGGTCTACCCGGGGCTCGAACCCGGGACCCCTTGATTAAAAGTCAAGTGCTCTACCAACTGAGCTAGTAGGCCACAAAAGGCTGGATTGTTTAATTGTTTTTTATTTGTCCAACTACGCAAGTATTTCGTATGGCTGGGGTGGTAGGATTCGAACCTACGCAATGTTGGAGTCAGAGTCCAATGCCTTACCACTTGGCGACACCCCATCGCGTTGCACGATTACACTTTCCCCGTTTAAATAATATGGGGTGGACTAGGGGAATCGAACCCATGACCTCCAGAGCCACAATCTGGCGTTCTACCAATTGAACTAAGTCCACCATAATCATGGTTTGGTGCTCCCGGAAGGATTCGAACCTTCGACCTTTGCCTTAGAAGGGCACTGCTCTATCCAGCTGAGCTACGGAAGCCCATGTGGAGCAGGTGAAGGGAATCGGACCCTCGCAACCAGCTTGGAAGGCTAGTGTTCTGCCACTGAACTACACCTGCACATGTTGACTATGAAAGTTTATCATAGTCACGTTGTTTTGTCAAGAAATTTCAGGAAATTATTTAATATTTAATCAATTTTCTAGAATTTTATTATTTTTACCTTACCGCCTTCAAAAACACAGGCATAACTATCAGAAGTTTGTTTTAAACCTTTCACACAAGCACGGGCAAAAGATTTCGCATTATTAAGTTCCACCTTAGTTGGCTTTGTGCCTCTTTGTATATGTCCGATAACCACGCCTTTAAACTCAACATTCTTCACCTTTGCTTTTAAGTTGTCTATTATTTGGCTTAAAGGAACAATATTCTCACGAACAATTACACAACTTGCCCTGCCCGCCTGCTTGTTATCTTTTACAATTTTGGCAAGTTTTGCATAGTTCAAATCTTTTTCATCTGCAATTAAAGCGTCCGCTTCAACTACGCTTGCAGTATTCTTTGCAATAGCATTGCATTTACGTCCCATCACCTCAAAAAGGCAACATCTTTCAAAAGCCTGCATACTTGGCATAGTGCTATACACATAGTCACAACAAGCCTTAACTGCGGTGTGGAAACCTATGCTATATTCACTTCCATCAACATCATTGTCAATAGTGGCAGGAACAAACACCGTACGCACCCCATTTTCAGATAGTTGTTTTGCCCCTTTACAAGAGCCATTTCCACCTAAAATGATTACGGCATCAAATTTCTTCGCAACTTTTAATCCCTTTTGAAAACCTTTTTCAGTGGCAAACTCAGGACAACGTGAAGAATAAATAGAACTACCAGCCTCATTTTGGAAGGTTAAAGGATTAAACTCACTTAAAGGTTTTATATCACCATTAATAAGCCCTGTAAACCCTGCTTTAACAGCAAACACATCTGACTTAAATGCTTTATATATCTCTGCAACAAATTTATTCATTCCTGGTGCATCACCACCACTTGTCAACAATAATATTTTCATATTTTCCTCTTTATTTTATAATAACGTTCTGATCGCCAAGCAATCCACATAATTCATTTTCAAGATAGTTGTTTATATCAACCTTGCAAGTAAATGCCATTGCCTTATTTGTAGAAGTACATTTACATATAACTTCGCTTTCGCCAACATAAGAAGTAAGAATCTTTTTGACCCTCTCATACACGTCAATATCCTTTGTGTCAAAACGGAGATATACCTTTCTTACCCCCTTGTTGGAAGTATCCTCCTGCCCCACTTTAACCCAAGGCGTTACAGACTCTGCAATAATGCAAGGGCTCTTACCTGGTCTAAGCGACACCTTTCCACGCACGGTTATAAGACCATCTTCAACAGCAATCTCTTTGTATTTACTGTACAACTTTGGAAATAACATAACATCAAAATTACCATAAATATCTTCTATTGTAACAAAAGCCATATTCCCAGATTTGGTGTTGAGTTTTTTGATAGCACTAACAATTCCACCACAAACAACCTTATCACCATCGTGCACTTGGTCGAACTCAGCCACGGTTTCCTGCTGAACCCCCTCTTCTTCTAAGCCTTCGCTTTCCTCAGTAGTTTCATCTTGTGCAATCATATCTGATGTAAAATTGAAGTCGTTGTATTTATCCAAATAGTCATCAAGAGGATGTCCTGAAAGGTAGATACCAACATACTCTTTTTCATATTTAAGGAGAGTTTCTTTATTATATTCTTTAATATTTGGATACTCCACAGAGTTCACAGCATGAGCGACTTCTTCAAAAGCCTCAAACATAGAGAACTGTCCTGTGGCTCTATTTTTCTTGTCGTGGTTTGCACGCTCAAGCACGATTTCGTAAACAGCCATAAGTTGAGAGCGTGTTACATTAAACTCATCAAACGCACCGCTAACAATCAAACTTTCAACAAGTCGCTTGTTAAGGAAGTTGATACAACGGTTTACAAAATCCTCAAAGTTTTTAAATTCCCCATTTGCATCACGCTCTTGAATAATAAGGTCAACCACGCCAGTCCCCACATGCTTTAACGCACCAATACCAAAACGGATATTACCATTCTCAACACGAAATTCTGTACGGCTTTTATTTATACTTGGTGCATAAACTTCAAAGCCCTCTTTTCTTGCATAGTTTGTATATTTTTTAACAAGGTCGGCATTTGAAATTCTAGTATTAAGCACCGCCGTCAGATATTCAACTTCGTAGTGTGCTTTTAAATATCCTGTTTGGTACGCAACATAAGCATAAGCGGCAGCATGCGATTTATTGAACGCATATCCTGCAAACTTAGCCATTTGGTCGAACACTTTTTTAGCGACATCTTTATCATGCCCCAGTTTTATTGCACCTGGAATAGGATTTTTAATACCTTCAGGGTCAACCCAGCCATTGATAAACTTATCCTCTTCTGGTGGCAAAAGTTCAGGTTTTTTCTTACCCATAATACGGCGTACAACGTCCGCACCACCAAGACTGAATCCCCCCATAACCTGAAAGATTTTCATAACCTGCTCTTGATAAACAATACAGCCGTATGTCATGTTGAGGATAGGCTCAAGACAAGGATCGTCATATTCAATATGTTCAGGGTCTTTTTTACCCTTAATGAACTTTGGAATAAAGTCCATAGGCCCTGGACGATATAACGAAATACCCGCGATAATATCTTCAAGACAGGTTGGTTGAAGTTCTTTCATGAAACTTTTCATACCGCCACCTTCCAACTGAAAGACGGCTTCGGTATTACCTGAACTTATAAGTTCAAACACAGCAGGATCATCATAATCCATCTTGGTGAAATCAATCACAACATTGTGATCTTCCTTAACATACTGAATGGCCTTATAAATATCATCAAGTGTTTGAAGTCCAAGGAAGTCCATTTTAAGAAGTCCAAGATGTTCGAGTTCTGTCATATCAAACTGAGTTACTAAGTCCTCTCCACTTTTTGCGAGAGGAACAAAGGTATCAACAGGCTCTGGTGCAATCAGAACACCTGCCGCGTGCATTGACATATTTCTAGGCACGCCTTCAAGTTTTATTGCCATGTCAACAATTTTTTTAACCATTTCGTCTTCGTCATACATTTGACGAAGTTCAGCAATCATATATTGTTTATCTTCTTCCTTGCCAGTAGTACCAAAATAAGCACCAAGTACTGGCGGTTTTTTAAGAGGCTTACCAGGAATTTCTTTTGTTATCTTATCAACCTCTGACAAAGGATAACGAAGTACACGTGCAACATCTCTGATAGCATTCTTCGCTTGCATATTTCCAAATGTAACAATGTTGGATACATGATCCTCGCCATAACGCCTTTTTGCATATTCAATAACCTCTCCACGTCTATCCCTGCAAAAGTCTACGTCGAAGTCGGGCATGGATACACGTTCAGGGTTAATGAAACGGTCAAAGTAAAGGTCATATTTCATAGGGTCAACCTGAGTAATTCCTGTGGTATAAGCAACTAAACTGCCCGCACCAGAACCACGACCAGGCCCAACAGAAATATCATTTTGTCTTGCAAAGTTTATATAGTCCCAAACAATAAGGAAGTATTCAACAAAGCCTAGTCTATGGATAGTATCAAGTTCCATTTGAAGTCTGTCTTTATATTCCTGTGGAACAACCTTATAATTGCGATAAAGCCCCTCCCACGCCATACGTGAAAGGTATTCAAAAGTGGTTTCGCCAGTATCAGGAACATAAGCAGGAATAAAGTTGTCATTTGCACCAAGCCAATATTTTTGAGGTGCATGTGACTCACGAAGAGATTTGGTCTTTAATGTAACATCGCACTTATCAGCAATCTCACTTGTAATGTCAAGAGCCTCCTGATAACCAGGAAGAGCCTCCAACATTTCCTCATAGGTTTTAAGATAAAATTCTTGTGTTTCAAACTTCATTCTGTCAGGGTCATCAATGGTCTTTCCCATTTGCACGCACATAAGTACATCTTGAAGTTCAGCGTCCTCTTTGTTAAGGTAGTGAACATCGTTTGTTGCAACAAGTTTAATGCCAAGTTTTTGTGACATTTCGGTAAGTTTTACAAGCACCTCTTTTTGCTGTGCAAGTCCATGGTCTTGAATTTCAAGATAGAAATCGTCTTTAAAAACATCTTTAAACCACAAAGCAAGTTTCTCAGCCTCTTCATAATCATGGCGAAGAATTGCCTGAGGAATATGCCCTGCAATACATGCAGAAAGACAAATAATGCCCTCAGAATATTTTTCTAAAAGTTTATAATCAATACGAGGTTTATAATACATACCCTCAGTAAACGCAAGCGAACTTAATTTCAAAAGGTTTTGATATCCCGTATTATTTTTAGCCAAAAGAATCAAGTGCCCTGTGTCGGCTTTGTTAGAGCGGGAATGCATATCATGACAGATATAAAATTCCTCTCCTAAAATAGGCTTGATACCATTGTTGATACACGCCTCATAAAATCTCATTGTACCATACATATTGCCGTGGTCAGTAATAGCCACAGCCTTCCACCCACGTTCTTTTACTATCTTAACAAGTTTTCCAATTCTTGCAAGCCCATCAAGTAAACTAAACTCAGTATGAACATGTAAATGTACAAATTCCTTCATTTTATCTCCTTAATTATCATCTTTGGTAAGAGAATCAGCAAGTTTAATCAAACGCTTAAATCTATGATTAAGCCCACTTTTTGTAAGTTTTATTGTGGATAACTTTAAAAGCTCATCCATGCTTTCTTGTTGATTTGCAAGACGTAATACTGCAACATCCTGCAAGTCCTCTGGCAAACTATCAAGGCCGATTTTTTCATCAATAATCTTGATTGCCTTTATTTGTTTTAGGCTTGCCTCTATTGTTTTATTAATGTTTGCATTAATGCAATTTATCTGCCTGTTTACAACATTGCGTAATCCCCTCGTTGCCATTTCGTTCGCAAGGTTCATAACGCTTTCATTCGCACCAACAAGTGCAAGCATATCCTTGATAGCCTCAGAGTCTTTTAAATATAACACAAAACTGCTTTTACGTTCTAAGAGTTTTGATACAATGCTATACTCAGTAAGAAGTTCCTTTAAATCCTCCAAAAACACTTTGTTATGTGAAGAAAATTCAAGGTGGTATCCAGTGGTTGCATTTTGAGAGCCAAGTTCACTAAACTTTATGCTAGAAGTCGAACACCCAACATACGCCCCCTTAATAAACGCCCGCTTGGTTTCTTCATCAGGGATTATATTCTTATCAATATTATAGTTTATTTGAAGCACCTCTTGCCCCACCTGCAAAAGGCCACAATCTTGAAGTACACGTGAAGAAATTTCAACAGGAAACATAATGCGGTAATACACCGTTTTATTTATAATATAGTCATCACTAATTTCAATAGAAAGTTCGTCACCATAAAGTTTCTTTGCAATCTTGTTTGTGTAGTCAAATATGTCCTGAATATCGGTCACAAGATCAGCACGCAAGCCCGCAGAGTTTTTCGTTATCTGTCCACACCCATGAAAAAGACCTGACAAAAAAGCGAGGAGGCAGTTTGCATCCTCAAAGTCCGCTTGCAATACTTCTAGTTTAGAATCACGTGAAAAACTCAAATTTGTCCTCTTTTATTTTGAAATTTAGGAAGTTTATCAATATTAACCACCTGTGAAAGTGGAATACCCAGCCTATAAATAGCGTTCATGCCATTATTACACTCACCCACCATTTCAGGCCTATGAGCATCAGAGTTAACAATAAACTTAACCCCCTCACTTGCCATAATATCAAGTTCTTGATCGGTAAAATTGATACGTTTGCCATTAAGTTCTACATAAGTACCCTTTTGCTTTGCCATTCTTGCCACTGCCAAAGTATCGGTAGGAAACCCATAGTTAAGATGAGTAATCACATCAATAGGATACTTGTCAAGTGCCTTTAAAAAAGCCGTAGTATTACGATTAAGCCTTACCTTGCTTGGTGCAAAAGGCGAACCCACCATATTTACTAAATTAAGATTAACGAAATCACTAACCTTAGTCATCTTAACCATTTTATGATGCCCCATTAAAAGCACATTTAAGAACTCATAGTCTTCTTCGCGTATATCGACATCTCCATTATGCGAAATAAGGTTTGCTTCCACACCAAGTAAAATGTCAACACCAGTAATTTCTTTTGCGTTTAGAATATCCTCTTGAACATCAGGGATATCCTTACGTCTAACACCAAAAAACGGATGATTAAAGCCATGATCGGTAATAGCGATCTGTTTTATCCCTTTGTCAGCAGCAACAGAAGCATTTTCAAGAATAGTCCCCTTGCCATGATGATGTCTTGAATACTCAGTATGGGTGTGATAATCTCCAAAAAGAATCATATAAAATCTCCTTAATTTAAGTATACAAACTTTTAAAAAATAGTCCAAGCAAAATTAACCACAAACTTTTATTAATGCTTTTGCAACTCCATCATCATTATTAGAATCAGTGATATAATCAGCACAATCTTTTACACATTGTTTGGCGTTACACATAGCAATACTGCAACCAGCCAGTTCAAACATTCCTATATCGTTTTCACCATCACCTATTGCAATTATTTCAGCCTTTGCTATATTCAGCCTGTTAATCAATACTTGAATTGCCTTCTCTTTTGTTGCGCCCTTATTCATAAATTCAAGTCTTGTTTCATGGCTACTTGATATTTCAAAACAATCACAAATCTCCTGTGGAAGCCCATAACGAATTTTAGCCACCTGACTAGGGTCTTCTAAATTCAGATATAAAACTTCATAAACTTTATTTTCAAGCAGAAACTTATCCAAATCTTTTACTTCGTTAAGTTTCAGACGTTTATCATAGGTGTAAATCCAACAATCTGTTAGATTGTTTTTATCAAAGTATTCTTTCAATAAATAGATACTTTCTGATCTAATATAATTTTCAACAAGGACATTTTCATCATTATTTAAAATAAGTCCTCCATTATAAGCAACGGTATAATTGTGATTATCTAAAAAGCCTAAAGTTGACAAATAAGGTTCTATTCTTAAAAAACCTCTGGCACTTATCAAAACAATCTTGATTTTATCTTTAAGACTATTTAGTGCTTTAATAGTAAAGTCCGTCAACTCCTCATTACGGTTTATTAATGTTCCATCTATATCAACAAACGCAATCTTGTATTTATTTTTAGGGAACTCATTAAATTGAATAAATTTTTTAGGTGTGCCAAAAATATTCCAAACATAGTCGCTAACAAATTCGTTGCGATTCATTTCAATTCTAAACGACCCGTAATTTGATTTGTTGCGACCAGCATATAGCCCTGAAACAAGATGTCCGAATCTTTTAACAAACTCCTCCCCACTACCTCTGTTACGCATACGCTTTATATATTCTTCTTCCACTTCAGGTTTGCCATACATAAAAGCATAAGGAATATTGTTATTTTCTAGATAATCAACGAAATAATCATGAGAAGCATTTAATACAAATTTTCCTTGTTCTAGCAATTCCCACATTTTTTCAATTGATTTTTCTTCATAATTTTCCACATCACTGTGGTGTAATTTAGATTTATAAGCGTCTAAATCAAAAAATCTGTCATCTATGTCCGAAAGATAACTCTTGCCACAAGCACTGCTGCACACCCAAACTTTAATTTTCTCTAACTCTTCCCTATACATATCTAACCCCTGTATAGAGCCAATTAATCTTGAATTTTCCATAAGTTAATTATAGCAAACTTTTAAAAAATAGTTAAAACAAAATTTAACTATTCCTATACTTTTCTTGTTTATACAAAAAAGCATCTTAATGATGCTTTATTTGTTTTTTATTAACTTTTCAACGATTTGTGCTTTGAATGTATTAAATTCTTTTTCGCTTAAAACACCCTTTTCTTTAAGATTAGAAATGCGTTCCAGTTCAGCATACATTTTTTCTTCTACACTTAAAGATTGTATATTTACCATGTTTACTTTTGAAACATTTGTTTGTTTATTAAATATTTGAGCCTTAAACTTATCAAATTCTTCTTGGCTTAAAATGTTTTTCTCACGCAAATTTGCAATTCTTTCAAGTTCAACAAATACACTCTCTTCATCGTTTGTTGCAACACTCAAATTGTTATGAGGTTGTGGCTTTCTTGCTAAATCAACTATGTAAAATACATTTGCACATATAAGGGCTGGAATAGAGATTATTGAGAATATCAATGCCCAAACATATAATATAGTAAATCCAGCACAAAAACCATACATAATTAACAGGAAATTCAATACAACGGCTGTTATAATAATTCCTTTATTCTTTGCAAAGACCTCATATTTTCTACACTTAATAGCATATGAATTAAACACCAAAGCAAGCACATCAAAAACAACAATGAATAGTCCAATTATGCCAAAATATATAAACTCATATAAAAATACAAAGGACATAACCATTGAGATTGTATTTATAAGTGTTAAAATTGAAAACACACAAGTGCCAATTATTCCCGCACTAAAAGTTAAAATTTTATCTTTCATTTTTTATCCTCCACCCTATCATAGCACGGGGGGGGGACTTGTCAACCAAATTTTAAAAGTTTCTAAAAACTTTCTTCTTTTTTATATAACATTATATAAAAAATACGCGAAAACCGCGTACTTCTTATTTATTAAATTAATGTTACTTTTGCCATTTCAGCGGCATCGCCACGTCTTTGTCCAAGTTTTACAATACGAGTGTAACCACCACCCTGTCCAACTTCTTTAATTCTTCCTGCATACTTAGGTGCATATACATTAAAGATTTTTTCAAGTAATGGATGATTGATACCTTCTGTTCTTGCTTTGTAAGCCTCGATTGACTCTTTTGGCTTTCTTTGTTCTTGTCTATCAAGAAGGTATGCCATAATTTGTCTACGTGCTTGCAATTTCTTAGGTCCGTCGTTTGATACTGTTGTTTTAACTTTAACGCCTTTATCGTCCTTGATTTGTTTTGGAACTTTAACAACATCTTCATAAGAGTTGATTGCAAGTGTTAAAATTTTCTCAGCCTTGCTTCTAACAGACTTTGCCTTAGCAAGAGTGGTTTCGATTTCACCGAACCAAAGTAAATCTGACACTTGTCCACGAAGGAGTGCTGTTCTTTCTTTGGTAGGTCTGCCTAATTTATCGTTAGCCATAATTTTCTCCTTTTTACAGATTAATCTTCGTCTTTACGAAGTGAAAGTCCATAACTTTCAAGTTTTTGAATAACCTCATCAATAGACTTGATACCAAGATTCTTAACCTTAAGCATATCGCCTCTTGATTTTTTGATAAGGTCTTCAACAGTATTTACGCCTGCTCTCTTTAAGCAGTTGTAAGAACGAACAGAAAGGTCCATTTCTTCAATTGGAAGTTCCATAAGTTTAACTTGTTTATCTTCTTCACGTGAAACTAAGATATCCATATCGCTCATTTGAGAACAAAGTTCAACAAAAAGTCCGATATGTTCAACAATAATCTTACCAGCAAGGGCTACGATTTCACGGGCAGAAGTTGTGCCGTTTGTTTCAACTTCAACAGTAAGTTTATCAAAATCAACGCTTTGTCCAACACGTGTGCTTTCAACGTTGAAGTTAACCTTTTTAACAGGTGAGAAGATTGAGTCCATAGCAATGAAATCAATATTATCAAATTTAGTTTTGTTTACAGTGTTAGGAACATATCCTCTTCCGTTACCAATCATAAGGTCCATATCAAGCACTGCACCTTCATCCATAGTACAGATGTAAAGGTCTGGATTTAAGATTGTAACTTCATCATTGCTTTGAAAATCTTTTGCTGTAACAACACCAGGGGTGTTCTTTCTAATGCGAAGATAGGTAACAAAATCTCTATCTTTATTATTGCATCTAACAGCCAAAGATTTAAGGTTAAGAATGATGTCAACAACATCTTCAGTAACCCCTCTTAAACTTGTAAACTCATGTGCTGCACCAGCGATTCTAACCGCGATAGGTGCACTGCCAGGAAGTGCAGAGAGAAGTGTTCTTCTCATAGTGTTACCAAGAGTAATACCATAACCTTTTTCAAGAGGTTCAACAACAAATCTAGCGTAACTTCCGTTGTCAGTTTCTTCACAACTAATTCTAGGTCTTTCCATTTCCATCATATTAACATGCCTCCTTATTATCTCGAATATAACTCGATGATAAGTTGTTCTTTGATATCAGCGTCGATATCATCTCTTGCTGGAAGTGCAACGATTTTTCCAGTGAGAGTGTTGGTATCAAATTCAAGCCATTTAGGCATAACGATTTTCATACCTTTGATAGCTTTGAAAGATTCAAGTTCTTGCTTGTTTTCTTTAACAGCGATTACATCACCAACCTTAACTTGGTAAGAAGGTATATTAACACGTTTTCCATTAACAGTGATATGTCCATGGTTTACAATTTGACGGCAGTGGCTACGGCTAGCACCGATACCCATTCTATAAACAACATTGTCAAGACGTCTTTCAATGAGGGATAACATATTTTCACCAGTAACACCCTTCATTCTTTCAGCCTCTTCATAATAGTCTCTGAATTGTTTTTCTAGAACGCCATACATTCTTTTAACTTTTTGTTTTTCACGAAGTTGGCTACCATATTCAGAGAAAGTAACTCTTCTTCTTGAATTGCCGTGTTGTCCAGGAATAACAGGACGTCTTTCCATAGCACATTTCTTAGTTGTACATCTTTCACCTTTAAGGAAAAGTTTGCAACCTTCACGTCTACATTGACGGCAATCAGGTTCAATTGTTCTTGCCATTTAAATTCTCCTTTTAAATTCTTCTTGTCTTAGGAGGTCTGCAACCGTTATGAGCGATTGGCGAAACGTCCTTAATAAGTGTTACATTAAGTTCGCAATTTTGAAGAGAACGGATAGCAAGTTCGCGACCGCTACCAGGTCCTTTTACAAAAACTTCAACGTTTTGAATTCCATGTTCTTTAGCAACCTTTGCTGCGTCCTCAACACAAGATTGAGCAGCGAAAGGAGTGCTTTTCTTAGAACCTTTAAGTCCTAATTTTCCAGATGAGCACCAAGATAAAACATTACCGTCACAATCAGTGAAAGATACGATAGTGTTGTTGAAAGAAGTCTTGATATGCACTTGACCGTTAGAGATGTTTCTACTAACTCTCTTCTTGGTTTTCACATTTTTACCATTAGTTTTCTTAGTTTGTGCCATTTTTTACTCCTTACTTACCTTTCTTAGAACTACCAGCAACAACTTTCTTAGGTCCTTTTCTAGTTCTTGCATTGTTACGAGTATTTTGACCTCTAACAGGTAATCCTTTACGGTGGCGAACACCACGATAGCAACCTATTTCATTAAGTTTCTTGATGTCCATGTCGACTTTTTTACGAAGTTCACCTTCAACTATAACGTTATGTTCGATATAGTTACGAAGTTTAGCAACTTGGTCATCAGTCAAATCCTTAACACGGATATCAGCACTAACGCCTGTTGCTTCACAGATTTTATTGGAAGTTACTCTACCAATACCATAAATGTAGGTAAGACCAAGTTCCAATCTTTTTTCTCTTGGTAAATCTACACCAGCAATTCTTGCCATTTAATTTTCCTCCATTTAAATTTTTTAGCCTTGTGTTTGCTTATGCTTTGGATTAGAACAGATAACCATTACCTTTCCATCTCTCTTGATTACTCTGCATTTATCACACATAGGCTTAACAGATGCTCTAACTTTCATGTTTGCTCCTTTTTAACCTTTTTCTCTCCAAGTAATCCTGCCCTTTGACAGGTCATAAGGGCTCATTTCGACTTTAACTTTGTCCCCTTCCAGCACTTTAATATAATTTTTTCTTAACTTGCCAGAAATGTAAGTAGTAATAACATGTCCGTTTGAAAGTCTAACCCTAAAAGTGGTATTAGGTAATACCTCTTCAACGATTCCTTCAAATTCAATTACATCTTCCTTCGACATGTTCACTCCTTTTAAGAAATTTTCTTATTTTCGCATTGACTTTTTCTTCCAAAAGTTCACTTTCAGTTAAAGTCAATTCTTTGCCCTGACACTTGATATGTTTAAGGCTTTTCTTTTTTGGCTTATCGGCTTTCAGCCTTTTGCCATCTGCAAGGTAGGCAAATCTTTTATCTAACCTTACAACTATAAATGTTTGTCCTTTTTCCTTCCCAGCGAGTGCCATTACCATGCTTCCGACTTGCATACGCACACCCCTTATAAAGTCAAAATTTCAACGCCGTTTTTGGTTACCAAAACCGTGTTTTCATAATGAGCGGAAGGTTTTCCATCACGGGTTATCACACCCCAGCCGTCCTCAACCAGCCACACCTCTTTGCGTCCCATGTTAATCATAGGCTCTATTGCAAGGGTAGCATCCTCAATAACCATAGGTCCGTCTGTCACTTTGCCATAGTTGCAAATGGTTGGAGGCTCATGCATCTTCTTACCAATGCCATGACCCGCTAGTTCTCTTACAACGCTGTAACCATTCTTTTCAGCATATTCTTGAATCGCATGTGAAAGTTCACCGATTCTATGTCCGACAGCCAAATGCTTAATGCCTTCAAAGAAAGATTGTTTGGTTACTTCAATCAGCCTTGCCTTTTCAGGAGAGATTTTCCCTACTGGAAAGGTGCGGGCTGCATCTCCGATATAACCCTTATATGCCACACACAAGTCTACGCTGATTATGTCCCCTTCTTTAAGAATAACGTCCTTAGACGGAATGCCATGTACCACCATTTCATTAACAGAAGCACATATAGAAGCGGGATAACCCTCATAGCCAAGGCAGGCTGGACTTGCACCACTATCTATTATAAACTTTTCTATGGATTTGTCAAGTTCATATGTGGAAATGCCAGGTTTTACTAACGTTTCAGCGTAATTTAACGCATCACGAGTAAGAGCACAAGCCTTTCTCATAAGAACAAGTTCTGCAGGAGTCATAGACCTCATTTCTTTCCTCCCAACCCTAACAAAAAGTTTTTCACAGGCTTATAAGTATCTTCAGGCGAACCCAAACTAGACACTTTAAACAGCCTATCACTGTAGAAGTCTATGAGTGGTGTTGTTGTCTTTTCATAAACTTCCAGACGAAGTCTTACTGTTTCAAGTTTATCGTCATCACGTTGAAACAATTCTCCATGACACTTCGCACAGTTCTTACCTGCATAATCTAAAGTGCTGTAAATTTCTCCACACTTAGAGCAAACTCTGCGAGCCACTGCCCTGCGTTCAATTTCCTCAAAAGGTAAATCAATCAAAACCGCACTGTCAATTTTTGCAATATTTTTAAGAGCCTCTGCTTGTGCAACGGTACGTGGAAAGCCATCAAATATAACACCTTTTTTGCAATCTGGCTTTGTGATACGTTGACTTAGAATTTTGATTGTAAGTTCATCAGGAACAAGTTGTCCTTTATCCATATAACTTTTCAATTTTAAACCAAGTTCACTGCCACCAGCAATTTCACCTCTAAAAAGGTCGCCAGTAGAAATTTGAACTAGTCCAAAATCCTTAGTAATCTTTTTAGCAAGCGTGCCTTTACCACTACCAGGTGCACCTAAGAGAATTATATTCACACATTCCTCCTATTTCTTCTTATTTAATGACCTAAGAATGGGTCAATTATTTTCTACTGTGTTTCCCTACATAAAGGTAAGGAAACACAATATTGATAATCATTTTTTAATTCAAGAAACCTTTATAGTTTCTCATAAGCATTTGTGCTTCAAGTTGTTTATCAAGTTCAAGTGCTACTGAAACCACAATCATAAGTCCTGTTGCACTGAAAGCATTGATTAAAACTCCCACACTTGTATAATCACCTATTGCCTTGAAAGCAAGTGATGGGATAAGTGCGATAATTGCAAGGAAGATTGCACCAAAGAAAGTGATTCTTCCAGAGATTTTTCCAAGATATTCCGCGGTTGGTTTTCCAGCACGGATACCAGGAATAAATCCACCTTGTTGCTGTATTCTCTTACTGATATCATTTGGATCAAAGGTAATCTTTGCATAGAAGAATGAGAAGAGTAAGATAAACACTGCAGTAAGCACAATGTAAAGCCAAGAGTTTGTACCCAGCCATTGTTGATACCAAGTTGAACTTGGCCAGAAGATACTGATAATAAGTTGAGGGAAGGTTAAGAAAGTACTAGCAAGGATAATAGGCATAACACCAGAGCCGTTTACACGGATAGGAATGTATGTGCTTTGTCCGCCGTACATCTTTCTACCTTTAATTTGTTTTGCATATTGCACTGGCACACGTCTTTCCCCGCCATCAACAAAAACGATAAGGGCAAAGATTGCAATAACTGCAACAAGAAAGATAACGATATACCATAAATAGTTAACATTTCCACCAAAAACGATTGAGAAAGCGTCTTTAATTGCAGAAGCTGCAGATGATAAAATACCTACAAAGATAAGTAAACTCATACCATTGCCAACGCCAAGGTCAGTAATTCTTTCACCAAGCCAAACGGTAAACATACCGCCAGCTGTTAAGATAAGAACAACACCACAACCGATAAGCCAAGTAGGAGCACCAGCCCAAAGAGCGTTAGGGTCAAGGTTTCCAGCATAACCTACAACAATACCGATTGCCTGAGCAAGAGCAAGTACAAGTGCAGCAATACGAGTATAGAAGTTGATTTTTCTTCTTCCGTCCTCACCTGCTTTTGAAAGTCTTTCAAGGGCAGGAATAGCCACCGTCAATAGTTGTATTACAATAGATGCCGTGATGTATGGCGTAACACCAAGGGCAAGCACTGACATGTTGGATAATGCACCACCACTTACCATATCCATAAGGCTGAATATAGAAACAGTGTCAGAAGATACAATTCCATTTGCATCAAAACCAACAGCAGGTAAATAACAACCTACACGATAAATGAGTAATAACAATAATGTTATTAAAATCTTCTTACGAATGTCTTTGATTTTAAAAGCATTAACTATCGTTTTAAACATTATAACTCCTCTACTTTTCCGCCAACTTTTTCAATCTTCTCTTTTGCTGATTTAGTAAATTTGTTTGCTTTAACAGTTAAAGGTTTAGTAAGAACACCATCTCCAAGAACCTTTAAGCCGTAAGAATGACGTTTACCGATAAATCTTGTTTCATACAAGAGTTCTTCGGTAATAACTGCGTTTGCTTCGAAGGCTTCAAGGTCGCCAACGTTGATGCAAGCGTAATCTTTTCTAAAGTTTTTGTTATTGAATCCACGGATAGCCATTTTTCTGATAAGAGGGATATTTCCACCTTCAAATCCAGGTCTAACACCACCGCCACTACGAGCGTTTTGTCCTTTATGACCTTTACCACTTGTTTTGCCGATTCCGCTTCCGATACCTCTGCCGACTCTCACTTTTTTAGTAGTAGAGCCTTCTGCAGGTTTTAAGTTATTTAATTCCATATTGCCCTCCTACTTTACTTCTTCCACTTTAACGAGGTGTGCAACGTGGTGAATACTGCCACGAACACTTGCGTTATCAGGAAGAACATTAGAATCGTTGAGTTTAGTAAGACCAAGAGCCTCAATTATTTTAGATTGCTTTTTGTTGTAACCGATAGCACTTCTAACATAGGTTACTTTAAGCATTTTTTGTTTTTTCTCTGCCATAATCTTTCTCCTTAAATCTCATCAACACTTTTGCCACGTCTAGCAGCGATTTCTTCTTTTGTTCTAACAGACAAAAGACCATTCATAGTTGCTTTAACGCAGTTGATTTTGTTTGTAGAGCCGTGAATTTTAGTAACGATATCCTTAATACCAGCAAGTTCAAGAACTGAACGAGCAGCACCACCTGCAATAACTCCAGTACCAGGTTTAGCAGGAAGCATAAGGATATTTGTTGCTGCAAATTTGCCTACTGTTTCGTGAGGGATAGTACCTTCAACGATGTTGATTAATTTCATGTTTTTCTTAGCGATAATTGTAGCCTTTTCGATAGCAGAAGATACTTCTCTTCCTTTACCAATTCCAAGACCAACCTTACCCTTGCCGTCACCGACAACAACAAGAGCAGAGAAACGAAGTGTTCTACCACCCTTAACAACCTTTGTTACTCTTCTAACAGAAACAACACGTTTGTCAAATTCGCTATCTTCTCTTCTTGCAGGTCTTTCTCTTTTATCGCCTTTCTTATTAAAAGGTTTCTTGTCTTTAAAAGCGTTTTCCTTTGTAACAACTTCAGCGGTTTGTTCTTGTTTAACTTCGTTAGCCATGATTTCCTCCTAAAATTTAAGTCCAGCTGCTCTAGCACTATCTGCAAGTGCTTGAACACGACCAATATAAATGTAACCGCCTCTATCGAAAACAACTTCTTTAACCTTTTTCTTGATAGCACGTTTAGCGATAGTTTCGCCAACGATTTGTGCTTGCTCAGTTTTAGATTTGCCTTCAATTAACTTCTTTACCTCAGGGTCAAGAGTTGATGCACTAACAAGGGTTACACCTTTAACGTCATCAATAATTTGAGCGTAAATTTGGCTCAAACTTCTGTAAACACAAAGACGAGGTCTTTCGCTAGTTCCAGATACTTTTGTTCTAACACGTTTGTGACGAACAAGTCTTTCTTGATTTTTGTCTTTAACGCTTATCATATCTCGCTCCTATTTCTTGCCCTTACCGGCAGTTTTTCCGACTTTTCTAATAACTACTTGGTCAGAGTATCTAACACCGTAGCCGTGGTATGGTTCAACAGGTCTAAGAGCTTTCACATTAGAAGCAAATTGACCAACCTTTTGTTTATCAATTCCACTAACAACGATTTCAGTTGCACTTGTGCAAGTTACCTGAATGTCTGATGGAATTTCAACTTCAACAGGGTGAGAGAAACCAAGGTTTAAAACAAGTTTGTTTCCAGCAACGTTAGCTTTGTAACCTACACCAGAAATTAAAAGTGTTTTCTTAAATCCTTCGCTTACACCAACAACCATGTTGTGAGCAAGGGCTCTGTAAAGTCCATGCTTAGCATTTGAATCAGGAGTTTCTTTTGCGATTTCAAAAGACATCTCTTGACCATTTATATTTGTTTTGATTACTTTATCGATTTCCTGAGACAAGCTACCTTTAGGGCCTTTAACAGTTAAAACGCCGTCTTTAAGTTCTGCAGAAACGCCAGCAGGCATAACGATAAGTTTTTTACCTATTCTTGACATAGCACCCTCCTACCATACGTAAGCGAGGACTTCGCCACCTACATTAAGGCTTCTTGCCACTTTATCAGTAACAATACCCTTGTTTGTAGAGATGATAGCGATTCCAAGTCCGCTTATAACTTTTGGAAGTTTATCTTTTTGTGCATAAATACGAAGTCCAGGTTTAGAAATTCTTTTTAAACCTTGAATAACGCTTTCGCCGTTTTCATCATATTTAAGTTTAATAAGAATGTTCTTTTTGTTTCCGTCTACAACCGCTTCGTAAGAAACAATGTAGCCTTCTTCAAGAAGAATTTTTGCAATTTGAGTTTTTTCGTTTGATGCAGGAATAATCACATCTTCGTGCTTAGCAGCAAGTGCATTACGAATTCTTGTGAGCATATCTGCAATAGGATCTGTAAGTACCATAATTCTTCCTCCTCTTACCAGCTAGCCTTCTTAACGCCAGGGATTTCCCCTTTGTTAGCAAGTTCACGGAAACAAATTCTGCAAATTCCGTACTTTCTAAGTACTGCGTGTGGACGTCCACAAAGACTGCAACGAGTGTATTCTCTTGTCTTGTACTTTTGAGTTTTTTGTTGTTTTTCAATTAATGCTTTTCTTGCCATAGTAATCTCCTATTTCGCGAAAGGCAAACCGAGTGCCTTCAAAAGTGCTTTTGCTTCTTCGTTAGTCTTAGCAGTAGTTACAAAAGTGATATCAAAACCTCTGATTTTGTCGACTTTTTCATAAACGATTTCAGGGAAGATAAGTTGTTCCTTAATTCCCATAGAATAGTTACCTTTTCCATCGAAAGACTTTTCAGGAACACCTTTAAAGTCTCTTACTCTTGGAAGAGCGATAGCAGTAAGTCTATCAAAGAACTCATACATTCTATCCCCTCTTAAAGTAACCTTAGTACCGATTTTTTGTCCTTCTCTTAAACCGAAGTTAGAGATTGACTTTTTAGCGGTAGTAATAACAGGCTTTTGACCTGCAATAGCAGTAAGTTCATCCACTGCGATATTGAAACTCTTTGAGTTTGATTTAACATCTCCAAGACCCATATTAAGTACGATTTTAACAAGTTTTGGAACTTCCATAGGATTTTTGTAACCAAATTCTTTAACAAGAACTGGCACAACATCCTTTTTATACATTTCACGTATTCTGTTTTGTTCTTTAGCCATAGTTAACGCTCCTAATTACCCTTCTTAGCAGATGTCGACTTTTGAGTTGAAGTTTTCTTAGCAGTTGTAGTTGCTTTTTCAGCAGGTTTAGCAGCCGCTTTAGCGGTTGTAGCCTTTGCTTCTGTAGTTTTAGCAGTCTTAGTTGCAGTAGTCTTTGGTTCAGCCTTAGGTGCTGATTTCTTAACCTCTGCTTTAGGTGCTTCTTCTTTCTTAGCAGACTTTTCTACTTTCTTAACTTCTTTCTTTGTTTGTTTTACAAACTTTTTATCAAGAGAGCCATTGCATTTTTTGCAAGAACGAACCTTTTCTCCCTCGATTTCTCTGTGAGCTACTCTTGTAGCCTTTCCACATACTGGGCAAATTACTTGAACGTTAGATGCTTCAATAGGAGCAGCCTTTTCAATAATTCCACCTTTGTCTTGTTGAGATCTTGGTTTCTGATGTTTCTTAACGATATTGATGTTTTCAACAAGAACACGGTTAGTTTCAGGGTTAACCTCTAAAACCTTACCAGTTTTGCCTTTCTCTTTACCAGCAATAACAACAACTGTATCGCCTGTTTTAATAGCCATCTTCATAAGAATCTCCTTTTATATAACCTCAGGTGCAAGAGAAATAATCTTCATATATCCTCTTTCTCTGAGTTCTCTCGCGATAGGTCCGAATACACGAGTTCCTTTTGGTTGTTTTTGATTATCAATAATCACAGCGGCGTTATCATCAAATCTGATGTGAGAGCCGTCCTCTCTGCGAAGTCCCTTGGTTGTACGAACAACGACTGCCTTAACAACGTCACCCTTTTTAACAGTGCCGCCAGGGATAGCCTTTTTAACAGAAGCAACAATAACATCACCGATGTTACCACTTCTTCTATAAGAACCACCAAGAACTCGGATACACATAATTTCTTTAGCACCAGTGTTATCTGCTACCTTTAATCTTGTTTGAGGTTGTACCATAATGCGTCCTCCTTACTTCGCTTTCTCAACGATTTCAACAACGCGATAATACTTATCTTTGCTGAGAGGGCGAGTTTCCATAATACGAACGGTATCGCCAATTCTGCATTCATTGTTTTCATCATGAGCCTTAAATTTCTTTGATTTTTGTACGACTTTTTTATAGATAGGGCTTTTTACTCTGGAAACGATTTTTACAACAACTGTCTTATCCATTTTTCCAGCGCTAACAACAACGCCTACTCTGGTAAGTCTTGAATTTCTATTTTCCATCGTTTCCTCCTGCAATTTCCTTTTCTCTTATAACAGTTTTAACTCTTGCGATTTCCTTTTTAACATTGTGAATTTGCATAGGATTTGCAAGGTTACGGGTTGCGTGAGAGAAACGAAGATTAAATAATTCACTATTGAGTTCTTTAAGACGTTTGTTAAGTTCCTCAATAGAAAGAGTTTTAATTTCACTAATTTTCATCTTTCACACCACCTTCGTTTTGTTCTTCTTTCTTTACAAATTTTACTTTGCAAGGGAGTTTGTGTCCAGCAAGTCTAAGTGCTTCCTTAGCAACCTCTTCACTTACTCCTTCAATTTCAAACAGAACTCTGCCTGGTTTAACAACAGCAACCCAAAATTCTGGAGCACCCTTACCAGAACCCATACGAGTTCCGATAGCCTTTTTAGAAACAGGCTTATCAGGGAAGATTTTAATCCAAACCTTACCACCACGTTTGATATATCTAGTCATAGCAATACGAGCGGCTTCGATTTGATTTGATTTAATCCAGCATGGTTCCATTGCAACCATTCCGTAAGAACCATAAGCAAGAGTGTTACCTCTCATGGCCTTACCAGTCATTCTGCCTCTATGAACCTTTCTTCTTTTAACTCTCTTTGGCAATAACATTATTCCTGCCCTCCTTTTGTATCAGAAGACTTCTTAGTGCCAAGGATATCGCCTTTGTAAATCCAGCACTTAACACCGATTTTACCAATCATAGTGTAAGCAGCAGCCTCACCGTAGTCAATGTCAGCACGGAGAGTATGAAGTGGAAGGCTTCCTTCCTTGTATTTTTCAGTCATAGCCTTGTCGTTTGCTTTAGCAAGAACACCGCTAATTTGAACCTTACAGCCTTTAGCGCCAGCCTTCATAACTCTTTGAAGAGCTTGCTTTAATGCTCTCTTACCAGCAACACGCTTTTCAAGTTGTTGAGCGATACTTTCTGCAACAAGTTGAGCGTCAAGGTCAACCTTTTTAACTTCTTTAACGTTGATAACAAGAAGTTTAACAGGTCTAATCATTTTAGAAACTTCTTTCTTAATAGTTTCAATACCAGCACCCTTAGTTCCAATAATCATACCAGGTTTACCAGTGAAGATATTGATAACAAGTTTGCCTACAGTTCTTTCAATTGTAACCTTTGAAATAGCACTAGAAGCATATTTTTTCTTCAAAAAGTTACGGATTTCTTGGTCTTCTTTAAGGTTTGCTGCAAAAGTAGCCTTGTCAGCATACCAAGTAGAACTCCAATCTTTGTTAATTCCTATACGAAGTCCGACTGGACTAACTTTTTGTCCCATTCTTAGCCTCCTACCACTTCATCAAGCACAATTGTAATGTGTGAAGTCTTTTTAAGTATTCTGTTACCAGAACCCTTACCAGCGTAGTGAATACGTTTAAGTTGAGGTCCTTGGTTTGCATAGCACTCAGCAACTACAAGTGTTTCAGCGTTCTTGCCCATGTTGTTTTCAGCATTGGCAATAGCGGATTTTAACACCTTTAAAGTTTCTTGTGCAGCACTATCATTCATATTTTCAAGCAAGCTAGCGGCATATTGAGCCTTTTTACCACGGATTAAATCAAGAACGATTCTTACTTTAGAACTACTCATTCTAATATAGTTTGCTCTTGCAAAAGGACGGGTATCTTTGTTTGCTTGTCTTTTTTCTGCTTTTTGTCTAATTCTTGTAGCCATTTTTACCCTCCTCCTTACTTCTTCTTAGCGGCAGCCGCTTTCTTTGTGTGACCTTTATAGGTTCTTGTTGGAGAGAATTCTCCGAGTTTATGTCCTACCATATCAGCTGTGCAGTAAACAGGAACATGTTTCTTGCCGTTGTGTACTGCAAATGTAAAGCCAACAAATTCAGGATAAATTGTAGATGCTCTAGACCAAGTTTTGATAGGTTTTTTAACGCCAGACGCTGTCATGTCGTTCACCTTTTTCATTAAACTTGGATGAACATAAGGCTTTTTCTTTAATGATCTGCTCATAACTTTCTCTCCTAATTAACTCTCTTAACCATTAAGCGGTTAGAGCGATTTTTCTTCTTTCTTGTCTTGTAACCAAGAGCAGGTTTACCCCAAGGAGTAACAGGTGAAGCCATACCAACAGGACTCTTACCTTCACCACCACCATGCTTGTGGTCATTAGGGTTCATAGCAACACCACGAACGGTTGGTCTAACACCCATATGTCTTTTTCTTCCAGCCTTACCAAGAGAAACAAGTTCATGGTCAAGGTTACCAACAGTACCGATTGTAGCACGGCAGTTGAGGAGAACCTTTCTCATTTCGCCACTTGGAAGTCTAAGAGTTGCATACTTGCCTTCCTTAGCCATAAGTTGAACTTCAGCACCAGCGGAACGAGCAAGTTGACCGCCCTTCTTAGGTTCAAGTTCAATATTGTGAACAAGAGAACCAACAGGGATATTTGCAAGTGGAAGATTATTTCCGACTTTTATTTCTACATTCTCACCGCTCATAACGATGTCGCCATCTTTGAGTCCGTTAGGTGCGATAATGTATCTTTTTTCGCCATCTGCATAACTAAGTAATGCAATGTAGGCTGTTCTGTTTGGGTCGTATTCAATTCCAACAACCTTTGCAGGAACGTTGTCTTTGTTACGTTTAAAATCGATAATACGATATTTTTGTCTGTTGCCACCGCCTTGGTGTCTAACAGTAATTCTACCCTGAGCGTTTCTTCCAGCGTGTTTATCTTTCTTAGCAAGAAGAGATTTTTCAGGAGTTTTCTTTGTTACTTCTTCATAGGAAGAGGTCGTATAGAATCTTCTTCCAGCTGAAGTAGGATTGTGCATCTTAATTGCCATAATGACCTAACCTCCTATTATGATAAGCTGTCGAAGAACGCAATAGTTTTAGAATTTTCCTTCAAGGTTACAACTGCTTTTTTGTAATCAGAAGTTCTTCCTTCAGTTCTTCCAGCCTTGGTGTTTTGCACCTTTTTGTGTCCTTTAACGATGCAAGTATTAACTTTTTCTACTTGTACACCGAAAAGAGTTTCAACCGCTTTAGCGATTTCGATTTTATTTGCGTTTTTAGCCACTTCAAAAGTGTATACCTTGCTAGCGATTCCAGCATAACTTTTTTCAGTTAAAAGTGGTCTTTTAATGATTTGTTCAGCGTTCATTATTCTGCGTATGCCTCCTCGATAGTTTTGATAGCAGACTGAGTGAGAACAACGTTTTTAGAACTAACAATTTCGTAAACGTTGATATCAGTAGCCTCTTCGATATCAAGTCCTGCTAAGTTTGCAGTAGCTCTCTTAATCTTCTCATCGTTACCTTTGTTAACAACAAGAACTGAGCCGTTAAACTTGAATGCATCTACGAATGCTTGTACTTCTTTAGTCTTAGGAGCAGAAAGTTCAAACTTGTCGATAACAACAACCTGTTTTTGTCTAATCTTTTCGCTAAGAGCAGAAAGTAATGCATAGCGTCTTGCTTGTTTATTCATCTTTTTAGAGAAATCTCTTGGTTTTGGTGCGAAAGCAACTCCGCCGCCAGTCCATTGTGGTGCTTTCTTAGAGCCATGTCTTGCTCTACCAGTACCCTTTTGACGCCAAGGCTTAGCAGCCTTGCCTCTTACTTCACTTCTAGTTAAAGTACTTTTAGTGCCTTGTCTTTGGTTGGCATTATACATAACTACTGCTTGGTGAATAAGTGGCTCATTATATTCAACTTCAAAAAGGTCCTTTGAAAGTGTCATACTGCCAACTTCTTTGGCCTCCATATTGAAAACTTTTACTTTTGCCATGTCAAACTCCTTTATGCCTTCTTGCTTTCACGGATTGTAACCACGCTACCCTTAGGGCCAGGAACACAACCTTTAACAAGTAAGATATTTCTATCGGTATCAACCTTAACAATTTCAAGGTTTTGCATAGTCACTCTCTCAACACCATAGTGTCCAGGCATATGCTTGTTTTTGAACACTCTTGATGGAGTAGAGTTTGCACCCATAGAGCCGACTTCTCTATGAACAGGACCAGTACCGTGGGTCATCTTTAATCTGTGTTGGTTCCATCTTTGGATAACGCCAGTAAAACCACGACCTCTTGTAGTACCAGTTACATCAACCTTGTCGCCTTCAGCGAAGATGTCACACTTGATTTCTTGACCAAGTTGATATTCTTCAGCGTTTTCAAATTTGAGTTCTTTAACAAGCCTGAAAGTTTCAACACCAGCCTTCTTGAATGCACCAGCACTTGGTTTAGATACTCTTGATGCTTTTTGTTTTTGGAAAGCAACAACAACCGCTTTATAACCGTCCTTTTCAACGTTCTTAATTTGAACGACAGGGCAAGGACCAGCCTCAACTACTGTTACTGGAACAACCAAACCTTCTGGAGTGAAGACTTGAGTCATGCCAAGTTTCTTACCAACTATTGCCTTTTTCATTTATATCTTCCTCCTTACAGTTTGATTTTTATATCAACACCTGCAGGCAAATCAATCTTCATTAAAGCGTCAACTGCCTTTGTAGATGGTGAATAAATATCAATAAGTCTTTTGTGAGTTCTAGACTCGAATTGTTCACGACTGTCTTTATACTTGTGTGGTGAACGGATAACGGTAACTACTTCTCTATCAGTAGGAAGAGGAATAGGACCGCAAACCTTTGCTCCACTCTTCTCAGCGGTTTCGATAATTCTCTTGCACGCTTCGTCAATGAGGGAATGTTCAAAGGCTTTCAATTTAATTCTGATTTTTTGTGTTGCCATTAATAATTTACCTCCTGTAATAGCACTGCCGACTAATATTTCACTTTCCTAAGAAACAACGGTACACGTTGCCGTGTGTTTCTTGCTGTGCGGAATTAAAAAATGTGATATTTTGGTCGGTCGCCCGCGGTCATATTGCCACGAACTTGTCCACATAAATTCTCTTTGATTGCTGGTAACCAAAGTAACCTTACGCTTCAACCCATATTTCACAGCATATACATTTTACCAAAACACCCTTCTATTGTCAAGGGTTTTTCAAAGATTTTTCAACTAATTTTAAATGCTATTTTATCCGCCAAAATTGCCTATATATATTGACAAATATTATAAAGTAGTTTATTATAATATATATAAGGAGAACCAATATGGAAGATTTAGAACAAGTACTTTATACAGTTTTACATAAACTTGATAGCATTGAAGAAAGGCTTGGTAGATTAGAAGACCAATCAAATATAAACGAAACAACATTAAAATCAGTAAGGAATAGCCAAAAAGATGTGGTAAAAGCAAGCGTTGATATACTGGCAAGAATAGATGAAGAATATTTACTACGAAGAGGCATAACCCCAGTTAATCCTTCAAGAAAACCAAATGTTAATGATGAAAATAGTTAATTATTAAAAAAATCCCTACTTTTTATAGGGATTTTTGTTTATTTTATATTAAATATCATAATAGAGGTATTTGTGTGAATCTAGTGCCTACCCGCCATTCAAAGTTTTTCTCAAGCAAATGGAAACACTCCACCTCACCATTTCCACCAATTTTTAAAGTGGAAAGTTTTTCATAATCCATACCACTTAAAAGTTTCATCGCACTATAACAAACATCGCTCACAGCCTGACAGGTATCATTCCTGCAACTCGCACAGACCATTTCGCCTATATCTAAATTAAAATATCTTTTACCACTAAGCCCCGCCTTGCATGAAGAGCATTTGTCAGTGATAAACGAATATCCCAACTCTTTAAATATCCTAATTAAAAACTTATCAACACAATACAACCTTTTTACATTATCGTAACATAGGGTTTTAAGGCATTTAAGAAGTTCAATAAAAAGTTGCGGGTCACTTTCTTGTGAAGAGATTTTGTTTACAATATCAAGTATTGCACAACCTTCGTAGAACTTATCAAGGTCTTTGGTAAGCCCAAAGAAAGAATCAATAACCTCTACTTGGGTGATAATATTAAAACTCTTTGTGTTTTCAATTATGTATTCTCCAAAACTAAACAATTCTTTCGCAGATTTTAATTTTGCCTTTTCTCCCCTTACACCCCTCATTATGCAAGAAAGTTTACCATTCTCCAAGGTATATAAGGTTACAAGCCTGTCCTTTTCTTTATAGTCCTTAGAGGCAATAACCACCCCTTTAACTTTTGTACTAGCCATACTATTCTCTCTCCGAGCCTCTCTGTTTATCAATAGCATTCAACAATGTTTTGTTCCAATCTCTCATACTCTTGCAAAAATGTCTTACAAGTTGTGTGTCACCACCCGCTCTCATCGCCTCTAAAAATAGGAAGGCGTCACTATCTTCAAACTTTGGTAAATTGTTATCTTTCATAAATCCCCCTCCTTTCTTATCTATAATTAGTATATACCAAACAATTTGTTTTAGGCAAACAAATTTGTTTTTTAAAGGCAAAATTTTAAGAAACTTGTCGTGACTATATACACAAACTAAAAAAGTGCATTTCTTGCACTTTATAGTTATATTATCTAATCTGATAATTCATCATACTTAAGAAAACTTCATCAGGAATAACAATAGGGTTAACTACATTATTGGCTGAACCACTAAGAAGCCTTGCAAGCCTACAACCACATGTATAAATAGGCGTAGGATAAGAAGGCCCTAAGTTGCATTGATTAAAATTTAAGTTACAAGGCATAATATTTCTCCCTAAGGCAAAATGCCTAATACATCATATTAAAAAACAAATCAATCTGTGAAAAATCCGCTAATTTTATTTGCATTATTTATTCCAAATAATTAAAATATAGGCAGGAGGAATGAAATGAGAAAGTTTTTTAGTGATTTTAAGAAATTTATTAGTCGTGGCAATATCCTTGATATGGCTGTCGGCGTTATCGTAGGTGGTGCATTCAACGCGATTGTAACCGCATTCACTAATCAAATTATTATGCCACTTATCAACTGGCTACTCAGTACAATAAGCGGCGGACAAAATGGGCTTGAAAGTGCAGTAACCGTACTCAAGTGGGCGGAAGACGGAACTTTAGAAAATAGCATTTACATAAACTGGGGTGCATTCATATCTGCAATACTCAACTTCTTGATTATCGCAATGACATTGTTTATTATCTTGAAAGTGGCAATGAAGAGTAGCGAAATGTTTAAACATGCAACCGAAAACGCAATGAGGGGCAAACTTACTAAGGAAGAAAAAGCAGAACTCAAAGCACTTGGCATCAATAAGAGAGATAAAGACGCCGTAAAAGCATATCGCGAAGAGAAAGCACAAAAACTTGCTGAGGCAAAGGCTGAGGAAGAGGCAAAGCAGAAAGCACTTGAAGAAGAGAATTATAAAAATTCAACTGAATATCTGCTTAAAGAAATACTTGCCGTACTAAAAGAGAAAGAGAATCCAAAAGAAGAACTTAAAAAAGCCTTAAACAAAACACGTAAATAAAAGAAGGGGGTAATCCCCTCTTTTTATTTACAATAAATAATTTTGAAAAGTTTGAAAAAATCGTTGACATAATAAGAAAAATTTGGTATATTAATAAAGCATGAAAAATGCAATGGGAGTTTAGCTCAGCTGGGAGAGCATCTGCCTTACAAGCAGAGGGTCATAGGTTCGAGCCCTATAATTCCCACCATAATCACGACACAGTCGTGATTTTTTGTTTTTGTAAACAAAAACAAAGTGGATTATGAAATAAGACACAGGTGGGCAAATTAAAACGTTCTGTTGCAGACAGGTTGTTATAATTCCCACCAAAAAGCCGCAAGGCTTTTTTATTTTGCATAAAATGCAAAATCTGGATACGCAAGTATACAGGGGTGGATTTACAAGATTTTCTTATAATTCCCACCGTTTACCCCCCCCACAAAAAAAACTAGGCACAATGGCCTAGTTTTTTATTCTGCACTTTTAATTGTAAAGATTAATCTAACGTTGATTGTTTGACTCATATCAAAACCATGAGATAAGAGTCCGTCAATCATATCTGCAAATGTTGCGTCATCAAAAGAATTAACAAACTCTGTTGCATTGTAGTAGTAAACAAGATCGCTTAATACCACTTCTTTATATTCACCACCATCATTATAGTAGAATGAAGTATAACCATCTAATACAACATCTTTAATCATCTGTTCAAGATAGATTCCGTCAGCAGTATCGTTAACATCATAATTGAAAGTAGAAGTGCTTAATCTATAATAGTTATCATCACCGTCTTTCTTACCATAGATGTAATAACTTTCTGCTTCACTTACCTCATATATACCAGATGCATTAACTCTAAGACTCTCATATTGTGATTTCCACTCTGCAACAACATCAACATTCATTTCACCATCTTCAATAAGAACGCTACTAAGTTTAATGTTTTCACTAAGGTAATCTTTAGTTTCAACATCGTAAGTGTAAACAACACCTTTATAATTGAAACCTACAAAATTATAGTAAGATCTTGCAATATTTTCATTAGTAGTATCATAAGCACTAAACCCACTTACAACATTATAAGTTATAGTGTCTACTTGCTCGCTCTTTGCATAGTTCTTAACATTGATAGTGTAAGTTTCTTCTTTAAGATCTCTCCAAGCAGCTTTAACTTCATATTCGCCATCTTCAGCAAACTTTGCTTCTTTATAAGGTTTTGCAGTAGTAACATCTTCACTTACAACAGACCAACCTGCAAACATAATGTATTCATCAGTATCTTTTGGTTCAATGGCTTTAAGAGGTTCGCCATATTGATAATTTACAGTTTCATAAACAGAGGCATCAAAATTACTTCCGTCAGCATAAGTGCCAGTATAAGTTACAGAGTATTTTTTAACAGCACATTTAGCAGTTAAGTCTAAGTTGCTAGTAAGTTTAAAAGTGAAAGAAACGTTTTCAGAAGCAACTTTATTTTCTGCTTGATAAGTAGTATTAGTACCCTCATACCATTTATCAAAATTATATCCTTCTCCAACAAAACTAACAACAACTTCAGTATTCTTAATAAGAGTTATCTCGTTATTTTCTCTCTTTTCGCCATTAATAAGCACTTCGCAAGAAGTATATTCAGCGTTATCACCATCTACAAATAATCTTAATTTGTAATTTTCAGTTTCAGTTACGCATAAAGCAGTACCTAAAATTATCAATGGTAGCATTACTACAAAAGCACAAATTGATAATATTTTAACTAAATACTTTGACATATCCCCTCCAAATCTACAAATAGTATAGCACAAACCTTTCATAATTTCAATAGTAAAATGAAATTTTTATACAAATATTTTACCAATCTAAATATTATATATGTAATAAACACCCTATTTTTACATAAAATTTAAAAATATAATTAGATAAATCCATAGTTTTAAACTCTTTATAAACTAAAAAAGTACTCTCAACGAGTACTTTTTTTAATGAGCGATATTTTCATTTGCAAGTTTAAATTCTTCTGTGAAATCATACCTTGTATCTTCAAAATCTTTATTTAATAACTCATTTGAAAGAGTTTTAAACTCTTCTGCTTTTTTATTAAAAATTTCAGTATTACGAATTAATCCCTTAGTTCCCTCTTCTTTTGTATAAATGATATTTTCATATCCAGTGACTGTATTCAAAGCATCACCACTCACCATGCACATTTCAGCATTATATGAATTTACTATCTTAGTATCAAAATCATAATCTAATTCAATATGATAAGATTGATACACCTCAACTTCTTCAAGATTAGGCATAATCATTAAATAATTAATATAAATTTTATCATCTTGAGAGCCATAATTCATCTTAAAAGAAATGTTTTCCGCACCTGCAAAATCCTTAACCTCAAAAGATATTATGTTATCAGTTTGTTGAAAATTTTCATTATCAAAGATGCCCTTCGATAGGATTGCCATATTTTTAAATTGTAAAACCGCCAAATCTAATTGACTTCCAGTCAATTCTTCATAATCACCTATTTCCTCTGCACTAACATAGTTTGCATGGCTTTGCGTGTTTTCTGAGGACATAACTTCACTTGTTGCATTAAATGCCTCACTGTATTGTGCTTTTGTAAGTTCGTCAGCAGAATTCTCACCACAAGCTGCCAAAAGTCCCCCACTCATAATTGTCACCCCTGCAAATATAGAACTGCAAATAATTTTACTAAGTTTTTTCATATCATCCTCCTTATCTAATAATATATAACTCTAACTGAAATTGTCAACAAAAAACAACCTCATGCGGGCAAACTTAGTTTGCATCACTTTTTATATAAAACAAAAGAGTAGGCTCATGCACCTACTCTCATGATATTCCAGCAGTGTTCATTAGAAATCGGTACGATTTCGCAACGCCACGCACGCTTCTTCGACTGGGCGTTATCTTGCCGGACAAGGACGGGAAGATGTTTTGCAAAGTAAAACGCAAACTTTCAGTTTGCAAGAACACTGCAACTTTATTTTAATTAAATCATGATAAAAACAAAAGAGTAGGCTCATGCACCTACTCTCATGATATTCCAGCAGTGTTCTATCTTCCCGGACCGTCACCAGCCAAGTATTGTCGACGATGAAAAGCTTAACTTCTGTGTTCGGTATGTGTACAGGTGGATCCTTTTCTCTATCGCCACTGGAAATGGTATTACTTCAAACTTTCGTTTGGAATAACTATATTTATTTGCAGAGTTAAAACCCTGACAACTACATAATTAACTGAGAAACTTTGGCTAAGTTTATCCGTGATCAAGCCCTCGAACTATTAGTATCGGTCAACTGAACACATTACTGTGCTTACATCTCCGACCTATCAACGTTGTAGTCTACAACGGTTCTTACTAGCTTACGCTATGGGATATCTCATCTTGTGGTTGGCTTCACGCTTAGATGCTTTCAGCATTTATCCAAACCATACATCGCTACCCAGCTATGCCACTGGCGTGACAACTGGTGCACCATTGGTATGTCCATCCCGGTCCTCTCGTACTAGGGACAGCCCCACTCAAATATCCTACGCCCACGATAGATAGGGACCGAACTGTCTCACGACGTTCTGAACCCAGCTCGCGTGCCACTTT
>CAOJXO010000011.1 GCA_948465545.1 uncultured Bacillota bacterium
TTGCCGCCCGCGCGTGGCGTATAGTATTACCACGCCACTATGTCATAGTGTAACGTACTATGGTGGCACTTATAGGGAGTTTTTATTATGGACGAAAACAAGATTAAAATAGATTTATCGGTTACGGACGAAACGAGCGAACAACCTAAAAAGAACAAGCAAGCCCGCGATTGGTGCTTTACCGTAAATAATCCCGTACAATCCGAACAAGAATTTTTGGAGTATTTGAAAACGGTGTCCGATTTGCGGTATGCGGTATTTCAACGTGAACGCGCTCCCGAAAGGGGAACGGAACACTATCAAGGGTATTTCGAGTTCACGCAACCGAAATGGTTCACTACTATTAAAAAATGCCTATCTAAAAAGACGATAGGTGTTGACGCGCATATAGAACAACGCCGCGCTAAACGGACGCAAGCCCGCCTATACTGTATGGACGAGGAAACAAGAATAAGTCCTACATACTACGAATACGGCGAGTTTATAGAGGACGGCGAACGCACCGATTTAACCGATATAATGCGCGATATAGAAAATGACATAAGTTTTTACGACCTTTCCAAAAAGCACGGCAACCGCTTTATTAGGGTAATGAAATGGGCGAAAGAATACAGACAAGCATATTTGGAAAACAAGTACAAACGGCAATTCCGCAAAATGCAAGTAAATTATATTTACGGCTCTGCGGGTTGCGGAAAGACAAGTTACGTTTTCAGTAAACACGGCTATGACGACGTTTACAGAACGACAAATTATGAGTTCGGCTGGATAGACGATTACAACGGCGAAAAAATATTGTTTTTGGACGAGTTTCGGAGTTCGTTCAAAATCTCGGAAATACTTGATTATCTGGACGGGCAACCGATACGAATACACGGGCGGCATTTTAACCGCGTGGCTTGCTATGATACGGTGTATATCGTTTCTAATATACCGCTTACAGAGCAATACACCAAAATACAACAGTCCGAGCCTACAACGTGGGCGGCGTTCTTACGGCGTATAACGGCTGTATATAATTTCGACATAAGCAAAGATACGCCCGTAAACAAGCATACGGGCAAACCGATAGAAAAGACTATAACAACTTTAATACCGCTTGATGATGACGGCGAAAGTCCGTTTTAGCGGCTTGCTGGGTGGGTTCTCTTGGGTGGGCATAGAAAAAGCACAAGGCGTTTAACCTTGTGCTTTTTCCTTACCTTTCAGCGATAAAACCCGCATACCCTTTTACAAATAGATATTTCGGGTTCAATCTCTGTCTGTTCTGGTGCCGAAAGAGGGGGTCGAACCCTCATGAAGTTGCCCTCAACGGATTTTGAGTCCGTCGCGTCTGCCATTCCGCCATTTCGGCTTGCTTATGTTTGCATTCTTAATATACCATATCTATATTTAAATTGCAAATACTTTTTTGTTAAAATTTTTCTTTTATCCCATTTTTTATGTTGCGATTTTTGTAAAATAATTGTGCTATAAAACTCCATTTTTTCGCCCTTTTTTGACATATTTGACTACATTTTGACTAAAAATTTGTGTCATTTTCGCGATTTTTGTAAAAATATTTTAAAAAAGTAAAAATTTTTGGCACTAATAATTGACTATTCTTCCTCCAACAATTTATACTTTCTATGTTTATATGGGAGGAGTTTATGAAAAAATATGTTTGGGCCAAAACTTTACTTTCGGTTTATCCTTATTTAGAGGTTGTGGCTGATGATATTGACAGGCAGGTTGATATTATAGCAAAAAATTCGTTTTATGTTACGGGAGTAAACTTTGTGACAAACAGTACTTCGATGGTGGCTGATAACATTATTGAGTTGAGTCAGCGTAAAGTATCCCTTATAAACATAAAGGTTTTAATTGAAAAGGCTTTTAAAGAGTGCAAAAGTGAACTTGCACAAATACTAATTCAAAAGTATGTAGATCATGATAAATCAAGAGAGATTGCAGAGTCATGCAATCTCTCAATGCGTACATATTTTCGTAAACTTGACGAGGGTTTAAAGGCATTTGCTAAGTCGATTGTAGGGCAGGGATTTACAGATGATAAACTCAAAAAGTATTTACAAGATGAGGACTGGATTATGATTGTTCTTAGTCAACTTGAAGAAACTAATGAGGATATAGAGTTAAGTGATAAACTTATCAAAAGGCTTGCTTTAAGTTAAATCATTTTCATCAAACTCAAAATAATCGCCATGACGTCTGCGTGGCTTTTTCTTTTTAACCTTTTGTTTTTGTCCTGACAAAGTTGGTTTTATTAAAAGATAAATTATAAGGGCACATGGAAGGCTTACGCCGAGTATAATGAAGGTCTTTGCGGTGTCAGATAAACCTCCTAAGCCAGAACCTTTTTGAGGAAATAGTGGGGAGGTGATAAGTGGGAAGGATTCTTGATTTTTTACAATAGGACTAAGTTCATCACAGAACACTGAGTATAGATAGCCTTGATAGGTGGAGGCGGGCTCAATGAATTTACAGTAATACCATACATTGCTTTTGTTTGGTATGCTTTCCCCCTCAATTTTTCCATAGTAATTTATGGTTGAAGTTAGGTAAGGTACATTGGTAATTAGCCCTGCACTTTGAAGTGATGGACTTTTATATAAACCAAGCCCATTGATTGAAAACACTCTGAATGTGGCAGAGGCAAAAGGCGTATTAGGTTGGCCTTGCATAGGGGTCACTTCTGATATTTTTACATAGCCAGTTTTATCTAAATATGTGGCATTGTAAAACTTATCGTTTGCCTTGTCAGTGAGAAGAACAAAATAAGATTCTGGCAGTTCAAACAATGGACTGCTTTCATCTGCCGATGCATAAAGAAAAGTGCCGCCTTTTTCTATTTTAGCATAATAGTAAAGGTCATCTGCATAGGTGGGGACTGATGAAATGCAGGTACTTTGCAATAATAATAATGATAAAAAAATCAAAATCTTTTTCATAATTCTCATTTTAAAACTGATGCTGAAAAAACAAAAGAATTAAATTGTCTTATCTTAGATAATTTATAGAATTTTTGACGGAGTAAAATATGAAGGAAAACTTACGTAAACTAAATTTAATAGAAAATGAACTAAAAAAACGTAAAAATGAGGACAATTTAGCAAATTATAATAAAAATAAGGTGCATTTGAAGCAAATAGCCTTTCATAAATGCTTAAAGAAAAATAGGTGGGTTTTTGGTGGAAACCGTAGTGGAAAAACCGAATGTGGGGCGGTAGAAACTGTTTGGCTTGCACGTGGGGTGCATCCATATCGAGCGAATAAAAAGAGTATAAGTGCATGGGTGGTAAGTTTAAGTAAGCAGGTGCAACGTGATGTGGCACAAGCAAAAATTCTGCATTACCTTCGTAGCGACCAGATAGTAAGTGTTGTTATGTCAAGTGGTAGGCAGGATAGTGCAGAAAGCGGAATTATTGATTTTATTATTGTTAAAAATGAACTTGGTGGAACAAGCAAAATCGGGTTTAAAAGTTGCGACCAAGGGCGGGAAAAATTTCAAGGTTCGTCCCTTGATTTTGTTTGGTTTGATGAAGAACCGCCTTATGATATTTATACCGAATGTCGTATGAGGGTACTTGATAGGTGTGGACATATTTTTGGTACAATGACACCGCTTAAAGGGCTTACTTGGGTTTATAATGATATCTATCTTAATGAAAAAAATGACCCCGAAATTTGGTATGAAGAAATGGAGTGGGCGGATAATCCCTATCTTAATAAAGAGGAGGTTGATTTCATGACTTCTAGCCTTAGTGAAGAGGAACTTGAAAGTCGTCGCTATGGCAAGTTTACCCAGTGTGGTGGAATGGTGTATCCAGAGTTTGACGAAAATGTAAATGTGATTGACCCATTTGAAGTACCACTTGATTGGCAGTGTAATATTGCAATAGATCCCGGTCTTAACAACTTTACTTCGGTGCATTGGTATGCGGTGGATTTTGATGGAAATGTTTATGTGATTGCAGAGCATTATGAGCGTGGAAAGTTTATCGAACATCATGCAAACAAAATAAAAGAAATTTGTGAAAGGCTGAATTGGCATACTGGGTTTAATGGAATGTATGAGGCTCTTATTGACTCAGCAGCAAACCAGCGTACTCTTGCCAGCGTTAAAAGCGTAAGTGAACTTTTTTATGATTATGGTATTCTTGTTAACACAAAGGTAAACAAGGATGTATATTCGGGGATAAACCGCGTGAAAAGTTATCTTAGGAATGCGGAAGGGAAAAGTAGGCTTTTTATATTTAGAAATTGCCCAAATATGATACGAGAAATGAAAGGATATTTCTGGGGGAACGATGATAGCCCTATAAAAAAAGACGACCATGCTATGGACGAACTTCGTTATTTTATTATGAGTCGACCTGAGAATGTTAAAAAAATAGAAAAAAGTGAAGTACAAAAGCATAAGGAAAAATTAATTAAATCGTTAAAACATAAAAACATATTTTAGTAAATTTATAAAATATTTGTAATTTATTTGGAGAAAATAGTTAAATATGGTAAATTTAAAATAGTTAATATGAAAAGATTAAGTATGTTATTATTTGCTTTAATATTTACTGTGGTTGGCGTTGGTTGTTTAAACGCTAATGATTTTGTAGTGGCAGATGTTGAAGTAGAGAATGTACCTATCTATTCTGAAAGTGATTTTATTAATGCTTTATCTGTAAGTTCAAACTATTCAGGAAAGCGAATTGTTTTATATAAAGACCTTGATTTTACCGATTATGCAAATGAACTTTCAACCATTTATTCCACCGCCAAAACTTTTTCAGGGGAGTTTGATGGTAATGGATATAGTCTAAACAATATTACTTATTCTTCAACAAATCAAAATTATGGACTTTTTACTGATGCTGAAAATGCAGTTATAAAGAATGTGAAACTTGGTGGCACGGTTACCTATAATATTTCTTCAGAAGGCAGGTCACAAGCATATATTGGAGGGCTGGTTGGCTATGGCAGTGGGGTTGTTATCCAAAACTGTGAAATCGGCGAAGATGTTAAATTTGTTTCAAAAGTAAATGAAACACCTTATGACAATCTTCAATTCTCAACCAAAGTTACTTTTGGTGGACTTGCTGGTGTGCTTGAAAATGTTTCTAAAGTAAGCACAATATCTAATTGCGTAAATCATGCAGATATATCAATCAGCACCTCTCTTTCTGCTTCTTCTAGCATTAAAATCGGCAATCTTGTTGGCAGACTTTTTGATTCAGTAATTGAGTATAGCGTTGGCTATGGTGATATTACTTATTTTGCAAACAGTTCTAACATTACTTTCTACAACGGTGGTATCGCTGGCGAAGTGGAGGGTGATCGTGCCAAGATTATCAACTGTGTGTTTATAGGTTCAATGCAACGCGGGGTTGGTGAAAACTTTGCAGAAAGTTATAATGGTGGAATTGTTGGCTCAATCTCTGAAACCTCTTATCCTGTAACCGCGGGGATTAGTTATACTTACTGGACTGATAAAAGTTTAGAGAATTTTGGAAGAAGTATAGGATATAAGGCTCAGCCTGTTGATAAGGTGGAATGGGTTGAAACTACTTCTGGCTCACTGCCAGGCTCATTCTTTACTACCTACACAAACTGGAATCAACTTTATGATGAATGGGACTTTGATAAAACTTGGATGGTTAGTTCCAGCGAGTCAGGTGCAGGCTCTCACCTTAATCTTCAATGTTTCCAAATGTTTAGTTATAGAATGTCAGAGCAACTTGATACGGGCATGGTAATTGACCCTAGCAATGCCACTTTTACAGGTGGTACTATTGAAGGCGACGCTCATCTTTTCCGTTATGGTCAAGAGGTTGTTATTAATATCGGCTTTACAGCAAAGACGCAAGGATTCTATTCGTTAAGGTCAATCCTACTTGATGCAAACGAACTTCCTTCCACTGCTTATGTTAAAGAAGCGGTTACTGACATTAATGGACGTATAACAGGATATAAAATCACCTTATCAGCGTCTGGACTTACTGACGGGGTGTACTCTTTCGCACTTGACCCTATCTCATATCTTTGCGTGGTTGAAACAGAGGATATTGATAAGGGTGGTGTAAAGTATAGAGGTGGCAGTGTTTCTAGACCTTCACTCAATATGAACTTAACCCTTGAAAGTAACGAGCAAACTATAGTTGCTGAACCTAAATCTAAAAGCATTTATGTTTTTGATCACTGGGATTTATACTATATGCAAAATGGCTCTTGGGTTTTAGGTCAAGGCTCATTCTCTGGAAACTCAAACTTGGTTGTTGATTTTGGGGTTGCCCCATTTGATAAACAATTTAAGTTGATTGCAAACTTCTCTGAAGATGCACTTGTTGCAACCTTTACAAAAGATGAAAATATAGTTAGTGTTAATTTCGACGGGCAGGAATATGAAGGTGAGGGCTTAAAGGTATCATCTTCTGCACCTATTGACTTGGTTGTAACGGTTGAGGCTGGTTACGAACTTGATATAGACAAATTCTTGCAGGCAGTGCAATCTTTGTATGGTAGTTATAGTACAAATGCTGTTTCAAAATCAACAAGGGTAAATGAAAATGGCGAAACAGAATATAGATTTGTGCTTAACATGGGCTATATTAAAGAAAGACTTGGTGCAAACAATAACGAATTTTCAATTAGTTTAACATCTATCAGAACACAAGATGGTGATGAAAACGATTTGCTTTGGCTTTGGATTACTCTTCCTATTGTTGGCGTGCTGTTGATTGGTGGAGTTGTGATTTTCATTGTTGTAAGAAACTATCGTTATAAACATGGTGCTGGTAAGTTTGGTGGTGGAACTTCTAAAGGTTCAAAAGCCTCCAACAAGAAAGTAAAAGAAAAATCAAGTAAAAACGATTTCAAAGATTTCTATTATTAATCGGCTACACATAGGCTAATTGGTTTCAACTTTTACTAGCATAAAAGTTTACGACCTTACCGCCATGCTTGCCTCTTGCTACCAAACGAAACCGCATTACGCAATGCTTCATTGGCGGTTTGTGGCAACTCTCATGCGAAGATATGCGTTGAAGAAAAAAAAGAAGGTTTTTAGCCTTCTTTTTTTATGCTATGTTTTTAAGCATATTTTCTGCATAGGTTGTGTCAACGCAGGTTGCGTAGGTTGGGTTATAGTTTTCGCCAGTAGCGTTATTGATAATCTCAACAAGTTTGTCAAAAGATACTTTTGTCATTGCAGGGTCACTGCACCATGCGTCAATAAGGGTGTATTGTTCTACTGCAACTTTAAGTTCTTCAATAGTCATGCCAGCAAAAGATTTTTTGAGTGCCTCAGCGGCTTTTGTTGAATCTTCGGTTGTAATATATTTATATCCTCTATAAACCGCTTTTAAGAATTTTTCAGCACGCTGTGGATTTGCTTTAAGGTAACTATCTTTTGCAACAAAGCAGGTGTATGGTACTTCGCCAGAGTGTTTGCCGACTGCTGAAACAATATAGCCCGCTTTATTGTTTTGAAGGGTGGTTGCGGTAGGCTCGAAAAGGGTACAAAATTCGTTATCTGATGTTTGGAACTCGGTTGCAATGTTGGCAAATTGAACGTCGGTACGAAGGTTTACTTCGCCTGCTTCTTTATTAGTTCCGATAGTAAGGCCTGCCACCTTTTCAATTACATATTGAAGGGTCATTGCAGGAAGTCCGCCTGCTCTTCCACCGATGATTGTTTTGCCTTTAAGCATATCAAGGTCGAAGTCTTCAATTTGCTCTTTGCTTACTATGAAAGAGCCGTCTTTTTGTGTTAATTGACCGAACACAACAGGGTGATCCTTAGTTTCGGTAGAATAAACTACGGTTTCAGGGCCAACTAGGGCAACGTCGCAGTTTCCGCTGAGAAGTACGCTCATTGATGTATGAGAGCCGTCATTGCTTTCAAGGGTAACATTTAAACCTTCATCTTCAAAGAAGCCAAGGTTTAGTGCAGCATAAAGTGGGGCGTAGAAGATACTGTGTGTCACCTCATTTATTTTTATGTCGTTTTCGCCTTTGCCACACGCAAAAAACAAGGCACTTGTCAAACCTATAAGTGCACAAAGACAGAAAACGGAAATTCTTTTTAATATTTGCATTTTTCCTCCTTACAAAATTTATGTTATGAAAATTTTGTTTGTGGGGTTACTAATTCTTGTTTTTATGTAAGTTTGCTTGCCTTTTTTATTTTGTTTATATATAATTTTAATAAACTGTTATATGGAGAAGATGATGAATAAGACTTACAATCCTCAGGACTTTGAACAAGATATTTATAAAAACTGGATAGCAAAAAACTATTTCGGTGCAACACCTGATAATAGACCAAGTTATACCATTGTTATGCCACCTCCAAATGTTACTGGAAAGGCTCATATCGGACACGCACTTAATAATACCGTGCAGGATATTTTGATTAGAACTAAGCGTATGCAAGGCTACAATGCTTTATGGGTGCCTGGTACTGACCATGCTGCACTTGCCACAGAGGCCGTGCTTGCAAAGAAACTTAAACAGCAAAACCTTACCAAAGAAGAGGTAGGCCGTGAAGAGTTTTTAAAACTGGGCTGGAAGTGGTACAAAGATTATGGCAACATTATTGTAGACCAACTTAAAAGTCTGGGAATCTCTTGCGATTGGAACAGGCTTGCTTTTACCATGGACGAAAACCTGAATAGGGCGGTACGCCATGTTTTTGTTGACTATTACAACAAAGGACTTATTTATAAAGGCACTCGTGTTGTAAACTATTGTCCAAACTGCAAGACAAGCATTTCTGACAATGAAAATGTGCATATCGACCAAGTGACAAACCTTTGGTATATTAAATATCCTTTCGCTGATGGAAGCGGTTATGTTACAGTGGCAACCACACGTCCTGAAACATTATTTGGTGATACTGCAGTGGCAGTTAATCCAAAAGACCCTAAGTTTAAGGGACAGATAGGGAAGGATTTAATTCTTCCACTTGTTGGCAGAAAAATCAAACTTATTGGTGACGAATACTGTGAAATGGGCTTTGGTACTGGTGCTGTTAAGATTACTCCAGCACATGACCCTAATGACTATGAGGTTGGACTTCGACACAAACTTGAGGTTGTCACCTGTATTGATGACAATGGTAAACTTATGGCAAATGCTGGCAAGTTTGCAGGTCTTGACCGAATTGAGGCACGTCCACTTATTGAGAAGGCTCTTAAGGAGGGAGGCTTCCTTGTTAAGAAAGAAAAATATAAAAACCAAGTAGGCACTTGCGAAAGATGTGGTGCGTTCACTGAACCTAAGATTTCATCACAATGGTTTGTTAAGATGAAAGACCTTGTTAAGCCTGCCATCTCTGCTGTTAAGAATGGCGAAATTAGATTTGTTCCAAAACGTTTTGAAAAGACCTATCTTAACTGGCTTGAAGGCTCTCAAGACTGGTGTATTTCTCGCCAAATTTGGCTAGGTCACCGCATACCTGTTTACACCTGTGAAAACTGTGGAAATGTGTTTGCAAGTGAAGATGAACCTAAATCTTGTCCTAAGTGTAACGGCAAGAAACTGGTTCAAGACAATGATGTGCTTGATACTTGGTTCTCTTCTGCACTTTGGCCTTTCTCTGTACTTGGCTATCCTGATAAAACTAAAGACCTTGAATTTTATTATCCAACATCTGTGCTTGTTACCGCATATGATATTATCACTTTCTGGGTTTCAAAAATGGTTTTCTCTGGGCTTGAATTTATGAAGAAGATTCCGTTTAAGGACGTTGTTATAAATGGTATTGTTCGTGATGCGAAAGGTGTGAAAATGTCAAAGCATCTTGGCAATGGAATCGACCCTCTTGACATTGTTGCAAAGTATGGCTCTGACAGTTTAAGGCTTAGCCTTGTAAGCGGAATGAGTATGGGCTCTGACATTAAATACAGCGAGGACAAAGCAAAAGAGGCTAAGGTATTTATCAACAAACTTTACAACGCTGGCAAGTTTGTTCTTCAAAATTTGGAGGGTATGAAACAAGAGCCTCTTGCAAATCTTAAACTTGCTGAAAAGGATAAGTGGATTCTTTCTGAACTTGATAAGGTTATTAAATCGGTAAATAAAAATATTGATAAATATACTCTTGGCGTTGCTGTTTCAAACCTTATTGAATTTACCACTGGCAAATTCTGTGACTGGTATATCGAACTTGCTAAGAACGATTTATATGGCTCTGATGCTGAAAGAAAACATATTGTTCAAAATGTGCTTTTATATGTGTTTACTGACGTATTAAAACTTTTCCATCCATTCATTCCATTTGTTACTGAATATATCTATATGGAACTTCCTTATCATGAAAAAACAATTATGCTTTCTGCTTTCCCTAAGAAGGTTGAGGCAAAGAGCCTTAGAAATAGTTTTGATAAGATTATTGACCTTATTAAACGTGTGCGTGCGGCGAGGGCAGAGTTTAATGTGCCTGACAATAAACGTACAAAGTTGTATATCGAAATCCTTTCTGATAAGACTCTTGTAAAGTCGGCGTTTGCTGACATTGTTAAACTTGGCTTTGGAACAGAAATTATTGAAAAGAAAACTGATGAAAAATCAGTCAAGATAATTTCTCAGGTGGCAAATATATATATACCTATGGGGGAGATAATCGATTCTGATAAAGAGCGTGAGCGTCTTGAAAAAGAAATCTCTTCGGTTAATTTTGAAATTGAGCGTTCAAACAAAATGCTTTCAAATCAAGGTTTTATAAGCAAAGCACCTGAAAGTTTGGTTGCAAATGAAAAGGCTAAACTGCAAAAAAATATTGAACTTTTAAGTAAATTAAAGGAAGAACTCGCAAAATTATGAGAAAAATGATTAAATTTAATGAATTAACTAAAAATCAAAAGGTATTTAGAATTATTAATCTTTCCATTATGCTGGCAATGTTTTTGGCTTGTGTAGGGCTTATTATCTACTATGCTCTTGGCAACGACCCTGATGGAAAACGTTTGTATGGCACGATTGTAATTTTGGTTGCTTGTTTAATTCCATTCCTTCTTGAAGTGATTTTTAGATTCCGTTTTAATTCGGTTATCTTTCTTGGATATGAAATTTATCTTGCTGTGGCTGGACTCTTTGGCTCAGCAATGAATGGCTATTCAATTATCCCTTGGTTTGATACACCAGTGCATGTACTTATGGGTTACATTATGTGTATGGCTGGACTCTTTGTTATTGCAAGGCTGGGTGATTATAAAAAGTTAAGCCCTTGGCTTGTTGTGGTATTTTGTGTTTGTTTCTCACTTGGCATTGAAGTTGTTTGGGAAATCAGCGAATGGCTGATTGACCGTGTGACTGGTTCTGCTATGCAGGGGGTAGTCATTCCAGAATATGGAGTGCCTCTTCTTTGGGATACCATTAAAGACCTTATGTGTAACTTTGGCGGAGCAATGGTTTTCTTCCTACATTTTGTGATTGGAAAATTTACTAAATGTCATCTTGCAATACCAGCAATCGAAACTGAACTTACAACAAGAAAAATAAAGACAGAGGAAGTTGAGGAAAAAGCGGAGTAAACTCCGCTTTTTTTAATTTATAACAATAAGTTTAATATTCTTTGTTTCAGTAAAGTTTTTTAATCTCTCTAAATAAACATTATCTTCTTTACTATAAACAATACAAATACTTGATAGTCCAAGTATAAAATTTTCTTTGGACTGCTTTTCTATTTTTTGTAAATGTGAAAAATTAATAATTTTTTCATAAGGATAAAGAGGGATAATTTGTCCTGTAAGATTTTTAATCAATTCTTCTATATGGAGTTTTTGATTTTTGACACATACATGATCTGTTGCCTCAGCAACACATGTTCTTTGTAAATTAAAAAAGCAAGATTGAAAGTTTGTAACAATCCTATAACAAAAATCATTAAATTGATTTCGCTGAAAAATAAATTCTATGCAGTTGTTTTTTATCTCTTTTAATATCGTACAATATATTTTCATCTCTAAATCTTCATTTACTTCAAACTTTTCTAAATTTATAAAACAACAAGTATTATACATTATTGACTCCTTTATGTAATGGTTGGTATAAAAGCCCCAAATTAAGTTAACTATTATCGCATATTGAGATACTGATTGCCTCATTTTACCACATGTGAGTTAATAAGTCAATCAAAAATATCAAAATTAGCCAAATTGGGTGTAGTAGTTAACTCACACAAACGCTAATCCTCTATTAAACTTAATAATAAGAGGTGTAAAGTGGATTATAATGAGATAATAAATAGATTAGGTTATTTTCGAAATAAAGCAAATTTATCACAAAGAGAGTTAAGTCAACGTCTTGGTTATAATCCTCAATTTATAAAGACAATTGAGGGTAAACAAATAGAACTTAAGGTGAAAACTTTAATTGATTTTTGTGAAGTTGTTGGAATATCTATTTTTGACTTTTTTTATTTGGGGAAAGAGTTTAATCCTGAGATAAAAGAATTTTTAGATTTATTCCAATCATTATCAGATGAAAAGAAAACGATGATTATAAATTTAATGAAAAATTTGAAATAAGGATATAAAAACTGATGGATTATAATGAAATAGTTGATAGGGTGGGTTATTTTAGAGAAAAGGCTGGACTTTCACAAAGAGAGTTGAGTCAACGTCTTGGATACAATCCTCAATTTATTGAAACTATTGAAACAAAAAGAGTGCAATTAAAAATTTCTACTCTACTAGATATTTGTAATATTGTCGGAGTTACAATTTTTGATTTCTTTTATTTAGGGAAAAAATATAATGAAGAAAGAAAAGAATTTCTTGATTTATTTTTATCTTTATCTGATGATAAAAAAGATGCCGTAATTAAATTATTAAAGAGTAACTGATTTATATATAGTTATTGTATAAGTATTGAGTAAAAAGATTAAAAAGGAATTGAGTATGCCAAATATAGTAAATAAAATTGATAGAATGCGTGTCGAGAGGGGATGGAGTATCTATAAACTTGCACAAGAGGCAGATATATCTCAACAAACATTCCATCAATGGTTGGAAGGCAAGGCTTTACCATCTTATAAAGCATTACAAAATATCGCTCAAGCTTATGGCATTACGATTGCAGAATTAGTTGCAGATAGTCCTTTGATTGAAGTAACGCCAGAAATTAAGCAATTATATGATAAATGGAATTGTTTGACAAAAGATGAGCGACAATCGGTTCAGTCTATTGTGGAAAATTATATTAAAGCAAAAACAAAATAAAAAAGAGGGCGAGTTGCCTTCTTTTTTATTCGTGTCGGAGTGATTCCACAGGGTCGAGTTTCGCTGCTTTTGCTGCTGGCATAAGTCCTGCCAAGATGCTGATTACAATGCTTATTCCAAGTGCAACAAGGAAGTACCACCATCTGAATGATATAGGTGCAAAGCCAAGAATTGCTTTAAGTGCAATAATTAAAACACCTCCGAATACAAGTGCTAGGACTATTCCAACAATTCCGCTTAGAAGTCCGATAAGCAAACTTTCTGATGAGAAAATCCTCTTAATATCTTTTCTTCTTGCACCGATACTTTTAAGTACGCCGATTTCACGGGTTCTTTCAGTTACGCTCATATAAAGCACAACTAAAATCATGATTGTTGCAACCACGATTGAGATGCCTGCAATGATTGCTAGGGCGGTGGAAATGGTTGAAATCATTTCGGTAAACATGCTTACCATTTGTTGTTCTACTGAGCCTGAATAGTTGTCAAGCGAGTTAAGATAGTTTGTAATAAAGTTTGTTGTTTCTTCTGCATCTGTTCTTATGTAGATTGAGTATGGATAGAAACCAAGATTTTTTCCAGTTGTTGTTTCAGTAAACCTTATAAGTGATTGAAGATAGTTATAACTTACATAGATTACTGGGAAGTTTTCAAACATATTTGAAACATCAACAATACCAGAGATGGTTGGATTTCCTGTAAGATTAAGTTCGCTGTCAACAGCAAGTTCGGTGTTTATTCCAAAGATTGGAATATTTATCTGTATTTTTGCACCGATAACATCTTCATCATTTTCATAACCTAAAATTTTTGTTACCGCTTTAGAAAACATTACTTCATTCTGTCCGCTGATATTTCCAACAATCATCTTTGTTTCATCATAATATGGTGGGGTGGTGTAAACATAGAACACACCTTTATTTGCAATGCTTTCGCCATTCTCATCATATTTTCCCTCTTCGTTTGTTTTGAAGGTGAAACTTGCTGAGCCGTATGTCATTTTATTAAAACCATAGGAAACATTTTCTTCGGTGGCTCTAAATTCATATCCATTTTCTTCAAGTTGTTTATTTATGTCGGCTATAAGTGAATCAATTTCTTCTTGTTTATCAAAGCCGAGTGGATTAAGTGGGTTGGACTGATTTCCGTTTTCATCCTTACTTTTTGAAATTGAAACATAGAGTGGGTTGGTGTAAGAGTCTGCAAGGCCTGATATATAGTCGGTAAGTCCTGAACCGAAAGAGAGCATAAGGATTAAACTTACAAGGCTGATTGCAACGCCGAATGCAATTAAGAAGTTCTTTACCTTACTTGCCCACATGTTATGGAATGCAAGTTTTATTGCAGAGAAATAAGAAAGGTTAGTCTTTTTCTTTTTTGAAATCTGCTCTTCCTCTTGCTTTGCTACAAGTTTGTTGGCTTTATGTTTTTTAGTCTTTTTATAATCGGATTTATATTTGTCGCTGATTATTTTTCCGTCTGCAACTTCAACAACTCTTGAAGATATGCTTGCCACCTTTTCAGAGTGGGTAACCATAATAACAAGTTTGCCATCGTCAGCAATCTCTTTAAGAATATCAAGAATTTGCAGAGTGGTGTCGCTGTCAAGTGCACCTGTTGGTTCGTCAGCGAGGATTATCTCTGGGTCATTAATGAGGGCTCTTGCTATCGCAACACGTTGTTTCTGACCGCCACTAAGTTGGCTTGGCTTTTTCTTCATTTGTGCTTTAAGTCCAAGCCTTTCTAGTATTTCGGTGGCTTTTTGCACCTTTTCGCTTTCTTTTACATTAGAAAGTGTAAGGGCAATAGTGACATTGTCAAGAATTGTTAAATGTGGGATAAGGTTGAATGATTGAAAAACAAAGCCGATTTTCTTTTTACGATATTCGTCAAGTTCTTTATCGGTAAGTTTTTTAATATTTTCGCCATTTACATTTATTTCGCCTTCAAAATCAGAGTCTAGTCCGCCAATGAGGTTCATAAAAGTGGATTTACCACTTCCGCTTTCTCCGACAATAGAAACAAGTTCTCCCTTTTCAAAAGTGAGATTTATATCTGTTAAAGCATGGAACTTGGTTTTATTACCAAGTTGATAGTATTTATTTAGGTTTTTTATTTCAAGTTCAGCCATAATGTCCTCCTTTGAATTTCAATTATTTTTTTATGCAGTTATAAATGGGTTTTGTTTACATAAGAGATTATACTGCTTAAAAAATAATTAGTCAAGGAGTAGTGCAACAAAAAAAAATAAATGACACTTTTTTACAAAATTGCGAAATTATATTTGCATACCGACATATTTTGTGATATATTTAAAGTATCTTAATATATGCAACTTGGCTTAAAAATGTTAAAATGAGGTGTATGATGAGTTTATTCAAGAAAAAAGAAAAGGTTATTGACCCTATTATCCATGATGAGGAGTCAAACTTCACTCTTGGCAGTGGGGTACACATCCTTAATAAATGTACAAATGTTACATTAAATGGTAGCGTTATCGTTCTTGAAAGTTTCAACTGCACTTTTAAAGAAATCTCTGGTAAGGCTAAAATCCAAATGGTAGAAGATGCTGTTATTGATAAAGTGTCTGGTAAGGCGAAGATTGGTCTGTTTAAAAGCGGAACTATTACAGAGGTTTCAGGTAAGGCTTCTATTACAACCATCAACACTTGTAAGATTGACTATGTACGTGGCAAGGCTTCTATCGGCACAATGAATGGTGGGTTTATTCGTTTTGTTGATGATAAAGCAGAACTTGCAACTATCACTCAGGGAGAGGTTATGTTTGTGCGTAACAAGGCTAGAATTGTAACTATGATTACTGGTAAAATTACAGGCATTATGAATAATGCAGGGCTTGTGAGTATGCTTGATGGAGATATTACCTATCTTTTAAACGAGGGAAAGATTGGCACTATCAATAATGGTAAAATTCAACTTTTTGCAGATGCAAGTGAAATCTCTACCTTCAATAAAGGTGAAATTAAAGAGATGATTGGTAAGGCTATCATTTCTGCAAATATGGACGGAAAAATCAACTACCAAGATAAACAAACTTTGATTCTTTACTCTCCAAAAGAAAGCCAAAAAAGAATGAAAGAGTTTAAACGTGAAAAGGCTGCCGCTGCTAAAGGACAGGAAGATGTAGAGGTGGTTAAGGTTGAAGAAACCACCGAGGTTACTGAGGTTGTTGAAACTACTGCAGAAAAACCTAAGAAAAAGACAACAAAGTCTAAACAAATGAAAATGGAAGAAATTGCTGTTCTTCCTAAGAAAGAATCTAAAAATAATAAATAACATCTCGGGGGAATATGGATACCTTTTTGGATGCGTTGAAAGATGCTTGCATTGATACTGCCTTAGTTATTCCGATTTTATATTTGGCGTATCTGATTGTAGGGTATTTCTCGCATAATGACAACGAAAAATATGCTAAGATTTTGCACCACACAAAAAAGGCTGGACCTTTAGTTGGTGCTTTTTTAGGTTGCGTACCACAATGTGGATTCTCTTCTGTTATGAGTAAACTTTACTCAAGTAAGATTGTTACGCTTGGCACACTGATTGCGGTATTTATTGCAACCTCTGATGAGGCGATTCCTCTTATGATTTCAAAGCCTGAGTTTATTCCTAAACTTTTACTTCTTCTTGCTTTTAAGGTGTGCTTTGCAATTATAATAGGGTATATAATTGACCTTACTGTTTATCTATTTGAACGACGTAAGAAACAGAATTTGAATGATTATCAAGAACCTCATCATCACCATCATAGTGAGTGTTGTGCTAAAAACATCTTCCTTGATGCGTTAAAGCACACAGCAATCATTGTTTTATATGTATTTATTGCAACGCTTGCAATAAACCTTATTTTTGGATATGCTGGCACTGATTTCTTTAAAACTATTTTAACAGACAATGTTTATATTCAAATTGTTATAGCCTGCCTTATTGGACTGATTCCTAATTGTGGGGCATCGGTATTTCTTGTGGAACTCTATATGGCAGGGCTTGTGGCAGGAACTGAAGTGTTAAGTTTTGCCGCACTTGTTGGTGGGCTTTGTGCTGGGGCAGGTGTTGGACTTATTGTTCTATTTACTACAAACAAGTCTAAGATATGGAAAAATATTGGTATAACAGCACTGTTGTATGGTGTGGCTGTAGTTTGTGGAATTATAACAAGTCTTTTCAATATTGTTTAAAAATATTGACTATTGTAAAAAATAATGTTAGAATTGTAATAAATAAAGGTGTTTTACAAAAGAGGAGAGGTACTCTATCCTAATAAAAGGAGAAAGATATATGGATATTAATGTTTTGGCTAATCGTCAACTTGATATTAATCAACATAGGGAGATGTTGGTACAGAATTTGGGAATATTTGAGCTTAGAGCATTAGGACGTGAACTTGGTGTTTCATCTCCAACAACTAAAAAACGTGACGAACTTATTGAACTTATCCTAGATAAAATATACAATTCGGATTCTACTGTCATTCGTCAAACAAAAAAGGGTAGACCATTTAAAAAGTTATACAACCTTGATGATATAATGTCACAAATGACAAGAAGTGATGAAACAGATTCTCTTAATAATCAAAAAAGACCTTTAAAATATGAGGATATTATCTGTTTCGCACAAGAAGTGCCTGTGTTTAGTGATGTTGATGATGAGGTAGAAAAATTTTCAGGTGTTGTTCGTACTAGTTCAGCGGTTTCATATTTCCTTGATGTTAAAACTGGTAAAAAGATTTTTATAAATAGCAATGAAATGAAAAAATACAATTTTCAGGAAGGCGATTTTGTTGAGGCGGAAGCAAGGAAGATCAACCCAAACAATCAGTATCTTTTAAGTAGTGCTCAGACGATTAATTTTACTGATGCAAAAAGGTATGATGCTTCAAGAGTTGAAACGGGTAATCCTATCATTTCTCTAGAAAAAATTGAATATGGGGATTTCCGTCTTTATTGTGGTAGAAGAAATTTAATATTGACTAAAAATAATCTCTTTGAAGATGATAGGTTTGTTAATTTTGCTAAGTTCTGCAATGATAATGATTATAATTTGATAACTTTAGGGCTTAATACTTCTTTTGAAGACCAAATACTTTTCTCTCAAATATCAAGCATGGTTAATATGACTACTGCTTATGGTTCTGGCTATGATGAAGGGTTTAATAAGGTGGTAGATTCGATTGCTCTTACCCAAAGATTGTTGAGCGAAGGCAAAAAAGTGGTTCTGTTTGTAAGCGATATTATTTCGCTTATTAACACATTGGATCAGTGTTTTGAGGAATGTGAACTTCAAAATGGACATAATGCAAAGGGGATTGTAATCGCTCAGAAACTTATCTCGCTTGGTAAAGCATTAAACAATGGTTCAAGTGTTACCATTGTTATGACTTATAGGGAAAATGATAGAAACGATATGTTTATTACGAATGAACTTGAAAGAATATGTTCTAAGTTTCAAGATTAAAAAAGTGACTGATGTCACTTTTTTGTTTGACAATAATGCATAAAGGAAAGTATAATATTAAATATGTTTGGATTTTTTAGCGATCACTTTTTGTTTTTTGGTTTAAGTATAAGTTATTATGGTTTTATCATAGCGTGTGCAATGGCGTTTGGGGTGTGGCTTGCATGTTCTAATGCAAAAGCACGTAAAATTAAAACAAATGACCTTATAATAATTGCTTGCTATGCTCTTCCACTTGCAATTATCGGTGCAAGGGTTTATTATTTTGTTACCAACCTTAGTATGTATTCTTCTTTCTGGCAGATATTTGAAATTTGGAAAGGTGGCCTTGCCATCTATGGTGGTGTGCTTGGCGGTGCATTAGGTGTTGGATTATATTGCTTGTTCCATAAAAAGAACTTTTTTGATGTTGGCGATGTTGCAGTACCTTCTTTAATTTTAGGTCAGGCTATTGGAAGGATAGGGTGTTATTTTGCAGGCTGTTGCTATGGTATGGAAGTGACTGACCCAAGCCTTCAATGGTTTCCGCTTTCAACTTATGTGCATGGTGCTTGGCACTTGTCTACTTTCTTCTATGAAAGTTTGTGGAATCTTGCAACTTTCCTTGTGTTGATGCTTTTACTTCGTAAATTTAAGGTTAAACAGCGTGGGGCTGTTGCTGCATGGTATTTAATTCTGTATGGAATAGGCCGTGCATGGATAGAGGCTCTGCGTGGTGGTGAAGGTGGAGATAGCATTAGGGTTGGTGGCATACAAATATCCCTCCTATTAAGTATAATTTTGATTGTTGTTGGTATAGCAATATTGGTATTCTTCTATTTCTGGAACAAGAAAAAAGCAAAAGAGCCTAAACTTAAAAACAAATTAAAATTTGCACTTAATAACTCTAAGGTTGATATTTTACCGCTTCATATTATTAAAGTAAAACAAGAAAATATTGAAGAAAAAAAGAAAGATTAATTATTGGCAAACCTGTCAATAATTTTTTTATGCAGGGACGTATTTTTAAGATTAAGAAAACAACAATTCTTTCGTTTAGTTTTTATTTGGCTATACTTAGTTTTATTGTTGCCTCTGTACTTACCATTGTTTTATTAAAAAATTATTATGTTTGGTTTTTCTTCTTTTGCTTGTTTGCTGGCTTGCACCTATTATTAAAAAGCGTATTGTTTTATTTGGATAGTTGTTTTTATTTTGGCTCACTTTTGTTTTTGATTGGTGCGTTTGGACTGCTTACACATTTTCTTAATCTGCTATATTTTCAGTCGGTGTATTATATTTTGGCATTTGCATTTTCTTCCTATTTTACATTCTGTTTCTTCAATCAAAAGTTCCATTTAACAGCAGGCGTTTGCCTGTTTCTGATAGACATTGCGTGGTTTTTCTACAAAATAAATATGATAACTGTTTGGATTTTTATTGCATTTGTGCTTGCACTTGTGCTATTATTTGTAGTGAAGTATTTACTCAAAAACTATCTTAGGAGGGGTTAGTTATGTTTTCAACTGAATATAATGGTTACAATAAAACTGAAGTTGACAAATATATTGCAAGGCTTAAAGCTGAGCATGAGGCTTCTCTTATGGAAGAAAAGTTGAAAGTGCTTGAAAGTGAAAAGAAACTTTTAGACTATAAGAATAAAAGTTACGATATAGAAAATCGTGAAAAAAATATTATGTCTGCCCTTGATGCTTTTCGCCGTTTTCAAGATGAGGGGAATAATAACATTAAGACCCTTCATTATGAGCAGATTAAAATGATTAATGAGCAGTTGCAACTTTCTTTTAAACAACTTTGTATTCAATTTCCAGAACTTAGTCATTCGGCAACATTCAGTAAGATGTTTAATGACCTTGAACGTATTTTAAGTCAAGCGGAAGTGCAACCTGCAGAAATTACAAGTATGGCTAACACAGAGAACGATTCTATGAGGATTCTTCTTACCAAAATGCAAGGATATAGAAGGGGACAAGATGCCCCACGTGAGGTTAAGATTGTAAGGGCACAGGAAGAACGTAAAAATCAGATTCGCCCTGTAAGTGATATGTCACTTGATGATAATGACCCTTATGACAATCTTGTTGATAAGTTTTTAAGTACACAGCCAGAAGAAAAGCATGAAAAGAGCATCAAGCAGGAGGGTGGTTTTGACCTTAAAGAAGCTATAAATCCTAAAGATGACCTTGCTGAAATTATGAAAGCGTTTGATTTCTTTAATGAGAATAATTTTGGAATTAATTAACAAAAAAGCCTTAATTTTTATTTAAGGCTTTTTTGTTTTCTACAACGCAGGCGGGGGTGTCGCGAAAACATTAAAAAAACTTGAAAAATACATAAATTTTCTTTAAAAAAGTGTTGACTTTAATAAAAGCAATGTGCTAGAATAATAACGCTTGCCTAATCGGGCAGGCCGAACAATAACAATTGAATAATACAAGTACAAGAATTGAAATCAAAACGAAAC
>CAOJXO010000012.1 GCA_948465545.1 uncultured Bacillota bacterium
TGGGAGGTAGTGTATCTATCAAATGATACCGACGGAGAACCAGTACTTACCTTATGGTTGTCAAATTCTACCCAAGATGCGTTTAGTGGAAGAAGTTCTACCGAGGGAGAGTTTTATGGTTATTTAAATGGAGGACTATATTCCAACTGGTCGGGAAGCTGGTATAGTTCTACAGTGGGAAGTTATCCATCAAATATGTATGGAACGAGTTATATAAGGGCGGTAACACTAAATAATGGTGGACTTTTTACCTATGGAAGTGGAAGCACAACAACGCCAACAACAGCAACGGCAAGTAAAAGCACAAGTAATGTATTTGCCCCATTCACAATGGACAAGTTTGGTTTAACAGAATATATGGTAAAGCCAACAAATATACCATGGCAAAGAGATCAGTCCACAAAAGATGTGTTAAGTGGATTCACATCATACACTCTACCAAATGAGGCAATATCACCAAGTACAACAAACTGGTATAGTGGATATGACTATTCAGGAAAGACAAATTATACCGCATGGGCGAATGACTATTTATGGTTACCAAGTTTAGCAGAGACAGGATACTCAGATAGCAAATTAGGAATGTGGGGAGTATCGGTAAATCAGAGAAAGAATTATGATGGTTCAACAACATCTTTATTAGGTAATGTAGGTTCAACATTAGGTTCAACATCAGGTTATGCATTTGCATTTTCGTGGCTACGTTCTGGCATTTCTTACGGTTCTTACGGTGCGTACCATCTGGATCTGTCTGGCGCGTTGTATAGAAACTCTTATGTTAACGGTTCGTACGCCGTGCGTCCTGCGCTTCACTTAAATCTAAAAAGTGTGAATGATAGTTTACCGAAAGTTTGGGATGATTATGCTTCAGACAGTTACGCAGGGGGAAGCGGAACAGAAACAGACCCTTATCAAATTTCAAATGCAAGTGAACTTGCACGTCTAGCGGTTTTATCTCATGCAAGTAACTTATCAGGACAATACTTTAAACTTACAGCAAATATAGATATGTCAGATTATTTATGGACAGGCATTGGAGTTGATAATCAGTTGTATTTTGCAGGCATTTTTGATGGCGATTATTATACAATCAGTGGAATTAATACCTATTCAAAAGATGTTATTGGGATTTTTAGGTATGTAGGCTCTGGCGGGGTAATTAAAAACCTTATAGTAAAAGATTGTACTTTAAATATTTTAAAAGTATCACTTGGGGTTACAATTGGAGGGCTTGCGGCAAATGTATTCAGTGCAACTATAACGAATTGTATAATTGACAATGTTGATATAAATTTCTTATGCGAAGTTACATCACAATGCTACGTCGGAGGAATAGCTGGTGTTGTTGGTGGCAGTTCTATTACTAATTGTATATATAAGAATAGTACAATTCACTCTCTAAATAATGATACAAAATGTGGCATTGGTGCTCTTATTGGAATCGGAGGCATGGCTAAACTTACTAATTGTTCTGCATATGGAATAATTATTCTTGGTGGTTATGTCAGAAGTGACTCGTTATGGTGTTATATGACACCTGCTTCATCTACAATAACATCAAGTTATATTTCGGTTAGGATAAATGCAGATTTATATAAAGTTATGTATGGAATGGAACAAGGAACTGATTGGTTATATCAAGAAAAATTAAATGGTGGATATCCTATTCAAACAGCACTCCTTAATATAGGCAGTGTGGCGGGTAACCCTGAAGAGGTGCTTGCAAGGCTTAAAAAATTAGGATTTGAATAAAGTATAAAAAAGGTGGCTTAGTCACCTTTTTTTGCGAATAAAAACTTTCTTTATTTACATAATAATTTTAAGATGAAAAATAAAGAGAAAAAGAAAAAACATGGTTCGGTTGTTTGGCTTATGAGTGTTTCATTTTTAGCGGTGGGATTACTTCTTTTTTGCCAGTTTTATTTTGGTGACGGGTTAAGTGAAAAAACAACCTTCTATCAAAACACACATATAAATGGTGTGGACGTTTCTGGTATGACTGCCAAAGAGGCGGAAAATGTGGTGTCAAACAAGATGCTTGAAAATCGTGATAAGATTGAAATTAACTTAACTTCAGGCGGGCAAAAATGGCAACTTAAAGGTGCGGACTTTGAAGCCAAAAATGCGATTGAAGAGCCTATTTCAAAAGTGATGAGTTATGGACGCGAAGGCAACATCTTTGCAAAAAAGAAGGTGGAAAACAAAATCAAAAGTGACGGACTTAATGTGAATATTTCATACAAGAATGTGCTTGGCGGAATTGAGAACAAGTTGGAAGGGATTATCTCCGAAGTTGAAAGTGCAGGGCAGGTGGCAAATATTGTTTTTAATCCAGACCAAGAAGAGATGTTTTCATTAAGTGAAAGCAAGAATGCTGTAAAAGTAAACCGTGACGAACTTTTCTTAGCGATAGATGACGCCCTTGAAGTTGGGCTTATTGCCGACATTGAAATTCCAACCACTGAGGTTGTGCCAGAGGTGGATAAAGAAGAGTTACTTAAGAAGATTACACTTCGTTCTTCCTTTAAAACAAGTTATGCCACTTCTTCAGCTGACCGAAAATCAAATGTTAAAAAAGCATTATCTGCTTTTAATGGAATGATTGTGTCGCCAGGAGAGGAGGTATCCTTTAACGAAACCACAGGCCCACGTACCATTGACACTGGCTACAAGCAAGCAAACATTATCATGAATGGTGTGTATGTTGCTGGTGCTGGTGGTGGTGTATGCCAAGCATCAACAACCTTATATAATGCACTTGTGCTTGCAGATGTTGAGGTGTTACAAGCAAATCATCACAGCCTGCCAGCCTCTTATGTTCCGCTTTCTTTTGACGCTATGGTAAGTGAAGGATATTCTGACCTTGTTTTTAAAAACACCCTTGAAAGCCCTATATACATTAAAGCGTACGGTGACGAAAACAATGCTTATGTAGAAATTTATGGTCAAGCCTTTGATGATGGGGTTACACTTCGCACTAGGGCAGAATTTGTTAGGGTTATCCCTCATGATGGCGACAAGATTATTGCTGACAGCAATGGCGAATATTCAAAATATGTATTATACAAAGGTGAATACTATCGTGTTAAGTATCCTCGTGAAGGGTATGAGTCAAAAGGCTATATTCAATATATCAAAGATGGCAAGGTAATTGATGAAAAGATGATTAGGCATGATTTCTACTGGCCTCAAAATGGCATAATCGTTGAGGGGCAGGAGAGCATTGGATTGGGAATGAATGTTCCACCAAGTGATGTTAAGATTATTCCAGCACAGAAGGTGACGCAGGCAACTGAGGATAGTGTAAGAAACAAACTTGAAAAAACAAACCCAAGTGCATATAATCCATAACATATTTTCGTGATTTTGTTAACATACTACTAGTATGGCAGAAAACAAGATGAGTAAAAAGCAAAAAATCATTCGCACCATAATGGTGTCACTTGCATTGGTGATACTTTTTGGTGCGATTTATCTTATTCTTGTTTTAACTGGCTGGTGGGAGAGTATAAACTCAGTAGAAAAAATGAAGAACTTTATTCTGGGGCTTGGTTTCTATGGCAGGTTTATATTCGTCATGTTGCAATTTTTACAAGTGACCTTTATTCCGTTGCCTTCTCCTGTAATTGTTATTGCTGGTACGCTTATCTATGGACCTTTTCAAGCCTCTTTATTAAGCCTTGCAGGTATACTGCTTGGCAGTGCGGTGGCTTTCTTTTTGGGGCGGGTGTTTGGACGAAAACTTGTTGTGTTTATGGTTGGCAAAGAAACCTGCGACAAGTGGGTAAAGTTTCTTAATCATGGCAAGTATAGTTTTGTGATTATGATGCTTCTTCCACTTTTCCCTGACGACATTCTTTGTTTGGTGGCGGGGCTTACTGATATGAGTTGGCTATTCTTTATGGCTACACAACTTATTTCACGCCCGATTGGAATCTTCCTCACTTCCTATTTTTCAAGTGGGGAGATTATCCCTTATCATGGCTGGGGAATTCCTATTTGGATTGCGATATTTGTTTTTGCACTTGTTGCAATTTATGTCACAAGCAAGTATCAACAGCAGATTGAAAATAGAATTACAAAAATATTTAGACGGAAGGGTGGTTAATTTTTAATAAAAAGAACCATACCTTCTTTTATCATTTTTGGGGTGCAATTATTATCTATAAGAATTTTTGTTGAGTTTACATTGTATTTCTTTGCGATAGAGTTTAGGCTGTCACCTTTTTTCACAAGATAGATTGCATCTTTTATTTTTTTCATAGAACCCTCCTTAAAATATTGTATTAAACTTGGGACAAACATAATACAAATATAAATAGGAGAGAGTATGAAATCTTTATTTAAAACGGTGGCTTTAATTACATTTTTCTCAGCACTGACTAGGGTGGCGGGCTTCTTTTTTAGGATTTATTTATCACGTAGTATAGGTGCTGAAAGCCTTGGTATGTATCAGGTAGCCTTTTCTGTATTTATGGTGCTTCTTACCATTGTATCTAGTGGATTGCCTCTTATTATCTCACGTATGAGTGCGGGGTTTAGGGCAAAACATGAGGGTAAGAAAGAGGGGTCACTTATTAGTGTCGCTTTAATCTTTTCACTTGTTTTAAGTTTGATTTTATGCTTTGTTGTGTTTATATTTAAAAATCTTTTTGCAAAACTCTTTACTGATGAGCGTTGTATTGAGATTCTTATTGTTCTTTTACCAAGTTTGGCTTGTTCTGCTGTTTATTCGGTATTCCGTGGTGCATTGTGGGGGCAGAATAATTATTTTGCACTTTGCGTGTCAGAACTTTATGAGCAGGTGGTAAGAATTTTTATTTGTGTACTTCTTATAGGTGGCACTTTTAGTGCGATTGAAAACGCAACCTCTGTTGCTTGGAGTTTAACTATTGCTTGTGTTCTATCAATGCTGTTTGTTATCTTGCTGTTTTTCTTTTATGGTGGAAAGATGTCAAAGCCGACCAAACAAATATTTGTTCCTTTGATTAAACAATCCACGCCTATCACAGGTATTAGGGTGGCAGGAAGTTTTATTCAACCACTTATCGCACTTATCATTCCTGCAAGGCTTTCTGCCATTGGGTATACATCGTCACAAGCAATGTCGATTTATGGTGTGGCGGTGGGTATGACAGTGCCTCTATTATTTGTTCCAACAACAATTATAGGGTCGCTTTCGACTGCGCTTATTCCAGATATGTCGGCAGCATTGGCTCAAAATGATAAGGCACATATTGAAAGAAGGGTACGCTCTTCAATCACATTTTCACTTTTTATATCCTGTTTGTTTGTGCCTGTATATCTTGGGCTTGGCGAAATGGCAGGTTTATTCCTATATGATAATGCGTTAAGTGGCACTCTTTTATCGGCATCTGCTTGGGTGCTTATTCCACTTGGTATAACAAATATCACCTCATCACTTTTAAACTCGCTAGGTATGGAAGTGAAAAGTTTTATCAACTTTATTGTTGGCGGATTATTTATGTTTATTGCCTTATGGTTTTTACCTTCACTTATTGGTATCAATGCTCTTGTTTATGGAATGGGGATTAGTTATTTAATTACGGCTGTTTTAAATTGTATAATGCTTAAACGTAAAACAAAAATATCGCTTGGCATATTGAAACCCCTTTGTAAGATGCTTCTTTTGATTGTTCCATCTGCCGCACTTACAAGTTTTATTGCTGGGATATGCGGACAGTTTATTCCTTTATTCTTCACGCTTGCGATAGGTGGGGTGGTTTCTGTTGTAAGTTTTGTTTTACTTTGTGGTGTTTTTAACGTGGTTGATATACACTCGTTTATTGTTATGGCAAAACAACGTTTTAAACCTAAAAATGTTAAAATGTTAAAATTAAAGCGAATTTTTTCTAAAAAACATTAAAATTCTGATTAATTTTATTCTTTTGCTTATACTAAGGATATGTTAACGATTGTTGTACGTTCAATTATTATTTATGTAATTGTACTTTTAGTTTTTAGATTGATGGGTAAACGCCAGATAGGTCAAATGCAACCATTTGAACTTGTTTTGACACTTATTATTGCTGACCTTGCCACAATACCTATGGCTGAGGTGTCTGTGCCAGTGCTTCATGGTATCATTCCGCTTTTAACTCTTTCAGTATTGCATTTTGTTTTGACTATGCTTACAAAATGGAGCGTGATATTTTCTAAGGTGGTAAGTGGTAAGCCTGTAATTATAATTAATCCGAAGGGACTGGATTACAAGGCTATGAAACAACTTAATCTTACAACAGATGATATAATGTCAGCACTTAGAAATTGTGGTTATTTTAGTATCGCACAGGTGCAATATGCGATTATGGAAACAAACGGAAAGGTGAGCGTGCTTCCCAAGGCGGAATATGCACCTGCAACTAATGGTGACTTACAACTTGATGTAAATGAAAGTTTTGTGCCTATTACTCTTGTAAGCGAGGGTAAACTTATGAAAAATAATGTTAAGTTTGCAAGGCTTGATGAAGAAAGGGTGCAAGAGATTATTCTCAACCAAGGCGGTCAAAAGGTAAAGGATGTGCTTTTACTGTGTATTGATAAATCGGGGCAAGCCTATATCCAGTTTATGAAAGGGGAGGGTAAAAGTTTTGAGTATCAATCTCTTGAGGTGGAAGCATGAAAATCTTTCACTATGTAAACTTTACTTTGATATTCCTTTTTCTGGTTGCTATTTGCATTATTGAAAATAGTGTTGTAAATAACAGTTTAATGCAGACGCAAGATGATTGCTATAAAATAGAACAACAACTTCAAGAAGTGGAAACTTTAAACACTATGGATATGTCACTGCTTGTTGATAATCTTGAATATCATTGGAATAAAAATGAAAATAATCTTTGCTATATGGTAAATCATAAAAGCATTCAAGAGATTGGTACAGAGATTTCAAAAATCAAAATGTATGTAGCAACTAATGATGTTGATGCCCTTAAAGTGAGTATTGAATCTATAAAGTACTACTGCCATAGTTACCTTCATTTTATGGGTGCAAACGTACACAATATTTTATAATAAAAAAATGCTAGACTTGGCTAGCATTTTTCTTTTTACCATACTTTTTCTTTTTTCTTTGTGATTACAATTATTGCAACGATTATTGCAAGAAGGGCAACGGCACATCCAATAATAATCCAGATGATGATTGATGCCTCAACCTTTGTTCCTGTTTTTATATCCTTTTGCATTGCAGATTGAAATCTTAGTGAAGTGTGATCTATGTCATATATAACGCAGAATACTTCCCATGAGCCTGCAATTCCATTTGGGTCAAAGTAAAAAGTTGTTCCATTTCTATCTGTGTTTCCTGTGAAAATTGGGGTGTCGTATCCAGTGAAAGGATATTCATTGCCTATTTTAAGTCCAACATCAGCAGCACTGTAAACATAGTTGACATCATTTGTGCCTATGCCTCTTGCGTACCATACTATAAGATTTTGGTCGGCATATTGATAGCCAGAGTCAGATGAATTTACAATATAAAATTCATAAGCGTTTTGAAGTCCTGATAAACTACTTACAATGTTGTATTCAACAACTGGTATTGCGCTTGGTGTTGTAGGGGCAACATAAAGATATTTTGATATGCATTCATATCCAGAAGTATTGTTGCCTTGGATGTGGAAGGTAAAACGATATACGCCCCAGCCGAAGCCATAATCTTTGTGGCTCTTTTGAGAAATGCCTTCTTTAATCTCTCTGATTGTTATGTCTGCATCATCAGCATGGCAATCAATATAGTATTCAAAAGGTCTAATTTCATCTAAAGATGCTACTGTGTTTGTATAAACATTTTGAATTGTTACATGTTCGTTATGTTCTTGGAAGTTTGTTAGATCTGATACATAGATTGGTGCATAGTCAACATCAAGCGAGTAGGTGTATGATGTTGTGCCAGTGGTTGGTTTAATTTCTCCATTATTAGCGAAATCCAGTGTAAGTTTATTGATAGCGTTCCATGAGTATTGACTATATGAAGTGTTGTTGATTGAAGGATTTGATGAGCTATTAGGATTGTTTCTGTCATATGCCACATAGGTAAGCGTCGCAGAATTTAATGTGGTGTATTCATCTGCATTTGTGTTTGCAAAAGAAAGACCAAATCCGCTTAAGCAGAAAAGAAATGCGATAGCAAGTGTGGTGAGCATGAAATAAAATTTGTTGTTAATTGATTTTTTCATATATACTCCTTATTTACTTATTAAGTTTAACATAATTTGTGGCAAAATAAAACTTAATTTGGGCGTTTTTTAAGATTTCTTAAAATTTTTCTAAGAACATTATTATTGTTGACAAAAATAAATGTAAATTATATACTTTAATCATGGAAAAAAGTGATATTGATTTATTAGTTTGTGAAAATCAAATAGAATTTGATTATTCACTTCTTGAAAGTAAGGATATTGAAGAAGAGGCAAGTATGGTCTTGCCTGAAGGCTTTGTAACTGCCAAAAATCATGACTGGATTGACAGTGAGGTGCTTTTTGTTTTGGTGAAAGCTGAAAGTAATAATCTTGGGGCAACTGCTTATAACCTTGATTTGTGCGGAAAGGCAATGATGGACTGGGTGCTTATTGCTGGCAATGGTTGTGAGCAGAAGATTATAGCCGACCCAAAAGAGAATGTTTTTCATGCGGTTAAGCAAATTGAAACTGAGAAACAATATATTGCTGTGTTCTATTCTGATACACCACTTATGGAAAAGGCAACATTTTATAAGGTTATGGACTATTTTGCTAAAAACAATATGAATGCCCTTGCTCTGCCACGTGGCTATGTTTTTAAAACTGAGTTTGTTAGGTCTAGCGAAAATTTTGTTTCAGGCAAGATTACACCCTTTGATGAAAAATCTTTCTTGCGTGTAGATAGTGCAGAAGTGCTTTCAAGTGTGTCAAAATATCTTTTTGATAAAATTAGAAACTTCCATTTACGCAATGGTGTGATAATGTACGGTGGGGCTACCATTTTTATTGATGCTGATGTCGAAATTGAAGCAGGGGCGATTATCTATCCGAACAATATTCTTAGAGGTCAAACTTATGTTGGCAAGAATGTTATATTGGAAGCAAACAATATTATCAGTGATAGTATTATTTCTGATGACGCTTTTATAGTTTCAAGTTTTATTGATAAAAGCAAGGTGGAAAAAGGTAAGGCTGTTGTATTTGAAAAATTAATTAATAGTGCAGACTAGGAGATTTTATGTTTATAGTTGTTGGGCTGGGAAATAAAGATGCTTGCTATAATAACACCTATCATAATTTAGGGTTTATGGTTGTTGATAAACTTGCAAATAGGTTGGGTGTTTCTTTTTCTGGACCTAAACAAAAATCCATGATTGCTGAGGGTGTTTATAACGGCAAAAAGATTATGCTTGTAAAACCACAAACCTATATGAATAACAGTGGCGAGGCGGTTGTTTTATTAAAGAAAAAATATAAAGATGGCAAGATTTTAGTTGTGGTTGATGACATTGATTTGCCTGCTGGAAAACTTCGTCTTCGTGAGAAGGGGTCAAGCGGAACTCATAATGGATTACGCAGTATTGTTTCATATATTGGAGAAGATTTTGCAAGGCTTCGTGTTGGTACTGGCAGAGATGAGCGAATGGATCTTGCCGATTTTGTTTTATCTAAAATTAAAGATGTTGAACTTTTTGATAAAGCAGTAAGCGAGGCTTGCGATATGATTTTGGAGATGCTATGAACGGGCTAGGAAAAAGGCTTGATGATATTTTAAGTTATAGATATATAACAGGGGTTAACGAAGGCGAAAAGATTGTTCTTTTAGAAAGAAAAAATCGCCTTGTTTTTTTGTGTAGCGATTTTGTAAGCGCGGGCAAGTATAAACGTGGTTTTGAGAGTCTTGGTAAGAAGGTTGAAATCATTACAGCGTCACGTGAAGGCAAACTTGAAAATGACGCAAATCTTATGCCTTTTGTTGCAAGTATAAATGGTTATATTTTAGGCAGGGTAGACGTGCTTTTAGTGCTTCCTTGTTCGGCTATGATAAAGTTTAATTTGGGGGTGTTTAAAGAACAAAACAACTTGAATGTAGGTGGGGTATATTCGCTTTCACAACTTACAAATTATTTGGCAAAAATTGGCTATCTGCGAAGTGACCTTGTGTCAAAAGAGGGGGAGTTTGCCCTGCGTGGAGATATCCTTGATATATTTATTCCTGGGGAAGAATTGCCTGTCAGAATTGAGTTTTTTGATGAAATAATTGAAAAAATTCACTATTTTGACCCGTCTAGCATGAAAAATATCAAAGAAGTAGAAAATATTTCGCTTTCTCCTGCAGTTTTAACTATTGGAGAAAACAGTGTTTTTGACCTTGATGGAACAAGGGTTATTGATGAGCCAAAACGCATTGAAGATGAGTTTGAAATGCTTGAAAAAAGTTATCAAACGATGTCTAACTTTGACAAGCAAAATTATCATAATTTTGAAAATTTGTTTAATGGTGCAGACATAATTTTTGATAGCACTCGTATTCATGAAAATATATACGAAAATAAGAAATTGCCTAGCCGAAGTTACCTTACAGATTTCATGGCTTTAAAGCAAGATTTGCTTAGTTTTTTGCAAATGAAACTTGGCGTTATTTTGTTTGCGGGAAGCGAACATAATAAGGGCAAGATTGCGGAGTTTTTAACAAGTAATGGTTTTGTTTATCATGACTATGAAAAAGAGGTTTATGAGTTAAATAAAATCTTTATATCTTCCCTTGCATTTCCTTTTAGTTTTAGTTTCTTAAATAATCGTGTGCTTGCGATTGGTGTGGATAGTCTTTTCAAGCAACAGACAAGCGTTTTCTCTAAGGGGCGTCATGCGGTGTTCTATCTTCCTAAACTTGGTGACTATGTTGTTCATACCTTTCATGGTATTGGTAAGTGTATCAAGATTGAGAGGATGAAGATTGCCGATTATGAGAAAGACTATTTTGTAATTGAGTATAAAAATGGTGGAGTGTTATATCTTCCAAGTGAACAGGCCAACACAATTTCTGCATACATCGGAAGTGAGGAAGAACCTAAACTTTCTGCACTTGGTGGTGCGGAGTTTGCAAGGCTTAAAACAAAGGTTAAGTCTGGCTTAAAAGAGATGGCAATCAGCCTTATTGAAATATATAATGAAAGGCAACATTCCAAAGGATATAAGTTCAGTCGTGATGAGTTTTTGGATAAGAAGTTTGCGGACTCTTTTGGTTACAGTGAAACAAGGGATCAACTTCGTGCAATAAGCGAAATTGAAAAGGATATGGAAAGCGACCGCATTATGGATAGGCTTGTTTGTGGTGATGTTGGTTTTGGTAAAACAGAGGTGGCTTTAAGAGCAGCGTTCAAGTGTATATATAACGGCAGGCAGGTGGCACTTCTTTGTCCTACAACAATTCTTTCTCAGCAACATGAGCGTACTGCCAAAGCACGCCTTGAAGCGTTTGGTGCAAAAGTGGAAGTCCTTAATCGTTTCAAGACTCCTTCGCAAGTAAAAGACATTTTATTAAGGCTTAAAGATGGCAAGGTGGATATGCTTATTGGCACTCATAGGCTTTTAAGCAGTGACGTTCAGTTTAAGGACCTTGGGCTTTTAATCTTAGATGAAGAGCAACGTTTTGGTGTTGAGGACAAAGAAAAAATTAAAAATGCAAAACGCAGTATTGATGTGTTATCGTTGTCAGCAACACCTATTCCTAGAACGCTTAATATGTCGCTTTCTGGGATGAGGGATATCAGTGTTATTGAAACTCCGCCTAAGGAAAGGCTTCCTATTCAAACCTATGTTGCCGAGCAAGCCGACGACCTTATTCGTGATGTGCTTGCAAGGGAGATTACACGTGGCGGACAAGCCTTTGTAATTTATAATAGGGTGGAAACAATAGAAGAGTTTGCTTCATATATTCGCACTCTTCTTCCAAATGCGAAAATTGGAATTGCACACGGTCAGATGCAGGAGCGTCAACTTGAAAATGTGATAAACAAACTTTATGACGGCGAGTTTAATATCTTTATTTCAACCACCTTGATTGAAAATGGCATCGACCTTCCATCTGCAAACACAATGATTATCATTGATGCGGATAGGTTGGGGCTGGGACAGTTATATCAAATTCGTGGTCGAATCGGGCGTAGTGATAAACTTAGTTATGCATATCTTCTTTACGATAAGGATAAAATCCTAACGCAAGATGCGTACAAACGTCTTTCCTCTATCAAAGAGTTCAGCGAACTTGGCAGTGGTTTCAAAATTGCTATGCGTGACTTAGAGATAAGGGGAGCGGGTAACATTTTTGGCAAAGAACAGCATGGGCATATTGCCAAGGTCGGATATGACATGTTTGTTAAACTTCTTGATGAGGCGGTGCAAGAACTTCAAGGTAAGTCGCTTGCTGAAACAAACGAGGTTAAACTGGAAATCAACCTTGATGCATTTATTTCTGAGGATTACATTCAGTCTAGTGATGAGCGTATTTTAATGTATACCCGAATAAGTAATCTTTTATCAAGCAAGGATGAAGAGGAGATTTTAAAATCCATTCAAGATGGGTTTGGCGTTGTGCCTAGTGAGGTTAAAAACCTATGTAAGCTTGCACTTCTTAAAAACCTTGCTTCTAGGTTTAATGTCCTTAAAATTCGAGTTAATGCAACCACATGCAATATCGTTTTAAACAAGAGTGAAGAGATTGTGCCTAAACCACTTGCAGAGCATCTTAAAGAGTTTGGTGGTGTGCTGTCTTTTGACAATTTCCCTAATATTTCCTTTGACAGGCAGGGCTCAACCTTAAACAAAGTGGAAAAACTGATATCTTTCTTTGAAACCAGTTTAAACAAATCCTAAAAACATTAGTAAATCACTTGAAATTTTAGGTTTATTTGTATTATAATTGATAATAATTCTGTAAGTGGATGGATTAGATTTTTATTGTAGCCCTTTTCACTTATTATAAATGGAGAAATAATGAAAGTTAAAGTTACTGGAATTTTATTGTGTGTTATGATGTTTTGTATTTCGATTTTTTCGGGATGCAGTCTTGTGACATTAGATAAAAACCGTTATCTAAATGAAACGGTTGCTTCTGTTGTTGACAAAGAAAATCCTAATTTTAGAATAGATATAACTAAAAAAGAACTTATAAGTGCATATAACAGTTATGGATATTACTATACTCAATATTATAACTATACCTCTGAAAAAGCCATCGAGCAAACTTTAAACCTTCTCATAAACAGAAAAATCACAATAACTGAAGCAGAGAAAATTTATAGTGATGGATTAAGCGAAGCGGAAAAGACTTACCTTTGGCAGGAAACCGCTGACGCACTTGAAAGTAATTTTAAATCATATTTGAATGATGTGCTTGGTATTACAAATAACAGTAGTAACAGTGAAAGCGAGGATATGGTGTTTACACCTTACCTCCCTAATGCTAAGATTGACGGCACTAATGGCGAAATTGAAATAATAAAGACATCAACACCTCAAAAGGCTATTGATAATTTTGAGTATACAATACCTCGTGATATTGATACAAAGGCGGACAAGGATTTAATTTATACAAACTTTATCACTTTTGTTAATGCACCAAAATCAGAAGCATATTCAAAGGCTTTCAACAACTATCTTAAAGCCTTGAAAGATAATGAAGATGGAATGGGTCTTTCTACTGATACAATGGGCGTATTCATTCGCGAAATTGAAAGATTGTATAAAGTGAATTATGAAAACTTTATGATTGAAAAGTATGATGAATACTTTACAAATTATTCTGATGTTTCAACTATTTCTGAGCAACAAATTTTAGATATGTATACAAGTATGGTACGTTCTTCTTACGCTCAATACCAAATAGAAAACGACAGTGCTTATGAAAGCAATATGCAAAGTGATAGTACAAAAATCTATTACTATAAAGAGGGTGCTGAGGATACACAATTCTTCCAAGTGGCACATGTGCTTTTGAAGTTTAATGACGAGCAAACAAACGATTACAAAACCATTCAAACAAGAAAAACAAATGGTTATTACACAGATGAAGCAAGTTATAACCAAGCGATTGAGGATCTTTGCAGTAAGATTGTTCCTGTTGTAAGGTATGAAACAACACCTAATACTTTTGTTACTGACTCTTCAAAAGTAAAAGAGGATTATGAGAAAACTGCTTATTCACTTGCAAATTGGATGAAGGAGCAGGTGGATAGAGAGTCTACAACTCAAGACAAAATTAATAAGTTCCGTGAGTTTATCTATAAATATAATGATGACCCTGGTATGATTAATGCCGCAAACAACTATACTATTGGCGTAAATAAATCAGAGGCAGAGGACGGCGAAGAATATAAAGTATATTCAAACTATGTTCAAGAATTTACTGATATGGCTGTAACACTATATAGCAATGGCAATGGTCAAGTTGGTGATGTATCAACACCAGTTGTTACAGAAAATGGAATACACGTTCTTTTCTATGTTGGAACGGTAGATAATCTGTTTAAAAACATTAACAGCGGATTTTCTTTAACATACAATGAAAAAGATCCTATTACAGGACTTGTGCCTATTGAAGTTCTTGCAAATACTAAGGTGAATATATTTAATAACAAGACTTATTTTGACGTGGTTTATGATAGTTTAGTTACTGATAACTTTGCAGTGTTCCAAAATCTTAACATGAATGAACTTCGTAAGGGGTATAATCTTAATACCTACCCAGATGCATATAAAGATTTAATTACTGACTAATAAAGAAAAGGCTCTTGAAAGTTTGACAAGAGTCTTTTATTTTGATATATTAATATTATGAGTAAGAATGAGAAGAAACTCAAAAAGGGGAATTTAGAGCCATTGCAGGCTGGCGTTTCTCATTCTGACAAGAAAATTTTAACATTATTTTGGATAAACAACAATACAAGTTTGATGCATGAAAAGCGGGAAGAGGTTTGTATTATAAAGCATGAAGTAAAATTCTTGATTAACAAAAAATATACCAAACCTGAAATTGTACTAAGCCCTGAAGAGCAAAAAAACAAACTTGATGAGGCGGAGCAATCTGTTGCTAAGCAGAGTAGTAAAAAGAAAAAACTTTTAAATATTGGTTTCTTTGTATTGAATATTGCAATACTTGCAGGTATTTTAACATGGAACATTCTTACTGAAGGTTTTGTACCGCTGGGTGATATTCCTCTTCATGGCTGGGCTATAGTTATTATTATACTATTTTTTATCGTTGCTTTCTTTTGTGAAGTGCTGGCAATGAGTTATCTTCTTAAAAAATCCACAGGAAAGTTTCGCTTTGGATTATGTACCAAAATGAATACTATTGGTCACTACTATGATGCTGTTACGCCTCTTGCGACTGGCGGTCAACCATTTCAGGTGACATATTTAAAATCTCATGAAGTACCTCTTCATTCAGCCCTTGCAATACCGATGGCTAAATATATCTTTTCACAGATAGTTTGGGTTGTAGTAAGTTTTGTGTGTATGATTATTTCATTTACAGACCCTAACAATGTCAATGGAATTTCGTATGTTGCAATTATCGGCTTTGTACTTAGCAGTTTTATGCTTTTTATTGTGGCTTTTCTTTCAATAAGTAAAAGTGTAGGACGCAAACTTGTTGTTAAGATTTTAAAACTTCTTCAAAAAATGAAGATTGTTAAAGATTATGAAAAGCAATATACAAAGATTTCCAAGTATATTGAGGACTTCCAAAGCGTTATAAAACAATATATAACCTCGTTTAAAGATTTTATTGTTTTGTTTGGTCTACTTCTTTTAAAACTTTTCTTTACATATTCAATTCCATATTTCATTGTGTGCTTGTTTACAGGTTTCCAGTCTGCAAACTTTATTACTTATTTTGTAATGGCTATCATGGTTGACCTTGCGGCAAGTTTCTTTCCTTTGCCTGGCGGGTCTGGAATGAGTGAAGTGTCTTTCAAATTGATGTTCACTACCGCCTTTGCAGAGATTGGTGGTGGTGCGGTAGTTTGGGCATTGCTACTTTGGCGTTTGATGTCATACTATATTTTCTTGTTAATGGGAATTTCTGTCCTTACTTATGATTTTGCTTATGGCAATAAGAGATACCGCTGGCTAAAGCGTAAAGAACAACTTGTTGAAGAAAGCAAGATATTTAAACAAGAACAAATCAATAGATTTAGATCTCAACGTAACAAACGTAGAAGGTCAAATTCAATTTAATGAATGAATAAAAATATATTTAAAAGCCAACCTAAAATAAGGAGATTTTATGAAAAAGAATGAACCTTATTATGGTTGGCTTTTTGCCGTTGTTTCGCTTTTAATCCTGCTAGGGATTTCAATATATTTGGGTGTAAGTGGTTGGTATTTTTCTTCTAACCTTACGCAGACTTCGGATATGGTTCTTGGAAATACCGTCGAAATGAGTATAAAGGAAAATCAATCTACAACCTGTTCCTTCACTTTATCGGGGGCATATTTACCAGAAGAGGAATTGCCACAAATTATCAGTGTTAAAAATAGCAGTGAAAAAAGTAAGGTGTTTCTTCGTGCAAAGATATATATTTTTATGGAGAGCAGCACTATCGCAAAAATGTCAATGAATACAAATACAAACTGGTATTTAGGGGATGATGGTTATTACTATTATAGGGATGAATTGATTGAACAGGGTAAGGCAAGCGTATGCTCTGGCATTGTTATTGGGCAAGATAGTATGTTGTCTGGAGAGAAGAGTTATGTTGTAACAGTTCTTTTGGAAAGTTTGGATTCAAGTTTAGATGTGGAAACTATTTGGGGATTAAATCCACGTGAGTTATAACTTTAATCTTGATTTAAAATTATTTGACAAGTTTATGTGAAAGTTTTATTCTTTAATTGAGGAGATATTATGGAAGAGAATTTTAGACGAGTACCACCACCTCCACCAAGACCGTTTATTTCACGTCCACCAGTAGGGCAAGAGGAACGACCTCATGTGGAAGAAGTGAATGTCAACCCTAGCCAAGTGGCAACGAATGTACAACAAGTCGAGAATGTAACAGTTGAAAAGCAAGAACCTATTAATCAGGTTGAAGAAAAGAAAGTTAAGCAAAACAAAGAGATGAATCCAAAACTTAGACTTTCACTTCTTATTGCTGGCAGTGCAGTATGTTTTATAGGGGCGATTGTTTGCGGGGTACTTTTAATCGTTTAAAATCGGCATAATTTTCAATTTAATAAAAGACTATATGGCAATAATTCGGATATGAAACGAATTATTGCTTTTTTGTTTGTATCTTTGGTGGGTTTTGCTGTGCTTTATGCTGGTGATAGGCCAGTAAATTTTTATGAATGGCTGGATAAAGTTGTTTTTGTGTCAGGTGAAAACTATGATGTAGCAGATGATGATATAAATGTGATTGTTAGTGGAAGCGACTTCTATATCGTAACGCCAACAGCACTTGCAGGAAGCGTTAAAGACAAACTTTCTGACATAAAGGGATATGTGCTTTATTTCAGTAAGGAGGCTGACGAGGATAGCCTTTTAGAAAGTTTGATGGATTATCATTCCAAGGCGTCTACACAGTCAGGTGTGAGGGTGATTAATGGTTACACAAGTGGGTATTCAGATTATCGCTATGTAGACGGTAAAAAATACAATGTGCAGGTAGCATTTACCGAGGACGCCATTTTAGTGGGTTATCCGCTTATTCTGACTGGCTTTTAAAAATAAAATTAATTCAATGTATAAAATGAATTTATAGTGTCAATAAAAGGGGTAAGGAGGTTAAAGGTATGAAAGTCAATAAGCCAAACAAATTTAAGGAGTTCTTTAAAAGGTTCGGTGTCTATGTTGCAGCAGGGGTGATTGTGCTTGCAGTTTCATTAACATTTGCGATTACAGCAATAGTCAACTCAAATCGCGAAGTGGTTGATGTAGGTGGGAATAATGTTAAATTCTCATTACCTATGAATGATCCTAGCATCATTAAAGATTTTTCCTCTACAACGCTTCAAGAAAACACCACCCTCAATCAATGGGAAGCACACCTTGCCCTTGATTTGACTTCAGAGGACGGACTTGTTTACAGCGTTCTTGATGGCACAGTAAGCAAGGTTGGTTATGAGTATAACTATGGCAACTATGTTGAAATCACACATGCAAATGGACTTGTAAGTTATTACTATTCGCTTGGTAAAGATTTGCTTGTGAAACAAGGTGACAAAGTTGTTGGTGGCACTCAAATCGGCAGTGCGGCTAAATCTGCAAGTGACGAACTTGATATGGGTAATCACTTACATTTCTACATGACGCTTGATGACAATAAGGTAGACCCTAACAATTACCTTGATTTGCAAAATAAGTAGTTGTAAATAAAAAAGTAGAGCGTTTTGCTCTGCTTTTTTGGCTATTCTCCTTTAATTGTAAGGGAAATAGCGATTGATAATTTCTAAAAAAATGGGTAAAATATTTTTATAAATAATTATTTAAAATATTTGACATTTGATATGTAAATAATATACACTACTTTTGATTGGAGGTTTTTATGAGTACTTTAGAGAAGGTTAAAAAACTTATTGCTGAGCAACTTTGTATTTCTACTGACGAAATTGCTGACAATGCTAATATTGTTGATGATTTGGGTGCAGATTCACTTGATGTTGTTGAAATGCTTATGACACTTGAAGACGAGTTTGGCCTTAATATTCCAGACGATAAAGTTGAAGATATTAAAACTATTCCTGCAATAGTTAAACTTATTGACGAAAACGCTAAAAAGTAAAATTGAATTTGATAGCAAAATTCGACTTGAAATTACAATTTTTGACATATTGAAGATTGATCTCTCATAGGTTAATATCGTGGAGGTATTACCATGAGAGATTATTTGGTTGAAAGAGTGCTTAATGTTGCCACTCATATTAACGATACTCATGACACGATTAGGGCAACAGCAAAAGAATTTGGTTACAGTAAAAGTACAATTCATACCGATGTTTCCAAAAGACTGCAACAGATTGATCCTGCGTTATATGAGGAAACTAAGAAAATTTTGGAGGAAAATTTTGCAGAGAAGCACATAAGAGGTGGTGAATCTACACGTAAAAAATATACCGAAGAGGAATGTGAATAAAAATCAGGCATCAAGCCTGATTTTTTTATTACAGATATATTTTCTGATAAGGGCGGAAAGCGTTATTAAAGAAATAAAGTGTATAAATTGATTTAAACTTGCTATTACTCAATTAATGAGTAGATTTCAAGCAAAAACGCTTGACGCGGGGGGGGGATTTGCTAAACTAAAATTGAAAAAACAAAATTTATGTTTTGTTTGATTTATACTCAAAAATTGAGTATAATAAAAGATAAGGAGAAACAGGATGAAAAACAAGGCTGTAAGGTTATCACTAGCAGGATTTTTAGGGACGGCAGTATTAGGTGCAGGAATAGCAACACCTATTGCTTTACAAAATATAAATAAAACCAGTGAAGCCGTAACCACGACCGACACAACAAGTTATGTAAGTGTAGGAGAATTATGGGACAGCGGTAACAAATCATTTAATGGAGATAACTTAGATATCCTATACAAATACCTAACAGGGAATGCATCAGCAAGTTATGATAATGTAGCAAGCCTAGCATCAAGCACAACCACGGCAGCGAATATTCGTAGTAAGACTCTATCAGCAGGCAGTGGATACACATCAAAATCATCCAGTCAAGATATAGTAGTTACCCTAGGTGGACTTAAATGGGAGGTAGTGTATCTATCAAATGATACCGACGGAGAACCAGTACTTACCTTAT
>CAOJXO010000013.1 GCA_948465545.1 uncultured Bacillota bacterium
ATTTTGATGGAGATTTTTATACTATAAGAAATATAAAAACAAGTATTGATTATTTTATATTAGATAATATAGGTTTATTTAGTTATATACAAAGTGGAAGAGTTGAAAATGTAATTATGAAAAATGGCGAGGTAAAGGGACGAGGCAATGTTGGAGGTATTGCAGGGTTTGCGAATGGCACAATATATAAGTGTGTAGTGAACGGAGTAAATGTAATAGGAGTTTCAGATGCAAATGGTTGTAATATAGGAGGGATTGCAGGTGCAGTGCATTGGCTTTTATCAAGTTGTGTTTATGAAAATGGTAGGGTACAAGGGGGATATTATACAGCGGGTATATGTGGATATTCTGTATCTTCAAGGATAGAATGTAGTGTAATAAATGCAACAATAATAGGGTCAACTTCAGGTACAAGGGCAGCAATAGTTACTCCTAGTGGAAATGGTATAACAACATCGTCCTATGGATATGGTACAGTTAATGGCACAGCGACAAAACAGATGTATGGAGATAGCAGTGCATGGGGGAATTGGAGTTATAGTCCATTGCTAAATGGAGGCTATCCAGTGCAAAAGACTCTCTTTGCTATTGGTGGGTTGACAGGTTCTCAGAATGTTTACAATTATTTAACTGGAACATTAAAGTTTAGTGTTGCTTAAAGGAGGCGTCTAAGACGCAAAAAAAGTGCCGTTGGCACTTTTTTTGTTGGTGGCTATATTAGTTTGACTTTTTCCTTTTATTTTGATATTATTTACCTTAAATTAAGGAGCGGACTATGGATTACGTTGCAATGGAACAAAAATGGCAGAGAATTTGGGACAAGGAAGGCACTTTTAAAACTGATGTATGGGATTTCTCAAAGCCTAAATACTATGTGCTTGATATGTTTCCTTATCCGTCTGGGGAGGGGCTTCATGTTGGTCATCCTGAAGGTTACACAGCCACTGATATTGTTGCACGTATGAAAAGAATGCAGGGCTATAATGTTCTTCATCCTATGGGCTTTGATGCTTTTGGACTTCCAGCAGAGCAATATGCAATTAAAACAGGTAATCACCCTGGTGGATTTACCGAAAAGAATATTGCAAACTATATTAGGCAATTAAAAATGCTTGGACTTTCTTTTGATTGGGATAGGGCAATTTCTACCGCTGACCCTAAATTTTACAAGTGGACTCAGTGGTGGTTTGAAGAACTTTATAAAGACGGGCTTGCAAAATATACTGAAACCTCCGTCAACTGGTGTGAGGGATTAGGTACAGTGCTTGCAAATGATGAGATTGTTGATGGTAAAAGTGAGAGGGGGGGATTTCCTGTTGTAAAACGCAAAATGAAGCAATGGGTAATCAGCACGCCTAAATATGCTGACAGATTACTTGAAGGGCTTGAAGATTTGGATTGGCCTAATAGTACAAAAGAAATACAGCGAAATTGGATTGGCAAAAGTCAAGGGGCTACTATTAAGTTTGAAATAGATGGCTCAGATAAAACCTTTGATGTATTTACAACACGGGCGGATACACTTTTTGGACTTTCATATTGTGTGCTTGCACCAGAGCATAAACTTGTTGATAAAATTACAACAATACAGCAAAAAGATGCGGTTCAGGCATATATCAAAGCCTGTGCCAGCAAGAGCGATTTGGAGCGTACCAGCCTTAACAAGGATAAAACAGGTGTGTTTACAGGGGCTTATGCAATCAATCCTGTAAATGGGAAAAAAGTGCCTATATTTATTGCTGATTATGTGCTTGCCACTTATGCGGCTGGGGCAGTTATGGCAGTACCAGCACATGATGAGCGAGATTTTGAATTTGCAAAGAAGTATAATCTTGAAATTCACCCTATTATAGAGGGTGCAACAGAAGATGTTTGCTTTACTAGTGACGGCAAGCATGTAAACTCAGAATTTTTGAACGGACTTAATAACAAACAGGCAACCGCCAAGATGATTGAATGGTTGGAGGCGAATGGTAAAGGATTTGGAACGACGACATACAAATTGCGTGACTGGACTTTCTCTCGTCAACGCTATTGGGGAGAGCCTATTCCTGTTATTCATATGGAAGATGGCAGTATAAGGCTTGATTCTAATCTGCCACTAGAATTGCCAGAGGTTGAGGATTATAAAAGCAAGAATGGTATGCCTCCACTTGAAAACGCTAAAACTTGGACGCAGGTAACTATTGATGGAAAGAAGGGTAAACGTGATACAAACACTATGCCTGGTTCTGCAGGAAGCAGTTGGTATTTCTTACGATATATTGATCCAAATAACGACAAAGCAATGGCTGACCCAGAACTTATTAAACACTGGATGCCAGTAGACCTTTATATTGGTGGGCCAGAACATGCTGTTGGACATCTTCTTTATTCAAGATTTTTAAACAACTATTTCTATGACAAAGGAATTGTTCCTGTTAAAGAACCTTTTAAAAGATTGTTCCATCAAGGAATGATTCTTGGTGAGAACAGTGAGAAAATGAGTAAGAGTCGCGGTAATGTGGTAAACCCAGATGAAATCGTGAAGACCTATGGTGCGGATGCACTTAGAATGTATGAGATGTTTATGGGTGCACTTCAAGACTCAAAACCATGGAACACCACTGGAATTGAAGGGATAAGAAAATATCTTGATAGGGTATGGCGTCTTTATACAGAAAGTGGAAAGATTAAAAAGGCAGAAAATAAAAACCTTGAAAAGGTTTATCATCAAACCGTGAAAAAGGTTACAGAGGATTACGAAACCCTTAATTTCAACACGGCAATCAGTCAAATGATGGTGTTTACAAACGCGGTTATGAAAGAAGATGTTTTTCCAGAAGAGTATGCAATAGGGTTTGTTAAATTATTAAATCCAGTAGTTCCGTTTATCACAGAGGAGATTTGGGAAAAGGTATTTGGTAATAAAAAATCTATTGCTTATGAAACATGGCCAACATACAATGAAGAGAAAACCAAAGATGATGAGGTGGAACTTGCAGTACAAATCAACAGCAAGATAGTTGCCCGTTTAGTTGTAGAGGCTGGTGCTGATAAAGATAAGGTGTTAAGTCTTGTAAAGCAAATAGACAAAGTGTCAGGGCTTTTGACTGGAAAAACTATTGTAAAAGAAATTGTTGTTCCAAACAGAATTGTAAATATAATTGTTAAATAAAAAACACGGCGTTAGTCACTTACTTTTGAAACTAGCGGAAAAACAAAGAAACCTAAACCAGAATATCGGCTTAGGTTTTCTTTTTTGTGCTTACTCTCTCTTAACTGCAAAATAAGACGAATATCTCTGCCGTTGTCATAGGTTTGCGTAAAAATTATTGTTCTTTTCAAATAATTAGCAATGCACTTTAACCTTGACAACAAAGAATATTCGTTTAAACTAGAATAATAGAGAGAAGAAAACAAAAAAGCAAAAGAGCGGGCTGCGTTATGCTCCGCCAGCAACCGCTCTTTTGCAACAAAATTGAGTTTGTGGCGTGTGCTTATCTGGCGAGGCGAAGCCGAGCCACTTGTTATATACAAGCACACGTCTGAATGCCAAAGTTAAAAAATTTTATAAAATTTTTGATTATTTTTTAAAACAAATCGAAATATATGTGATATAATTATCTAAGTAAAGTGGTGGATATGAAAATTTTAAGTCAATTATTATATGTTGAGCCAAACAAGCAAGAAGGGTTTAATTTTGGTTATTTTATAAAAATTTTTAACAGAGAAAAAAGTAATAAAATTCAATTAATAGGTGAAGGAAATAATTGTGGAGTAGTAAATTCCACCGATGAAGCATACAGAAAAACTTTATGGGAAATTGAGTATAACGGATTGGTTTGTAAAAAATTACAGGCAAAACTTGAAAGTTCTGCCATCATAATTCCTTGTTTTACAAGACCTATGAGCAGTGATGGAGGACATGATATATATACTCACATGTTAACATCACAGGCCATAAAAACAAATGTTGAGCTTATAAAAAGAGTTGACAAACAATTTGCGAATATGATAAAAAACGCCAAAAATGTTTTATCTGATTTAGGTTTTGTAGTTAGCGATAAAATAATTATGACAGGTTTTTCTGCTTCTAGTAAATTTGCTCAAAGATTTGCATTGCTTTACCCTGAAATGGTAAGTTGCGTTATTGCTGGTGGGATAAGTGCTATATCTTGTCTACCAGTAAAAGAATTTAATGGAGAGATTCTAAACTATCCACTTGGAGTTAATGATTATCAAGATATTATGGAAAAACAATTTGATAAGGAAACATATGAAAATATAAAACAGTTTTTATTTATGGGAGACTTGGATGAAAATGACCCGGTTACATATGATGACTGTTTTACAAAAGAAGAACGCCGAATTATTTATGGCATATTTGATGAAAACATTCAAAAACGATGGGTAAAGATGATTGATGTTATAGATAAGTTAAAACTCACTAATACTCATACTTATTTGGTTAAGGGAGTGGCTCATTCTCCACAAGGTATAGATAAAATTATTGACGCAAATTTAAGTGAAATTATTAATAATGAGCAGTAAAAAAGAACCTTATTATATAAAAGGTTCTTTTTTGTTTTTTTGCTAGTTTCAAAATTTATAGCCCTTGCCGTGTTTTTGTTTTTATTCAGCGTCAGTTGTGTCAGTATCAGTAGGGGTTTCTTCTGTGACTTCTTTGGTTTCATGAGAGTCGTTTGTTGGTTCTTCAACTACAACTTCATTACTTTCTTCGTTAGTTTCTTCAATAGGTGCTACATTTTCATTTTCAACAACTGTAATTTTTTCTTCAACAACTTCTTGTGAAGCAGTTTCTTCAACAAACTTTGCTTTGTGTTTTTGATAAAGCACGTACGCTACTGTTAAAATCATGAAGCAAATTACGATTGATAATGCAAGTGAAACAAAAATGTTAAGAACATCGTCTTGTTTAAATCCATCTACAAATGAGAAGATTAAAATAAGCCAAGATGTTATTGCAATGAATGGTAAAACCATTGTATAAAGAATAATTTTTACCTTAGATTTGATTTTGGCTGAATATTTAAACGCCCAAAATACTGATGCAACTGCAAGTACTGAAAAAACAACTCCCAAAATAAATACTACAATTTGTGTGTTAGTAAGATCTTTGAATCCCATACTATCCTCCTAAAATCTATATTAATTTTATCACGATTTGGATATTTTGTCAATATCTAATTTAAAATATATTGTAATTATTACTTTTTTATTTTATACCAAATAAATTTGACTTATTTTAAGAAAAAAATATATACTACATCTATATGGTAAAGAAACAGAAAGCGTTTTTAATTTTAGCGTTTGTGTGCGTTTGCCTTCTTTTGGTAGGGGGTGGCGTTACTGCTTTTATTATTAATTATAATTTGCAGGTTGCCCCAACAGTGGAAATTTTAGATGACGGTAATATGATTTTTGCTAAAACTCAGGTTAAATCTGATTGTTATGGTTATAGATTTAGGTTTGTTAGCGAGGATAAGACATTTTACATAGAAAGTAAAAATAATGTTGTTGAAATAACTGGGAATGAAAATGTTGAAATAGGTGCAAGATATGCGATTTCTGTTTGTTATTTAGGCGAAATTGAAGGGAACAACAGCGATTATAGCGTGGCAGTGACTTGGACAAGTTATGAATATTTGGCTACACCAGAACTTTCATATTTAGAAGATGAAGCGTCTATCGTTTGGACGCAAGTAGAAAATGCTTCATATTATATGGTTTATTATGGAGATAAAAGTGAAAGAGTGGTTGGGGAAACAACATTAAATCTTGCCACACTTTCTGGCGGGGAAAAAGATATCTTTGTTGTTGCTTATTCTGACAAAAATTATTATAAAGCAAGCAAGCCATCAAATGTACTAAAAAATATTGTTATTTATCATGAACTTCAACCTTTTGATAGTATGGAATATAATTCAGAACAGTTTGTTTTAACCTTAATCGGCAGGGAAGAGTTAAAGTTGATTAATGTTTATATCAATGGTAATAAATATGAAACAAGTAATTTTACCACTGAAAGACAGGGGCTTGGGCTGTATAAGTTTTCTGTTAATATTTCAGCCATTTATCACAGCAATGATGTTATAAGGTTGGGGGCAAGTCCTGCAAGCGAAAGTGAATTTGATGTTTATAATGGTGAAATAAAATATTTATAGGCAAATAAAATAGCATAATTTTAAAAATCAAAAGACATACTAACTCTAGGTGAGGAAAGTATGTCTTTTTTAAATGTTGAAAAAAGAATAGAAAAAGTAAAAAAAGATTTCCATCAAAGTGATGATTTTGCCAGCAGAGTGCTTGTAAAACAAAATGCCAAAATAGGCTTTATGTTTTTTAAGAGTATTACTGATGGTGAACTTTTTGCTGAAACAATATACAAACCTCTTTCTTCTGCCACTGGCGAAATCACTCTTGAAAGTTTGCAAAACAAGGTGTTAAAGTCAAGCGACATAAAAGAAATTAAAGAAGATGAGATTGTTGAAAATATTATCAGCGGCTCAATAATCATTCTTATTGAGGGAGAAGAAAAGGTTATTGCGGTGGACTTATTGAAGTATTTAACCCGTACACCAACAGAGCCTCCTACATCTCCTGTTATTATGGGGCCTCGTGAAGGTTTTACGGAGGATATTAATACTAACATATCTTTGATGCGTAGAAGGATTGCTTCAAAAGACTTAGTAATGAAACAGGTTAAGATAGGTAGTTATTCTAACACAAGGGTAATGATAACATACGTACATGGCATTGTCGACCAAAAAATTGTAGAGAAAGTAACTCAAAGATTAAAGGAAATTAAAATTGATGGCATTTTGGATGCCTATTATCTTGTTGGTTTTTTACAAGAAGATGAAAACTCTATGTTTAGACAGGTGGGAATGGCTGAAAAGCCTGATATTGTTTCTTCTAAACTTTTGGAGGGTAAGGTCGGCATACTTGTAGATAATTCTCCTATTGTGCTTACTGTGCCATTTATTATATTTGAGGATTTACAAAACAGTAATGATTATTATTCTAATCATCATTATTCAAGTTTTATTAGGGCGGTTAGGCTTATTGGTATTATTATGGCAATACTTGCATCTGGTGTATATCTAGCCTTGCAAATATACCACTATAATATTGTTCCGTTAAACTTCCTTATCACTATTGCGGACACCACGCAGGGATTGCCTTTTACACCTTATATAGAAATTTTGTTTATTTTCTTATTGTTCCAAATTTTATATGAGGTTAGTTTAAGACTTCCTACATATTTAGGACTTGCAACCTCTGTTGTAGGTGCGTTAATTCTTGGTGACACTGGCGTTAAAGCAGGGCTTATTTCGCCTCCAGGCGTTATTATTGTTGCGGTTTCTAAAATTGCACTTTATTTAGTGCCTCAACAAAGTTCGCAGGTGTGTTTACTTCAACTTGTTTTCCTTTTCCTAGGCGGTTCGCTTGGTATGCTTGGTATTATTGGCGGTATGATTTATTTTACCAACTATCTTAATAAAATTGATAGTTATGGTGTGCCATATCTTGCACCATATAGCCCTCGTATTAAAAACGATCTTCAAGATGGTATTTTTAAAGAGAATATAGGTGATATGCGGAAACGGCCAGAATCCTTTAACAACAAAAATAAAGTGAGGTTAAAATGAAGGACACCACTATCAGTGCAAGACAGGCTGGTATGCTTTGTACTATCACGATTCTTGCAAATAAAATATTTCTATTGCCAGCCCTTATATATGACGGGGTTAAATCCGACGGTTTTTTTGTTATGATGTTTTTGTTCGCTTTAGAACTGTGTGTTCTTGGCATTTTTATCCTTTTGAAAAAGAAATTTCCAAACAATACGCTTAACTTTATACTTGAAAAATATTTAGGAAAGGTGATAGCACGAATTATATATTTTTTCTTTATGATGTTTTTTCTGTTTAAAATGATGCTTACTTATAGTGTGTGCTATGTGTATCTCAAACAGCAGGTGTATCAAGATGAATTTGCGTTGCTTGCCCTTATTTGTATTATTCCTGTGGTAAATCATGCGGTAATCAGTGGCTTGCGCGTTTTTTCCCGTACCATAGAGTTATATTTTTATGTGATAATGACAGGCGTGCTTATTTGTCTTGCTGTGGGACTTGGAAATTGGCAGGGTATGCCTATCTTATTTAATTCTACACCTTCAGAATTTTTCTTAACAAGTTTTAAACATATTTTTTCATTCGGTGACTATCTGTTTTTATTTTTAATTATTGATAAAATTCATCTTGAAAAAGGACAGGTTAAGCATCTAGTAAAATATGTTGCCTTAGGCATTATAATGGTGCTTACTTTATTTATTGCTTTTTATTCAATATATCAAATAACGGCTTTTATGCATAACAACGCATTGTCAGACATTATTTCAGTGTCGCTACAATTTAATGCAATAGGTAGGCTTGATGTTTTGGCAATGCTTACAATAATGTTTTTATGTTATTTTGAAATGGAAATATTTCAGTTTAGTTTTAGTGAGGCGTTTTGCAATGTCTTTCATAAATTAAACAGAAAGTATAGTATTGTTGTATTTGATGTAATCTTTTTAGTTGTTTACTTTATTCTTGTTGGAAGATATGAAAATATGATTTTGTATACCGAAGGTTGGCTTCCTTACTTTTCGATTTTTACCAACTTTTTAATTCCTATTATTATACTTTTCATTTCACTTCCAAAGCGAAAGGGGGTAAGATATGAAAAAACTTTTTAGCAAATTAAAAAAGAATCCTATGCTTTTTGTTTTTATTATTATTTTGCTTTGCTTTACGCCAGCGGCAATGTTTTCACCTGGTGAAAGTAATAATCGTGCAATAGTTACCGCAATCGGTATTGATAAAGAAAATGATGAATATGAGGTTTCTCTTTTAACCTTTATTCCAACACCTAATCAAACCTATTTGGAAACAAACTCTGTGGTATCCAGCAAGGGAAGTACACTTGCAGAAGCAATCGCAAAGACGGAACTTACCTTGGGTAAAAGAATGGGACTGTCACATGCAAAAACAACAGTAATCAGCACAAGCCTTTTAAAAGATGATGTATCCAAGGATATTGATTATCTGGGAAGGGTAGCATCACTTTCAGAAAACACAATTTTAATTTGTACTGATGCAACAGCAAAAGAGTTTTTACTTGCAGCCCAACTTCTTGAAAAAGATATAGGCACAAAACTTGATAAACTTATAAGTTATAACATTGATAATATTTATGTTACAGATACCTCGCTGGAAGCCTTTTTTAAGGGGTATTTCAGTGCTAACGGCTCTTCACTTATAGGCTTTCTTTCTATTGAAGAGGTGGATTCTACTGGTAAACAAAAGAATTCTTCTGGTGATAAAGGTGAAGAAGATAGTCAGGATATGTTAGATTTAGGAGAGGAAGGCGATACAAGTTATAGTTCATCTCAGCCTAGTTCCAGCGGTGGAGCAGGTGGAGCAGGTGGCTCTGGGGGAAGCTCTAACGGCGAAAATTCTCAAGGTCAGAAAAAGATATTTAACAAAGGTGAAGTTGTTTTAATTAAAGATGGAGTAATGGTTGCTAAACTTGATGATGAGCAACTATACGGCATAAATGTTCTTAATGATAAGGCGATAAATCGCAATATTAGAATTGAAAATGTGACAGATGAGGTTTATAATAATGCAACACTTACCTATCAAGTGAAAAACAAAAAGGTAAGGACGGCGACCAAGTTTGAAAATGGAATTCCTGTTTTTTCGGCTGATGTTGTATTAGGACTAGAAATTGTTGAAGCAAAAGAAGGTGAAAAAAGCCTAGTTACAAACACAGAGTTAAATGATATCCCTTACGATGTTGCTTTAAGAATAGAACAATATGTAAAAAAAGGATTTGCAGATACACTAAAATTACTTCGGAAGAATAAAACAGATGTTATAGGTATAACGCAGAAATTTGAAGCTGAAAATCGAGAAAATTTTAGGAAGTTTTTGGAAAGTCTTGATGACCCAGATGATTTTTTGAATTTTATCAAGTTTCAACTTATAGTTAGGGTGCAATCGGACTAATTCTGTCGAAAACAGAGATTGCAAAAAAGTAAAAATTTTCTCAAAAGCCCCCTTTACTGCTTGTGTTATATTTAAAATTATGATAGAATATCTTGAAGGTATTTTTTGAAGGAGGCTTTTGTTTTGGAAGAAAATAAATCAAAATTTAAATTTTCCTATGTGATATTACTTGTTGTACTTGTGCTGTTATTATGCTTAGTTTTCACAGATAACGGTTATAAAGGTGAGTTTTTATCAGGTGGTGAAAAAGAGGTAGAACAACTTATTGACGGAAGAACCACTGAAGATGGCAAGACGGAGCAGATGATTGCTTTCTATTATAAAGATGGTGTTGGATATATTTTAACAGATGCTAAAAATTTAGATAAATTCCCTCACTATTCAAACTATTATTTCTATTATGATGCAAATGGAACAGATGGAATTATCGAAAGGCTATTACAGAAAATTAACACCGCAGATGTGAAAATTTCGGTAAAGACCGAGCCTGATGGGCCTAATATTTGGAATTTTGTTTATTTAATTCTTTATGTAGTAATAGGAATCTCTGTTGTTTGGATGATTTTCAGAATGATTTCTGGCTCTAACAAAGGGGCAATGAGTTTTGGTAAAAGCAAGGCTAGGGCTTATACTTCTAATAAGGTAAGATTCAAAGATGTTGCTGGTACTGAGGAAGAGAAAGAAGAACTTGCTGAAATTGTTGAATTTTTAAAAGCACCTAAGAAGTTTACCTCTCTTGGTGCAAGGATTCCAAAAGGTATCCTTCTCGTAGGGCCTCCAGGAACAGGTAAGACCCTTCTTGCAAGGGCATGTGCAGGTGAGGCAAATGTGCCATTTATCACAATAAGCGGTTCAGATTTTGTTGAGATGTTTGTCGGTGTCGGTGCAAGTCGTGTTAGAGATTTATTTGACCAAGCAAAAAAGAATAAACCTTGTATTGTGTTTATTGATGAAATTGACGCCGTTGGTAGACAACGTGGTGCTGGACTTGGCGGTGGAAATGATGAAAGAGAACAAACATTAAATCAACTTCTTGTTGAAATGGACGGCTTTGAGCCAAATGAAGGGATTATCGTTCTTGCTGCAACAAACAGAAGTGATGTACTTGACCCTGCGTTAATGCGTCCGGGTAGATTTGATAGACAAATCTATGTAAATGTCCCAGATGTTAAAGGGAGAGAGGGTATTCTTAAAATACACTCTAAAAACAAACCGCTTGATGAGGGCGTTGATTTTAAAACACTTGCTAAGATTACAGTAGGCTTTACTGGTGCGGATATTGAGAATATGCTTAATGAGGCTGCAATCCTTGCTGCTAGGGCAGGTAGACCAAAAATCACTATGACCGATATTACAGAAGGTATCAATAAGGTTGTTATGGGGCCTCAAAAGAGAAGCCGTTTAATTACTGAAAAAGACCGCAAACTTACTGCTTATCATGAATCTGGCCATGCAATTTTAGGTAAACTTCTTAAAAACTGTGACGAAATTCAAGAGGTGTCAATCATTCCACGCGGAATGGCTGGCGGATATACAATGCAAAGACCTGAAAACGACAACTCTTACAGAAGTTACAATTACCTTATGGATGAAATTGCAATGTGTATGGGCGGAAGAATTGCCGAAGAACTTATCTTTAAAGATGTTACAACTGGGGCATCTGGCGATATTAATCAAGCAACTAAAATCGCACATGATATGGTTTATAGATACGGTATGAGTAAGGATCTTGGTTTTATGAGCCTTGACACATCAAACCAAGTGTTTATCGGAAGAGATTATCAAACTAAGAATGAGTTTTCTGAAAAACTGGCTGCTGCGGCTGATGATGAAATTAAACAAATTCTTGATTACAACTATAAACGTGCTAAAAAACTTTTAAGTGATAATATCAAGTTACTGCATGAAATGGTTAAACTTTTATTTGAGAAAGAAACAATCTATAAAGATGAAGTTGATATGCTTATGGAAGGCAAAACCTGCGAAGAAATCATGAAGATTGTTGAGAAACGAGAGAAAGAACAAAAAGAAAAAGAAACAAAACTTCGTGAGGAGCGTGCTGAAAAAGAAAAACTTGAAAGTTATGAGCGTAAAGTGAAAGAAGGTGAAAAACTTCTTGCAAGTGGAATAATAAACCAAAGTGAATACGAAACAATTAAGAAAGAGTATGATGAATATGTTAAGAAATACTCTTCAAAGGTGGAAGAAAACGAAGCGAAAGTGATTGTTGAAACCCCTAAGGTTGAAAAGAAAACAAAGACTGAAACAAAGGTGGCAACTAAGCCTAAGCCAACAAAAACTGACGCTGAGAAAAAAACTAGGAAAGCCACTACTGCCAAGAAAGATGACAAGAAAGGGGAAGAATAATGGAACAGACCGAAAACATGACTAACCAACTTGAAGAAGCCTATCTTCAAAAAAGAATAAAGAACAGAAAAATTAGTTTGCTTGTTGTAAGTATTGTTACCCTTGCCCTTGCCCTTGCAATAATCATCATGGCATGTGTTAATGTTGACCTTAGACCTAGATTCGTTACAAACCCAGACAAGGTTGTTATCTATACAACCGAAGTGCCAAGTGGATTCATTTCACTGGATGAGTCAAGTGATGAATATGCAAACTTCCAAAAGGTTTATAATGATATGTTTCAAATAAACACACTTTCAGCGGTGTTTAGTGGAAACTTTGGTAACTATGCTATTGAAGAAACTTTAAATGAAATCACTGAAACGGATACTGCACTTAGGGATCTTGTAGGAAGTAATAACTATGTGAAATTAGTCTTTGATACACCACAAAAGTTTTACTATAAAAATGGAAGTGATTATGTATCAATCTATCGTGAAGATTATAACCTTACTTTTGATTGTGTTTACTTTGCTTTTGATAACGAAAATGTTACAAAGGATTTAACTTTCTACTTTGCAGTAGAGGGCAATCTTGGTACAAATAATAATGGCGTTAAAAAGCGTAGTATCACAAAGGTTACAGTGCAAGCAAATTCTTATTCAATTTATGAAAGTTTAAATTCTTTTAGAGATTTAGCAGAATAAAAAACATGGCTTACGCCATGTTTTTTATTTATTCATTTGTGTTTTTTATAAAATATGTGTATACTATGGTTAATTAAATAAAGGAGAAAAAATATTATGAAACGAACATGGAAGGTGTTCGGAGTTGTAATATCCCTAATTTCCCTCCTGAGCGGCGTCACTTTGGCAGCCTTATCGGGGGGGGATTTTTGACTCCGTCAAAAATAGTGATAAATCTGAAGCCATAACCAACACCGATACAACAAGTTATGTTAGTGTTGGGGAACTATGGAATAGCAATGATAAGACTTTTAATAAAGAGAATGTGGATGTTTTATACCAATATTTAACGGGAAATTCGGACGCAAGTTATGATGATATGATAACTTTTGAGCCATCGACTATGAGTGCTGTTGATATTCTATTGAAAAATATGAAAAGTATAGTAGTAACGCTAGGAGGTTTAAAGTGGGAAGCAGTATACCTTTCAAATGACATAGAGGGGAACCCAACATTAACCTTATGGCTAACTAGCCCATATCAGGATGCTTTTGTCGGAAGAAGTGCAACCGAAGGGCAGTATTATGGGTATACAGAAGAAGGAGGATTGTATTCTGATTGGTCTGCAAATTGGAGTGATACAACATTAGGTGATTATCCATCAAATATGTATGGAACAAGTTATATTCGTGCGGTAACACTTAATAATGGCGGGCAGTATGCAACGAGTAATAGTACATTAACAACGGCGACTAAAAGCAGTAGTAATGTATTTGCACCATTTACAATGGAAAGTTTTGGTTTAACAAAATTTTTAACAACGCCATCACAAATACCATGGCAACGAGATCAAAGTGCAATTACAACATTAGAAAGAATATATACATATCCAAATGAGGCGATTGCACCAACTACGACAAAGTGGTATAGTGGGTATGATTATTCAAGTAAAACAAATTATACAGCTTGGGAAAATGATTATCTATGGTTACCAAGCTTAACGGAAACTGATTATTATGAAAGCGATAACTCTGGGGTGTGGAAATTATTAGATTCTACACGAAAATTCTTTCATGGTTTAGAAGAAGGTTCCTTTGTAGGCAGTGTGGGTTCAACATCAGGCACTGCATACGCATATTCGTGGTTGCGTTCTAGTGAAATCCGCTATTCCAGTTACGCTTGCTGTTTAAAACCTAGTGGCGGATCGTCTGTTAATACTACAAATAAATCTTATGCTGTGCGTCCTGCGCTTCACTTAAATTTGAAAAAGATAAAAGAGGGCTTTACATATTGGTTGGATGTTAATGGACTGTTGGACGGACAGTTAAAACCGTATACAAGTTATTATGGAAGGTTTGATGTAAAAATAGATGGAAAAACAGTTTTAACGGATGTAGAGGATTGCTATTTAACATTGCATTATGGGCAAACCTATGAGGTGTTTAATATAGAAGTTTATGGAGATAAAATCTATGGAGGGTGTACATATGGGGCGATTAAAGGGACAATAACAAATAATACCCCAGTTGAACTATCTTTTCGAACTAAGACATGGGAGGACTATGCCTCAACAAGTTATGCAAGTGGAAGCGGAACGGCGTCAAGTCCATACATAATCAAAACGCCACAGCAACTCGGTAAACTTGCAAAGGATAGTAGGAGTAGCAATCTATCAGGCAAGTATTACAAACTGGGTGCTAACATAGACCTCTCCGCACATATATGGAGTGGGATAGGTGGAAGTGATACTTTACGATTTGCAGGGAATTTTAATGGAGATTTTTATAGTATAAGAAATATAAAAACCGCTATTGACTATTACAAAAA
>CAOJXO010000014.1 GCA_948465545.1 uncultured Bacillota bacterium
TCAGCTCGTGTCGTGAGATGTTGGGTTAAGTCCCGCAACGAGCGCAACCCTTGTCTTTAGTTACTAACATTAAGTTGAGGACTCTAGAGAGACTGCCGTAGGTAATACGGAGGAAGGTGGGGATGACGTCAAATCATCATGCCTCTTACGTTTTGGGCTACAAACGTGCTACAATGGGTACAACAAAGAGAAGCGAGATGGGAACATGGAGCAAACCTCAAAAATGTACTCTCAATTCGGACTGAGGGCTGAAACTCGCCCACACGAAGACGGAGTTGCTAGTAATCCCGAATCAGAACGTCGGGGTGAATGCGTTCCCGGGTCTTGTACACACCGCCCGTCACGCCATGGGAGTTGGGGGGACCCAAAGTCGGTGCTCTAACCCGCAAGGGAGGAAGCCGCCTAAGGTAAAACCAGCGACTGGGGTGAAGTCATAACAAGGTAGCGGTATCGGAAGGTGCCGCTGGATCACCTCCTTTTAAAGAGATATGATAGATATATCGGACAGTCGAACGGACACGCAAGTGTCTAAGTGTCAAAAACCGACCAAAGCCAATAACTGGTATTTGTATTAAGTCAATTTAAAAAAGAACACTCATTTGAGTGTTCTTTTTTATTGTTATTATTTTGTTAATTGTCAATATCAACTATCTTTTGATTTTGTACTTCAAATTTGAAGGTGGTTAGTTTGTTTGCGGATTGAACTGCATATTTGAATGGGGATATATAGTAAAAGTTGGAAGGTGTGCCGATGTAGGCTTTTAAAGAATCTTTATCTATTTCATTTTGCAAGGCTTGACTGCAAAGGCTGTATGCAAGGTCTATATTTCCAGACTTCATTGCATTTAAAAACTGATATGCAATAGTTTCGTCTATTGAAGAATAAATCGCTTGTGTTTCATGATTGCTGTTTTCTAGTTTAAGACCCTCGGTTGTTATTTTGTATTGCTCTTTTATAGAGGCGTTATCTGCACCTCTTTTTTCAATATTAAATCCGTCGGATACAAGTTCGATACTGTTTCCGCTGAAAACTTTTACATTTCCTGTTTTAACATTAAAGGCATACATTGTTTGAGTATTATGGCTGGTTAGTTTGATATATGCAATGTTATCTTTTGATTTGGTTATATAGTTGTTATACCTTTCGTCTAGACTGATAATCTTCTTCCAGTCTTTATAATAGGCGACGATTTTATTTTCTCCAACTTCAAATGTGAGGGTTGAGCCTGCAACACTAACTTTTACAATATCATAGTTTTCACATAATGTGCCACTATGAAAACAGATTAAGGCGGTGTTGTTATCCAAGTTTGTAAAGTTATAGAATTTGCACTCAGCCAGTTTATCTGTTTCAAATGAAAAAGGGAGAGTGTTTTTAGAATCGATTGGGTAGACAAGAACCTTGCAAAAATCTTCCACTTCTAGAGTTTCATCTGAAGAAAGAGTGGTTTCGTTTTCATTTATCTTTACAAGACATTCATAATCAGATTTTATTTTAAATACTTTCATAATTTTAATATATGTATAAAAATTTCAAAAAAGAAGATTAAAACAATTTTTTTGTGGCAATTATTAAGCCATAAGGAGAGTAAATTATGAAAAAAGGAATTTGGGCGGACGAAGAAGTTAAAAGTTTGTTTTCGTATGTGGAAGAGGTTAAAAGAAATAATGAGCCACTTAAGAATGCTTTTATTTTGCATGCAAAAAAATATGGTCGCAAGCCAAATAGTGTAAGAAATTATTATTATCATGAAGTTGATAATCTTTCTGCCGACAACAAGCGTGCAGGGAAACTTAGAATTGACTTAAAGAACCATGAAAAAAACGAGATTAACTATTTTTCAGAAGATGAGAAAAATAACCTTATGGAAAAGATTGAAAATATGGTAAAAGCAGGCAGTTCGGTAAGGCAGGCTTGTTTGACGCTGTCAAATGGCGACGTGGCTCAAATGTTAAGATACCAAAACAAATACCGTAACTATATATCTAAAAACAATAATAAAAGCAACATTATAAAGTTTAGCAAAAAGAAAAGTGAACTTCTTACCGAAAGTGATATTAACAGCCTTTTTATGGGGCTGGTGCGTCTTGTTAAGCGTAGTGCAATCGAAGAACTTTCTGGCAAGATGAAAGAGGAAAGGGAATCTTCAAACTATCTTTTAAGAAAGGCACTTGTGGACTTAAATCGTAAAGACAAAGAGATTAGAGAACTTAAACAAGAGTTCTTAGAACTTAAATCAGAAAATGCTAAACTTGTTCAGAACATTATGAAACTTCGTTGTGACAAAGCAGGTAAACTTGCAAGTAAATTAAGTCATAATAAAAATGAAATCCAAGAGGGGTAAAAGTGCAATATGCACTTTTTTCTTTTATTTTGATTTGTTTTATGATAAAATGAAACTATGAAAATTAGGGTTATAGAGGGTGCAACTTTAGATGAGGCAACAAAACACCTCGCAAATAGCATTGATAATAGTGAAGGGGAACATGTAGTAATTGTTCCTGATAGGTTTTCCTTGCTTATGGAAAAACAACTTTTATCAACCCTTAAAACAAAAGCGATGTTTAATGTGTCGGTGGTTGGCTTGTCTTCACTTGTTGTAAAACTGCTTGGTGAAGTGGGGCTTAATAACATTGAAATGGTTTCAATGTCAGACAGTCTACTTTTAACTTCACAGGCAATTAAAAATGTGTCGCAAAATTTTCAAGTGTTTAGGAAGAGTAATATTAACTTTTGCCACCAAGTGCAGAACGCAATTTCTCAATTTAAAAGTAGTGGGGTTAATCCGGATGAGTTAACAAGGCTTACTGGTGTAAAGCAAAAAAAATATCATGACCTTGGGCTTATCTATGAGGAGTATGAACACCTGCTTGCTGGCAGGTTAGATGCGAATGGGCTTCTTGAATATTTTAATTTTGTTATGAGAAAGACTCATATTCTTTCAAATAAAAAATTCTACTTTGCAGAGTTTGATGCTTTCACCGCACAAACTTATGAGGTTATTAAAACACTGACCTCATTTGCAAGCGAGATTAACATTGCCTTGCCAAGAAGCATCTGTCAAGGGAATGCATATATCTATGAAGATGATATTTATCAAAAACTGAAAGCCCTTGCAAGGGAACTTGGAGTTATTATTGAGGTTGTCAGCCCTAAAAGCACACTGAATCCTTGTCAAGAAAAGATTGCGAAAAACCTTTATTCCTTTGATTTGCAAGAAGGAAAAGAGGAGGGGTTTTTATCTTTGGTTGCATCAAGCTCAGCAAAGGAAGAGGCTTCTGCACTTGCAAAAATTATTAAATACAAAGTGTATAAAGGTGCAAGATATAAAGACTTTGCTATTGCTTGTGGCAATCTAGATGATTACGAACAATATTTTTCAAGAGTGTTTAACTCTCTTGATATTCCTTTTTACATTGACAAATCAGAAACTGCGGATAGAACAATCCTTGCAAACTTTATATTTAAAATTTTAGAGGTGTTTGTAAAAGATTATTCTAAAGAGTCGCTTCAAGCACTTGTTTCAAACCTTATTTTTAATTGTGAAACTTCTGAAACTATATGCAAAAAGGTGCAAAGTTTAAATGTTTTTGGCAAGGCACGATATAAAAAATATTTGGTGGAAGCAGAACCTAGACTTGCTGATGTTTTATCAGTAGTAGATAAGTCAGACACCTATCAAAAAATCAGCAACTCATTAAAGCAGGTAATTGAAGATTACAAAACAAACTATACACACCTTCTTGATGTGTTAAAAGAAAATGAGAATGTAAGAGAGTACAATATAAACATTCAAGCGGAAGAAATTATTATAGATGCACTTGATAAAATCGCAGAATATAATCAAGATGAAAAGTGCTCTAAAAGCGAATATCTAAAACAGTTAAAACTGCTTTTAACTTTCCAAGAAGTATCAACCGTGCCAACCTATGTGGACGGCGTGATGATTGGCGATGCAACCACAAGTTTCTTTGGCGAAGTTAAAAACCTTATTATTGCGGGTGGCGAATGTTTACCACAAATTAAGGGGGACTCTTCTCTTCTTAGCGATGATGATATTGCAAGCCTTAGTGTTGTGAAAAAAATAGAGCCAACTATAAGAATGATAAATAGACGAAATAGATTTAAACTATTTAATCTACTTTGTTTGGCTTCAAACTCACTTATTGTAAGTTTTCTTGAACTTAACAGTGAGGGCAAGAAGGTGGAAATGCCTACATATGTAGACAGCCTTTCTTGTATATTCGGGCAGAAGGTTTGGCATTCAAGTACGCTTTATGAGTTTTCAGAAATAGATAACAACATTGATATTCAAAAATTGTTAATATCAAGTGGAAGTTTAGATTTGGCACTTGAAGAGTGTGGCAATGTTAAACACAAATTCACTTCCTCACTTATGGAAATTTTAAAATGTGATTATAGCCGATTTGATATAAACAGAACGATATTGAGTGCAGAGCCTCACTCCCTGTTTTTCCCTAAAGATTATACAAAAGTCACCCAACTTGAAACATATTTTAATTGTCCGTTTAAACACTTTTTAAGATATGGATTGCGTGTAAATGAGTTTGAAAAATATGAGTTTGATGAGCGTGATATAGGAAACATCTGTCATAAACTTGCCGAAATGTTTGTTAAAAAGTATAGAGATAAATTAGGTGATTTATCAAACTTAGACATAAGAAAGTTTTTATCACAGGCTTTACCTGTTGCAATAAAAGAAGAAAATCTGTCTGAAAAATTAGACGCAACGATTGATAAAAATAGCCTTCTTGATTATATTGATAGGCTTGCATTTTTGATGTTAAGCAGAATCGCTATGGAGCAAAAGGCATCTTCATTCCGACCAGTTTACACTGAAAAGAATTTAGATGAACTTTACCTTGAATATGATGGCAATAAAATAATAAGGCTTTTAGGTAAGATTGACCGTATAGATGAAGCAGGAGACTATTTCCGTATTATGGACTATAAAACAGGAAAGGTTGCACCAATTCTTAAAGACTTATATTATGGCGACAAACTCCAACTGTTCTTGTATGAAAATGCTGCCGCAAAAATGCTTAATAAAGTTCAAGCGGGGACATTGTATTTTGATTGCCGTTATGACTATGATAAGGTTGACAGCAGTGACGCTATATTAAAGGGAGTTATTGTAAATGATGAAGATGTAATTTCTCTATTTGACCGCAATATTCAAAATGGAAAAAGTGATGTGATTGCAGTGTCAACAAAAGCGGGAGGTGGATATAAGGGTAGTGCACTTGCAAAGTATCCACTTGAAAATTTTGAAGAGTATGCAAAACGGGTTTCGTCAAGGGCACTTGGTGAAATGGAAAGCGGATATATTGCACCTAAACCAGATGCAAGTGCTTGTGATAAGTGCGGGTTTAAAAGTATATGTCTTTTTGATAAAGAACGTGGTTATCGCAAAAAAGACAAGATAAATCAAGAAGATATTATGGAGGTGCTTAAGAAATGAAAACAACTCCAACTAAAGAGCAGTTAAGCGTTTTAAATAATGATAAGAAAAATTTAATTGTCAGTGCCTCTGCGGGTAGTGGTAAGACTTTTGTTGTGATTAAATATTTAACGAACCTCATTATAGAAAAGAAAATTCCTGTAAAACGCCTTTTGGTACTTACATTTACTAGGGCAGCCGCTGGCGAAATGAGAGAGCGTCTTAACAAAGCACTTATTAAGCAGACGGCGGATAGTTTTTTGCTGGAACAAATTGACGACCTTTCTATTTCAGATATTTGCACCATAGATGCTTTTTGTGAAAAACTTGTAAAACAAAATTTGGATAGACTTGATATTGACGAAGGATTTAGGGTTATGGAAGATGCGTCGCAGTTAAAAACTGACGCATTTGAAAACGCTATTACAGAATTTGAAAAGATAGAGCCTGAGGCACTGCAAGAAATTTATTATAGTTTTAGGAAAAATAAAAAAGTTATCTTTGATACACTGCTGGATATAGATGCTTATTTCAGTGCGGTAAGAAATGCAGAGGATAAGATTGATTATTACATAAATAATCAGCCTCAACTTTTTGAAAATGCATTGGAATTATTAAATAAAAACCTTATTGTTGTATTAAGTCAAATGGAAAAAGAGATTGACACTATTGAAGGTCAGGTTACATCTCAACCTAAATATGTGGAATTTTGCAAGAGTTTGAAGGTTTTACTTGCGTTTAACAAAAGCGACAATTTTGCTGATAATATTAAAACCCTTAACCGTATAAGTCTGCCAAACATTCCCGTGGTGCGTGGTGAAGGACGTGATGAAGGACTTGCAGACCTTGTTAAGGTGATACGTACTAAGTTTAAAAATGTACTTGATGATTATTCAAAATTTCAGTTTAGTCAGGAGATGTTTGCAAAACAACAGGGCGGAAGTTTGGCGGTTGCACTATTAAAACTTTATCAAATATTTAATAAGTGTTACCTATCTCTAAAAAGAAAACTTGATGTTGTTGATTTTGTTGATATAGAGAACTTTGCACTTTCTTTAATGCAAGATGAAAACATACTTCTTGCTATGCAAGAAAAATATGATTATATATTTGTAGATGAATATCAAGACACGAATAGGATTCAAGAGGCGATAATAAAGCCGATAACAGCAAAAGGACATTTTGTTGCAGTTGGCGACCCAAAACAAGGGATATATGGTTTTAGAAATGCAACTATGGAAATTATGCAACAGGACGTGGCAGATTTTTCAGCACAGCAGGACGGCGGTGTGGCATATTTGCGTAGCAACTTTAGAAGTGACAACAGACTTCTATCCTTTATCAATCGCATTTTTGAGAAAGTGATGACAACAGAAAGCGTTGGTATTGATTACTCCGCAACCTCACTTCTTCGTGGAGAGATGCCTTTTGAGAAGATGGCTTTGCCTTCGGTTAGGGTGGATATTGTAGACTGTGAAGATGAAGAAGAAAGGTGTGAAAAGCAGATTTATAGTGTAAAAGATGATAAGTTATGGTTGGCAGAGAAAAACACTCACGAAGTGGAAACAATCATTGCTAGAATTGATGAACTTCTGGTTAGTCAAATATACGATGAGAAAAATGACAGGTTTAGAAAGGTAGAGTTTGATGATATTGCAATATTACTGCGAAATCGTGGCTCACTTATGAGCGACCTTGCACTTGCACTTGCGAAACGTGGCTATCCAGTGCTTTCTGATGAAAAAAGACTTGAAGTGGAAGAGCCTGAAGTACAGATGCTTATAAATCTTTGTAAGTTGCTGTTGAATAAAGATGATGATGTTGCTTTGGTTTCTGTTATGAGTTCGTATCTGGGTGGATTTACTCTTGACGACCTTGCATTGCTCCGTCTTAAATATCCAGAAGAGAAGGGGTTTTATGCTATTGTAAATCAGGAACAAGAAAACCCACAAGTACAAGAGTTTCTAAATATGTTAAAGACCCTCTTTTTGCAAGCGGAAGTTAACGGGCTTTATTATGCATTAAACGACCTTTTTGCAAAGAAGAATTACTTTGCCTACCTTAAATATAATGGAATAAACAAATTGATGCAGGTAAACAACTTCTTGCAGGATATAAAACAAAATGATTTTGATTTTAATATTGCAGAGGTTGTGTCCTACTTTACCGAAGTTGGTGGCAAAAAGCGTAACACAAATGTAAGCGGAAGTGGCTCAATTAAACTTATGACTATTCATGCCAGCAAGGGGCTTGAATATCCTATTGTCATTTTGGCAGGTGCTGGACAGAAGTTAGAAAAGCCAAATACAAAAAGTTATCTAATTAACAGTGAGTTTGGCTTGGGTACATACATATTTGATGAGAAAACAAACACCAAGTTTACCTCTCCAGTGATTGAAGTTATAAAAAAGCAAAACCACAAAAAAGATATGATAGATGAGATTATGATTTTCTATGTTGCCTTAACCCGTGCAAAGAACCATTTATATATTGTTGGGCAGGAGAATATCAATAACCTGATTTTAAGTGAAAGTTTTAACGTGCTTGATGCAAAGAATTATCTGTCTTTGATAGGGTTTGCTTTTGGAAAAGAGTTTGTTACATCTCTTTTGTCGCAGGGGACAATAACAGCCGGTGATTGGCAATTTAATCACGTGACCGAAGTGAGAGAGATTTCTTATACCAAACCTGAAAATACATTAACTGGCAAAAGTGATGAAAAAGTGATAAACGCATTAAATGATTATTTCAACTTTAATTATTACAATAAACATCTTTGCAAAATAAACTTGAAAAACACTGTCACTGGATTGAACTCTCAAAACAAAGAAGAGTTTTACGAGAAGATTGTTCTTGATGAAACGGAAGGGGCAAATTTTATAGAGCAAGGTAATGCATATCATGAAGCATTGAAACTTATAAATTTTGAAAAAGTTTTTGATATGGAAAGTTTAGAGCAAGAACTAACTCTTCACTTTCATGAGTTTACAGAAGGTTATCTTGAACTTATAGATAAAAACATTCTTCTTAAAAATATTCTATTAATAAAAAATACTGTAAAAAATAGCACAATATATAAAGAAAAACAATTTGTTATGAGTGCAAGTTTAAAGGAAATAATCGGCGAAAATAGCGAAGATGAAGTGCTTGTACAAGGTGTTGTAGATATGTTTGCAATCGGAGAAAAAAACATATTAATTGATTATAAATTCACGCAAGAAAAAAATCCCAAAAAAATATTAAATAAATATTCTAAACAATTAGACTTATATACCCTCGCGATAGAAAAAGGTTTTAATATTAAAATAGATAAAAAATATATTTTATCATTAAAAAATGCTGAATTAATTGAATATTTTAAGTAAATTAAGAAAATGGTCTATTCTCCCTATAAAATAAGGCGGAAAAATATATAAAATAAATAGTAAATAAATAAAATTAAAAAATATGAAAAAAATATAAATAAATAAAAATTTTCTTTTATTTTTATTATGAATATTTATTTTCTTGTGTTATACTTGTTTTATAAAAAGGGGAGGAATATATGTTGCAATCAATGTTGGGTGATGTTGAAGGTGCATTCAAATCATTCTTTGTACAAATTACATCTGCACTTGGCTTTGTTGGAATTTTAGCAGTTGTTTTGGCTGTCGAAGCATTTTTGGTGTTTTTATTTGTTTTAAAAACTTTTTATTCTTATGAAATTCGCCTTAAAAGAAGTTTATATAAATTAAACTCATGGCTTTTCAAAAATAAAAAGATTGACCAGTCAAACATTAAGGAGTTTAATGAACTTGTTAAAAAAGGCCCAAAACGTCTAACTTACAACTGGCAACAATTTATTCTTTTCAGAGAAAAAGAGCCTACATATTATCTTTCAATGGAAAACTTAATTGAAAAGCCTTTAAAGACAAGCAGTTGGGACAATAATATTAAAAACCTCAATCTTGCTACAATTATTTGGGCGGGCATAAGTCTAATTTTGGGAATTGCTTGCCAAGCAGTAAATAGTGCACCAACTGTTACCTTTACTGCTCTTGTAGCCTCAATCGCCCTTCCAGTTTTTGTTGTTATAATTGGCATCGTTGCCCAGATATTCTTAAAGGGTAAAAAGATTTCAAACCTTGACGATATCTATAACAACTATCATATTTTTGCAAGATTTATTTCAAATGCTTGTGTTGACCTTCCTTCTTATATTGATTATGATTTACTCTTCTCTTCAAAGGAAATTGCGAAAGGTAACCCTCAACTTAGAGAGTACTATGAAAGCAGAGCAAGAAAAGCAAAAGAAGAATTTGAAAATGCTAAGAAAAGCGACGTTGAATATATTGAATACAACTTTGGTGATGCAGGGGTTGACGGCTCATTAGTGCTTGAACGTGCAATGAAAGAAACTGAGGCGTTTATTAATAAAAAGACAAGTACTCTTGCAAAGATTTCTCATGCTGAGGCCGAAAAAGAGGCGTTAAGACGTAACTATGAGAATGTTCAGAAAGATCTTCAAAGAAAGATTCAGGCGTCTAAGGAAAATATCAACAAATTTATTCAACAACAAGAAGCAACCACAAACAGAATGGAAGTGGGTTTCATTAGAAAACAACAAGAGCAAGAAATTGCTAAACAAGAGGCACTTCAAAATGAGTACGATCAAGAAGAAACAAGATTTGCACTTTCTATTGAAGAGTTGAATCAAGAAATTGATAAACTTCGTGCTCAACTTGATGAATCTAAAGAAACAGTACAAAAAGCAATGGTTGCAGAGTATCAATCTTTCTATGAAAAGGTTATGAAGAGTGCTTATAACCAAATGGAAAAGAAGGTTGAGGAAGAAAAAGAAACTCTTAAAAAACAACGCGACAACAATGAAAAAGAATTAATTGTTGTGCAAACACAGATTAAGCGTTTGGTCGACGAAAATAATACTCTTCGTTCAAGACTTGGCGATGAAATGGAAGATCAAAGCGTAAATGATGGTGTGTATGATGAAAATGGCAACTATGTTTACAAAGATGGCTCATATCATGACCCTAATGGACTTTTCCATGATATTGACGGAAAAGTATATGATATGAATGGCACTCTTATTGATGAGCCTAAGACGGAAACTCAAATTGAAGAAGAAAAGAGGCTTAGTGATATTGAGGCTTTCGGTTCATTTATTGATTTGAATCAACAACAAGAAGAACCAAAACAATCAGAGCCAGCACTGGAAGAGAAAAAAGAAGAACCCGAACCTGCAATGGTTGTTGAAGAGTATAAACCTGAAGAGGAAACAAAGGTTGAAGAAACAAAGAAAGAAGTAGTAGAACCTCAAGAGCCTGCCAAACCAGTGGTAGAAGAGGTTAAAGCGATAGAGGAAAAACCTAAGGGTAAGCGTGGTCGCCCTCGTAAAGAGCCAACCGAAAAGGTTGCTCCACAAGAACCTAAAAAGCGTGGTAGACCAAAGAAAGAGGCAACAGAACCTAAAGAGAAAAAGCCAGTAGGCAGACCTAGAAAAACTACTACCACATCAACTCCAAAGGCAAAGACCCCAATTCAGAACGATACTTCAAAAGATGAAGATAGAATAGCAAGTTTAGAAAAGATTAGTGAGAGAATTAGTGAGGAAGAGCGTAAACTCAACAAAATGAAGATGCTTATTAATAGTGAAATAAACGATGCTATTGAAGAGTCAAATAATCAAGAATTAAATAAGGAAAGAGATAAAATTATTAATGAGATTGAGAATTTAAAAACTCAGGCTCAACAAGTGAAAGAAGGCTCTAACCCAGAAGAACTTGCAAATATAAACGCAAGACTTGAAAGTTTGATTAAAGAAATTTCTGCTATCAATAATAAGTAATAAAAAACACGGCAACGCCGTGTTTTTTATTTATTCATTTGTGTTTTTTATAAAATATGTGTATACTATAACTAATTAAATATAAGGAGAAAGAATATTATGAAGCGAGCAAGTAAGATTGCGGCAGTCATAATATCCCTAATTTCCCTCCTGACAGGCGTAGCGTTAGTAAGCCTGACGGGGGGGGGATTTTTGACTCTGACAAAAATAATAGCGGAATAGAAGAAAATGTACAGGGGGCAAGTTCACGATATCATATAAATTTGGATTATGCATTTTATGTACCACAAACAATTAATCCTGGTAGTAATCCATCAGCAAGTTTAGGCTTTAAAAATAATTTACATAATTATTTAGAAAGTAAAATGGAGGTAGATGGCAATACATATAAAGCAACATATCATTTACAATATGATAATGAATATAGTCATGGACTGGTAAAGTGTTCTTCAAGTCCAAAAACTGGTGTAAGTGGTTTTAATTTTGCAGGTTGGTATCTGGGAAGTGCTAGTAATGGAACAATTAGTATTAGTAGAAGAACAACATCATCTGTTTTGTCTTTCGATGACCGTATGGTTGCCCTATATTGGACTGACAATAATGCAAATCCAGTAGTATATAAAAGTTTAATGCCAGTATATTATCTCAAATCCAACGGAATAACGATAAGTTTCGATAAACAAAATGGAAGTGGGGGAAGTGATAGTATAACAACGACGTATACATATACAATGCCAAGTATAAGTGTACCAAGTAGAAGTGGATATACGTTTGAAGGATATTATACAGAGGCAAATGGAGGAGGAACAAAGTATTATAACTCGGATGGAAGCCCTGCTATAACCACCTGTGATTTAGTAGGTTCGACAACTTTATATGCTAATTGGATATCAAATACATATTTTTTTGATATAAATACAAACCTAGACGGAACTCATTGGACGGTAGAACAAGATTATTGCAGTTATGATGTATATATAGATGGAAGTAGGGCTGCATATCAGGTGAGCGACTATAATGCAAAATTAAAGGTAGGGCAAAAATATGAAATAAGAAATATAAAAACCTCTACTGATAAAA
>CAOJXO010000015.1 GCA_948465545.1 uncultured Bacillota bacterium
AGAGTTATCTGTTATTTCTTCATTATTTTTGGCAGAGTCAAAAATCCCCCCCCCGATAAGGCTGCCATTGTTACGCCTGTCAGGAGGGAAATTAGGGATATTATGACCCCGAACACTTTTCCTGTTCGTTTCATAATATTCTTTCTCCTTTATTTAATTAATTATAGTATACACTTTTTTTATAAATTAACAAATAAAAAAGGCAGATTATCTACCCTTTTTATTCTTTTTAACAAACTTAGCAAGCATTTGCATTAATTTTTCAATATTCTTGCGATTAAACCACACAAGAAGATAAATAAGAAAGGTACAGAAAAGAATTGTAAAGAATGTCATCATAACTGACAAACTAAATTCTGTAACCATAAACAATTTACCTAACACCAGTATTGCAACAACATTTAAAACCACTGACAACCCAAGAGTAATCCCCCTTATAAGGTTCATAGGAATACATAATGTTCCCAAGTTTAGCACTCCTGTAAAAGTAAGTGTCAAAACCAGCAGTGTTATAAACTCTGCATCTATAAGTGGTATAGCCTCATTTTCATGAAGCAGAATTACAACCAGCACGCAAACAAACAACATTATTGCACGTGGAATTGATTTCTTAAACACTTGTGGCAAGAAATTGCCCTTAATCTGCTTTTCATTTGGTTCAAATGCCAAGAAGAAAGAAGGAAGTCCTATAACAAACATTTCAAGAAGCATCATGTTTACAGGTTGAAAAGGATATGGAATTCTAAAAATCAAAGTAAATATTCCAAGAAGCACAGCAAAGAAAGTTTTCATAAGGAAAAGCGAAGATGAGTTTTGCACATTGTTTACAACCTGCCTTCCCTCTTTCACTACTGCTGGCAAACTTGTAAAGTTGGAATCCATAAGCACAAGTTTTGAGATACTTCTTGCCACCTCACTGCCATCAGCCATAGCAATGCTGCAATCTGCCTCTTTAAGTGCAAGGGTATCATTTACACCATCGCCAGTCATGGCAACAACCATGCCTTTATTTTTAAGAGCCCTAACAAGAGCATACTTTTGTTCTGGTGTAACACGTCCAAACACAGTAAACTCTGTCGCCATTTGTTCCACTTCATTAATGCTAAAATTTTCAAGAGAAACATATTTGTCACTATGCTCAACGCCTACACGCTCTGCAATCTTTGCAACAGTGGCAGGATCATCACCAGAGATGATTTTTATTTCAACACCATTTGACTTGAACCATGAAATAGTTTCTACTGCATTTTCACGAATATGTTCTTCAAGCACAATGAAAGCCAACACCTTTGATTTGCTTCCGTCCATATTTTCATCAAACTTTCCATCATATTCGGTGAACGCAACCACCCTAAGCCCCTTAGAAGCCCTTTCTTCAATAAATGCCTTTTGCACCTCTGTCAATTTACATTTAATACGTGATGTCGCACCTAGAAAATAAACCTTGTTTCCAAAAGCGGTAATAGAATATTTACGCTCTGATGAAAATTCAAGCGTGTCAGTCGCTCTCATAGAATCATCTTTACCAAACTCTTTAATCATAGCGTTTGATGTGGCATTGCAAGACTTATGGCTATTTAAAAAACAAGAGATAAGTTTTTTTACAGTGTCTTTTCGCTTTCTTCCAAAAGTGGTAAAATCAACCACATTCATTGTGCCGTCTGTGATAGTCCCTGTCTTGTCGAGGCATAATACATTTGTTCTTGCCAGCATTTCGATTGAGTATAAATCTTTAACCAAAGTCTTTTTGCGGGCAAGTTTAACAACACCAACAGCAAGACTGACAGTAACAAGCAAATACATGCCCGCTGGTATCATACTGGTAATAACACCGCTAGTATTAACCACCCAGTTTTGCCATATAGATTCTGGCTCCATATATTCTTTTAGAAAAGTGAGTATGCCAATAGGCACAAGTGCGATTGAGATATATTTAATAAGCCTATTAAGATCTTTAAACAAGTTGGACTGTGGTGCTTTAAACTCTTTTGCCCGTGCTGCCATTTGTTGAATGTAGTTATCCTTACCAATCCTATCCACCTTAGCATAACATAAACCTGACACTAAGAAACTTCCAGAAAGAAGTTGCATATCAACGGTCTTTGCAATAGCGTTAGACTCACCAGTAAGCAAACTTTCATTCACTTCCACCTTGCCATCTAAGATTATACAATCAGTAGGGATTTGGTCGCCATTAGACAAAATCATAATATCATCAAGCACAAGTTCAGAGGCAGGCACAGTAAATTCTTTTCCACCACGGATCACCTTAACACGAGGGGCAGACACCATTGACAATTTCTCAACAGAAACTTTTGCACGAATTTCTTGAATAATTGCAATCGCAGTATTCGCTGTTATAACAACCAAAAATACAAGATTGCTGTAAGACTCCGCAAAAATCAACGCCACAGCAATAACAAGCCATAAAAAATTGAAAAAAGTGAAGATATTCCTGACAAAAATTGATAAATAGGACTTTGAAGATTTTGTTTTTGTATTGTTTGTAAGTTTAGCAAGTTTTCGTGAGTTTACTTGCTCCTCGCTTAATCCATCATTTATATTAGGAAAAAAGCGTTCAATCACTTGAACTTCTTTCGTTTTTTTTGATTTTTTTGACAACTTTTGCGTCTTTTCTTTTTTCATTTTTAATTATTTGTAGTATACTATATATAGTTAAATATTGTCAAATCTATATCAAATATTATTGACTTTATTTAGGACTTTAGTTTATTCTAAAAATATAAGAGAATATTTTACCAAAATGTGAGGGATTATGGTTGTTAAAATTTCACAAAAGTTAAAAGAACTTGCAAAACACTTTCCAAATGATTTGTATGTGGTTGGCGGGTATGTTAGAAATTATTTAATTGGTATAGAGCCTGAAGAAGCCGACCTTGCAAGTGCAACAACATTAGACGAACTTGTGGAAATTCTTAAAGACACAAAATTTGATGTTAAAATCCGAAGCAAAACACTCGGCACGGCTCTGATATCAAATGGTGATGATGTTTATGAATACAGCGTGTTCCGCCGTGAAGTATATGGCGATAATGGTGAACACTCCCCTGAAAAGGTTGAGTTTATCACAAACATTGAGGAAGATGCAAAAAGGCGTGATTTTACAATTAACGCTATATACTATGACATAAACAAAGATGAAATTATTGATTTTTACCATGGGGTTGATGATATTAAAAAGAAAATTATCCGCACAGTGGAAACCCCAGAATCTGTACTTTCCAAAGATGGTGCAAGAATATTAAGATTATTCAGATTTCAATGCGAACTTAATTTTAAAATAGATAAAGAAACATTGGCCACAGCAATCAAATATTCTAAAAACATCAAAGGAATTTCAAACGAGCGTCGAGTAAGCGAAATTGTTAAAATTCTTCATAGCCCTATGAAATATAAAACTTCAAAACCAAACGCGTTTATGAAAGCATTTAAAATATTTAATAAACACCAAGTGTGGTCGGCTTTTGGAATGGATATTCCTCGCATTAAGTTTGATATGATAAAGAAGGTGGAGCATAAATCACAAGGCTTCCTTATAGACCTTATTGATACAGTCAACCCTATTAGCGTATCATATTATTTGGAGCGTACCTTGTTTGAACTTGGACTTCCTAAAAAACTTATGAGTCAACTTATCAACATTTTGTCAGGTTACTACGCCGCCCTCAATCGTGAAAGCAATAAACCATATTTCTTTAAATATTTTGATAATTTCCCAACCATCTACCTCCTACTCACCAAAAAATCGAGATTTCTTGCTATGAAATATGAGTTCTTTTATAAATATATCATCAGTCAAAAACTTATTATAAATGTAAAAGACCTTAAAATTAATGGAGATGATATTAAAAAGTACTACCCACAGGTAAACCCTAAGCGTTATAAAGCAATCTTAGAAAGCCTGCTTAGTGATGTGTTTGACTGTAAAATCAGCAATGAGAAAAAAGAACTTATCGCAGCCGTTAATCAAAAATTAAAATATTTATAAAAAAGAAAGTGCAATTTGCACTTTCTTTTTTTACCTTGAATAGTTTACACCACACTAAATTTCAATGTGCTAGTCAAATAATTGTAAACATTCTGAGAACCTGTCAACCCGCCAATGGCAAAGAGAGTCTTTTGTACTGGATAGCCTCCATTTAGCAATGGACTATAACTCCAATTCCCCCATGCACTGC